>NZ_JBVVPN010000054.1:0-29008 GCF_055811035.1 Bradyrhizobium sp. MI1.10
ACACTCCCGCAGAACAAAAGCGGAAAGTGTAACCCATGTGTCCGGTACGAACTGTCACCTATGTCTCGGGTCGCTCACAGCTCATTTGATCTCCCCAAGCCAGGCGTTGTGACCGGCGCATTTGGTCACCATGAGCGCGCTGGTGCAGATGAATCCGGTAGAGCGCGGCCATTGCCTCACCGTCGGAGGATTCAGTATCGCACGGCAGTCTGAGTGATCGTGATCACATAAACTCGCGATTGGCTCCCCTAGTGTCCAGCTCACGCCAAACACGGGGAGATTTCATATGCGCAAGATCATTCTGGTGGCCGCTATGGTGCTGGTCTCTGCCTCTGCCCAGGCCGGAGGCCCGCGCAGCCTGTCGCTGTCCGCGGTGAGCGAGCCGGCTTCGGTTCAGCAAACGGCGCCGACGCTCGCTGCCGCGCCGACGCAGGTGAGCGAAGCAGCGCCAGCCGCCGAAGCTCCGAAATATCTCGATCGCCCGCCGGCGGTTTCGCTCACTGCGCCTGCGGCGACTCCCACACCGACGACCGCGACGACCTCAGCGCTCGCGACGACGACCCAACCCGCCGCGAAGACGACGGCCAAGGCGGACAAGTCGAAGCACAAGCGCAGCTGGACCGAAGGCCGCATCATCAGCGAGCTGCATCGCCACGGCATCTACTGGTAAGGTGCCTGCTCTCAAAAAGCATATGGCCGGGACAAGCCCGGCCATGACGCAAGAGATTTGGATCGGACTGGACGCGCTACTGCGAAACCGTCTGCACCACGCTCCCGATCGGACGTGCGCTCGAGGTCGGCACCTTCAGGTCCTTCAGCAATGCCTCGTCATATTCTGGCAGCGACTCGAGCGTCGTCTTGGCCTTCATCTGCACGACCTTGTAGCCGCCGGCCTTGAGCCGCGCGAGCAGTGCAGGCATGGCTTCGCCGGTATGCTTCTGGAAGTCGTGCATCAGGATGATGCCCTTGCCGAGCTTGTCGAGCCTGGTCATCACGGTCTCGATGATCTTCTCCGGCGTGGCGCCCTTCCTGAAGTCGAAGGAGTCGATGTCGGTCGAGAACATCGCGACGTTTCGGGTGCCGAAATAGCTCACGATCGCCGGATTGTGCTGCAGCTGCGGGAAGCGGAAGAACGGTGCCGGGTTGGTGCCGAGCGCGTATTTCACGGCGCTAACACCCTTCTCGACCTCGTCCTTGGCCATCTGCTCGGTCATCTTCTTGCCGTTCAGGTTGACGTGCGACCAGGTGTGAGTGCCGACCGTGTGGCCCTGCGCCAGCACCTGGCGAAGGATTTCCGGATGGTAGGTCGCATGCTTGCCGACCGAGAAGAACAGGCCCTTGGTGCATTCATCCGCGAGCGCCTTCAGCACGGCGGGCGTGTTGACCGGCCAGGGACCGTCGTCGAACGTCAGCACGACCTCCTTGTCGGTGAGGAAGTCGAACTGCTTGAAATGATCGAAGCCGAAGCCCGGACCGCCGGTGGTGTCGATCTCGACCACGCGGGAGACGCCGAGCGCGTTGGGATTGGCGCAGGTCGATTTCTGCTGAACCGGCATCGGCGCGGGTGCGGCGGCCGGGGCGGCTGCCGCCGGTTTGGCCGCAATCGCCGCCGTGGTCGTGACGTCGTCCTTGGCGGCGAGCTTCGCCTGTGCCGGCAATTGATCGGCGGCACGGGCGGCAATCGTCTTGGGAGCGGCCTGGTCGGCGCGCGAGGAATAATAAAACCAACCGCCGGCGGCAATCACGACCGCCGCAACTACACTGGCCAGCATCAGGCCCAACGCATTACGCATCGCCATTCTTTCCAATTACGCAACCAAACCGGCGGAATTTCCCGCTCGACGAGCCATTAATGCGAAGGAACAGTTAACGTGACACCAACACGACAGCGGATATGAAGGAATTTCAGCGAGGTGCGCCAACGTGACCATAGTCACAGAGGGTGGGCCTCCCGTGACCGTCATCACAGTGGAAACTGTTTTGCTGGAGCATGGTCGATCCCATCAACAACGGGCCCGCTTCCAGCGGTGCCAATGGGAGCTTCAAATGACCAACTCGCTGAACACCAAGTCTCTGAACACCAAGTCCTTGAGTAGCAAGATCCGCGACACCAGCCTGGCTCTGGGCTTTGCCGCCATCCTCTCGATCGCCTCGACCGGCTCCAGCTTCGCCTTCTCGTCCGAAGCCCAGCAGCAGTGCACCGGCGACGCTTTCCGCCTGTGCTCGTCGGAAATCCCGAACATCCCGAAGATCACGGCGTGCATGATGAAGCATCGTTCGGATCTGAGCGCCGGTTGCCGTGCGGTGATGGACAAGGACCTCGCCAAGGGCGGCGCGTCACGCAAGGTCGCTGACGCCCAGGACGCTCAGTAACAGTAACGATAGCGTCGTTGCGTCGGTTAGCTCCCCTCGCGATGTGCCCCGGCGTCAAGCCGGGGCCACGCGGCAGCGCAAGCCCGCCTGCCAATAAAGCCGTTGCGGCTTCGGGATCGTCGCTCTAGCTTCGCCCGCACATCTTCCGGGTAAGAGGCATTACGCGATGACCAGATTTCTTTTCATCATTCCATTGATCCTGTTTGCATCGGCTGCGTCCGCGCAGCAGCCCGGTCACGACGCCTGTGCGCGCGATGTGACGCGCTTCTGCCGCCCGGTGATGAACAATGGCGATCAGGCTGTGCTCGCCTGCCTCAAGCAAAACCGTACGCGGCTCACCAAAGGCTGCGAGAAGGTGCTGACGGATCACGGGCAGTAAGACGTCGCTACGGACTCGCGAAACCCTACGTGCTGCTTCCCGCCGCAGTGGCGACCACGGGCAGCACCTCACTTGCTGCCTGATCCGGCGTCTCCTCTTTCCAGCGCACCGAGCCGAACGGACGCTCGAGCATGCGGCGGATCCGCACCGGATCGGGGCCGATGTGGAAATCGATCGCCTCCTGATGCAGAGCGCGTTCGGACTGGGTCGAGCGGTTGCGCTGGCGTAGATAGTCGAGCCAGGTCGGACAGTGGTAACGCTCGGTCCACAATTCGGGATCGGCGATGTCGCGCGCGATCGACCAGCCGTAAGCACCGTTGCGCTGACGAGAGAGCTGCACGTCCTGCATCACGTTGTGAAAGGCGCGGGCGTTGTCTTGGGCGACGCGGTATTCGATCTCGACCACCAGCGGCCCGCTGCGTGCCGTGAGCGACAGTTTGACTTCCGGATCCGCTAGCAAATCGGCGTCTTCATTACGGGCGCCGACGCGCGGCATCGTGAGCCAGATCCCCAGCACCGGCGAGATCAGCATCAGGCCGGCAGCCGTCAGCAGCGCGACCTCGACGCCGGCATAGTCGGTGAGATGGCCCCAGCCCCAGGCGCCGACCGCGATGCCGCCCGAAATCGAGGCCTGGAACGCCGCGAGCGAGCGGCCGGCGACCCAGCGCGGCGCCGAGAGCTGCACGCCGATATTAAACAGTGCGACGGCGGCCATCCAGACCGCGCCGGCGAGCACCAGGGCAGCCGCGGTCAGCACCGGCTCGGTGCTCACGGCGAGCGCAGCCATCGCAAACGCCATCGAAATGGTGCAGGCGCGGATCGCGGCTTCGCCGCTCATGCGCTTACGCAATTCGTGGATGTTGAGCGCACCGACCACGGCGCCCATCCCGAAGGCGCCGAGCATGACGCCGTAGGTCTGCGCGCCGCCATGCAGCAGATCGCGCGCGACCAGCGGCATCAGTGCCATGATGGCACCGCCGATCAGGCCCATCACCAGCGTGCGCAACAGCACGATCTTGATCGGCGGCGAATTGGTGATGTAGCGGAAGCCCGACACCATGGCGCGGTTGAGCTTCTCCCGCGGCAGCCGCGAGGGCTCGGTGTTGCGCCGCCAGAGCAGCAGCACCACCAGCAACGGCAAATAGAGGATCGCGTTACACGCAAACGCCGCCACCGCACCGAGCGCGGCGACGATGACACCGCCGACCGCCGGACCGAAGCTGCGCGCGATGTTGTAGCTGATGCCGTTCAGCGCGACGGCCGACGGCAGGGCATCGGGCGGCACCTGCTCGCTGACCGAGGATTGCCAGGCCGGGCCGAACAGCGCGTTGCCGCTGCCGACCACGAAGCAGAACGCGAGCAGCGTTTCCGGAGAAATGTAGTTGAACCAGGCCAGGACCGTGAGCGCGGTCGCGCCAGTCAGCGCGATCATGAGCGCGATCAAGGTGACGACACGGCGGTCATACATGTCGGCGATGGCGCCGGCCGGCATCGAGATCAGCATGATCGGCAGCATCAGGGCGGTCTGCACCAGCGCCACCTTGTCCGCCGAAGCGGCCATCTGCGTCATCGCCCAGGCGGCGCCCACGCCCTGGATCAGCAGGCCAAGATTGGAGAGCAGGCTGGCGAGCCAGATGCGCCGGAACACGGTGTACCGCAGCGGCGCCATGATGCCGTCGGTCGCAATTTTCTGGCGGTTCGTCTGCTCGGTCATATCCCCTTCCAGATGGGCTGGCAGAAGTAGTCTTGAAGTCGTCTTGGAGTGGTCTTTGGGCGATTCCGGCAAGTTCAGTGATGCCTGCGAAAGTCCTTCGCTGTCCAGTGGTTAGGCCGGTATAAGCGGTGCACAGAGATGGTTTTGCGGGGGAGGAACAGATGAAGCTGTCACGACGAATGATCATGCTAGGGGCCGGCAGCTTGCCCTTCGCAATTGCGAGCTTGCGGACGGGCGCGTTGGCCCAGCCCTCACCTGCCGCGTCGGGCGAGGTGCCGCCGATCCTGTTCGTCCACGGCAATGGCGAATACGACGCGCTCTGGATGACGACCTTGTGGCGGATGGAATCCAACGGCATCGCGCGCGACCGCATGATGGCGATCAATTTCACCGATCCCAATGCACGAAGTGACGACAAGGTCGAGCAGGCGGGCCGCTCCTCTACCGAGGACCAGCGCCGCGAGCTCGCCGCCGCCATAGCCGAATTGAAGCGCAGCACCGGCGCGGCCCGCGTGGCGCTGGTTGGCAGCTCGCGCGGCGGCTATGCCATCCGCAACGTCATCAAGAACGGCGGCGCCAGCGATGTCAGCCATGCCGTGCTGTGCGGCACGCCCAATCACGGCGTGTTCGCGACCGACGACCAGCCCAACAGCGAGTTCAACGGCCGCGGCGCGTTCTTGCGCGGCCTGAACGAGGGCGAGAGCGAGGTGACGCCGGATGTCGCCTTCCTCACCTTGCGCAGCGACGGTATGGACAAATACGCGCAGGCCGATGGCCGTTTCATCGGCAAGCCCGGTACGCCGACCGGCGTCAACGTCGAAGGTCCGGAGTTGAAGGGGGCGGCCAACCTCGTGCTCGGCGCGCTCGATCATCGCGAGGTGGCGTTCCACCTCCGGGCCTTCCGCGAGATCTACAAATTCATCGCCGCCCGCGAGCCCGCGCGAATCGCGATTGTCCCGGAGCAGAGCGTGAAGCTGAGTGGGCTTGTTACCGGCGCGCCCGGCGGCGTGTCGACCAACCGGCCGATGGCCGGCGCAACCGTCGACGTGTTTCGGGTCGATCCTGAAACCGGTGAGCGCAAGGGCAACGCCGTCCACAGTGCGAAGACCGGTGCCGACGGCCGCTGGGGACCGGCGCAGGTCGAGCCTTCCTGGTCGCTCGAATTCGTCGTCGCATCGCCGGATGCGCCGACGACGCATATCTACCGCTCACCCTTCCCGCGCTCGTCGGACGTCGTGCATCTGCGCGCCGCGCGTCCGCTCGGGCCCGCGGACAAGGACGCCGGGGCTGTGGTGATCATGTCGCGTCCGCGCGGCTATTTCGGCCTGCCGCGGGATGTGGTGCTGCTCGACGGCAAGGAGCCGGCGGACGTCAAATCGGGTGTGCCCACAGATTCGACAGCAACACTGCGCCTTCCGGCCGGCGAGGTGGGGCGTAACATCGTGGCCCAATTTGGCGAAGAACGAATTGTGGCACGCGCCTGGCCTGCCTCCGAGAACAGGATTGCGATTGCCGAGCTGACTTACTAGCTAATTGCCTGCGTCACCTCTGCGGGAGCGAGCCATGAACATCGCCAGCGTGCGTCGGCCCATCGTCCCTCCGACCCCGCCGCGTGCGCCCGACGACATGTCGTTCCTCGGCCGGCTAGCCGTGATCAAGCGGAACATGATCGCGACCTGGGGCCAGCGCGCCTACGAGGAAGACGTCATCGAGGGCCGCTTCTTCTTCCGCAACAGTTTCATCCTGAACCAGCCGGATGCGATCCGGCATGTCCTGCTCAGCAATTACGAGAATTATTCGCGTACCCCGGCGGGCATCCGCATGCTTCGTCCCGTGCTCGGCGACGGTCTTCTGATTGCGGAGGGCCATTCGTGGACGTTTCAGCGCCGCACTCTCGCGCCGGCGTTCACGCCGCGTGCGACGGCAAATCTCGTTCCGCACATGACGGCGGTGCTCGACGAGACCATCGCGAAGCTGGACGGGCGAACGAGCGAGCCGATCGATCTGCGCGAGATCATGCAGCGCATGACGCTGGAGATCGCCGGACGCACCATGTTCTCGTTCGGCATGGACCGGCATGGTCCGACCTTGCGCAACTTCGTCATGGAGTATGGAGCCCGACTCGGGCGGCCGTACTTGCTCGACATGGTGCTGCCGCTGTCCTGGCCGAGCCCCATGGATTTTGCCCGCGCCCGTTTCCGCAAGCGCTGGACTGAATTCGTCGCGATGCTGATCGCCGAGCGGCGGGAGATGGGCAAGAAAGCGGGCGCGCCGCCGCGCGATCTTTTCGATCTCATGGACGAGGCGCGGGACCCCGAAACCGGCAAAGGCTTTTCGGACGAGCAACTCGTCGACGAAGTCGCAACCATGATCCTCGCGGGTCACGAGACCACGGCGACCGCGCTGTTCTGGGCGCTCTATCTGCTCGCCCTCGATCCCGATACGCAGGAGGAGGTCGCCTCCGAGACCCGCGGCGAGCACCTCGACAGCATGGTCGATATCGATCGCCAGAAGTTCACCCGCGCCGCGATCGAGGAGACCATGCGGCTTTATCCGCCGGCCTTCCTGATCGCCCGGGCCGCGCGCGAGAAGGACAACGCGGCCGGCGTCGCCATCGGCAAGGGCGACATCATCATGATCGCGCCGTGGCTGCTGCACCGGCACGAGAAGCTGTGGGATCAGCCGAACGCGTTCATTCCAAAACGCTTCATGTCGACGGAAGCACCCGATCGGTTTGCCTATCTGCCCTTTGGCGCGGGTCCGCGCGTCTGCATCGGCGCACCATTCGCGCAAGCCGAATCCGTGCTGGCGCTGGCCCGGCTGATCGGTGCGTTCCGTGTCGAGCTTGCCGATACCAGCCCTGTCATTCCGCTCGGCGTCGTCACGACCCAGCCGGACCGTTCGCCGCTGTTCCGCATCACGCGTCGGTGACAGGCGTTCGCCTGGCGGACGGCGTGATCCACACCAGATAGAGTTGCGCCATGAGCGATATCCAGGCCCAGTTTTCCGTTCTGAAGCAGACCGCCGATGCGAAAGTGGTCGACGCGATCGCGCGCCTCATCGAGGACGGCGAAGATCACGAGCTCAACCGCGTCAATGTCCTCGATTTCGCGAAGCAGCACGGTCTCGATGAAGAGCACGCGATCTCGGCATTCCTGCATTCGGCGCGGCTCGGCCTGTTCGATCTGGGTTGGAATGTGCTGTGCCCGGGCTGCGGCGGCGTGTTGGGTGCGCACTCGACCCTGAAGGCGCTCAAGCCCGATGATTATCATTGTGCGCTGTGCGCCTGCGGCTACAAGGCCTCCGTCGATGATCAGGTCGAAGTCTCCTTCACCGTCAATTCACGTGTCCGGCGCATTGCGGCGCATGATCCTGATACGCTTCCGGTGTGGGAGTACTTCAAGCAGGTGTTCTGGAGTTCCGGCGTCGACTTCAACAAGGAATCGTTCGCGACGCTCGCCAACGAGGTGACGCTGGATACGATGGAGCTGCCGGCCGGCGAGAAGGCGACCATGTCGCTGCAACTGCCGAACGATTTCATCATCATCTTCGAACCGGTGACTCACGCGGCCCATTTCATCGACGTGCAGGGCGAGCCGACCAAGGACCGTCAGCAGCTCGCCATCATGTACAACAGGGTGCAGGCGCCGACGGGAACCACGACCATGCGGCCGGGCCCGCTGCGGCTGTCGCTGGAGAACCAGGCCGGCGTACGCGTGCTGCCGTCGGTCTTCATCGCGGCCGAGGCACTCCATCACCTCATCGGCAAGCGCAAGCCGTTCCTGACCGCCAAGCGGATGCTGTCGAACCAGACGTTTCGCGACGTGTTCAAGGCGGACAATCTCAGTCTCGACCAGCGGCTCCAGATCACCTCGCTGACCTTCCTGTTCACCGATCTGAAGGGATCGACCGCACTCTATGAGCGCGTCGGCGATCTCGCCGCCTTCGACCTCGTGCGCGCGCATTTCCATGCACTGCTCGAGATCATCTCGTCGGAGAAAGGCGCGGTGGTGAAGACCATTGGCGACGCCGTGATGGCGACCTTCGTCCGTCCCGAGCATGCGATCGCGGCGGGTTTGCGGATGCGCGCGGCGATGGACGAGCTCAACAAAAAGCGCGGCACCGCCGATCTCATCGTCAAGATCGGCATCCACGAGGGTCCGTGCCTCGCGGTGATGCTGAACGAGCGGCAGGATTATTTCGGCCAGACCGTCAACATCGCCGCCCGCGTGCAGAGCCTCTCGACCGCGCAGGAGATCCACATCACCGGCCCGGTGCTCGATGCACCGGCAGTCGCCGAAGTCCTCAAGCAGCGCGAAATCAGGCCGATCCAGAAGCAGGCCGCCCTGCGCGGCATCGCCGACAAGATGGTGGTGTACGAGATACCGTGAGGTGTTGCCCCCCACATCGTCCTGGCGAAGGCCAGGACCCATACCGCGGAATCTATCGATTGCGGATGGTCGGCGTACCGGACCACAACCAGTCTTCGCCAAACTACACCCTGGGGTAATGGGTCCTGGCCCTTCGCCAGGACGACGTCGGAGAGACGATTTAGCCGCCCTCCCGAAACCAACGCTCCCAGATTGCCGAAACGTAATGCGGCGCGCGGAACTGACGCACGTTGCGCCGGTTGGGTTTCCTGCTCATATAATGCTGGTAGCAGTCGCGCTCCGCGGCTTCATCGATTTCGGTAGGACCTTATGCTCGACGGCCTGCGCCAATTCATCGCCGACATTGTTGCTCCCCATGCCCAGGACCGCGCATTCGGTGACAGTGATTACCGGCTGGCGGCGACCGCGCTGCTCGTTCACGTGATCTCGCTGGACGGCCAGCCGACTGCTGCCGAGCAGCGCAAGTTGCACAGTTTGATCGAAAGCCACTTCGGGCTCGATCGCGGCACCGCGGATCGCCTGATCGCGGATGCGACGGAGGTCGAGGGCGAGGCGGTCGACCTCTATCACTTCACCAGCATCATGATGCGCTCGCTCGACGAAGAGGGCCGCAAGCGCGTCGTCCAGATGATGTGGGAGCTGGTCTACGCCGACGGCCAGGTTACCGAGTTCGAGGATAATGTGGTCTGGCGCGCTTCCGACCTGCTCGGGATTTCGCAACGCGACCGGGTCGACCTGAAGCACGCGGTCGCAGATCGTGCCGGCGGCCAGGTCAAGGACGACGCGGTCGGTGGGTGATCCGTGCCAACACCGCCAATTGACGGTTGTGCAGGTCACATGACGAAACTTTAATGTAGCCTCGGGCTGTCCGGGTTCCGGATTTCTCCTGTAAATCCGTGGTTTGCCTGCTTCCCCCGTTTCCCGCTCAAGTGGCTATGCGGCGGCGCCGCTTGCCTGTCGCGCTCGGCCTATGCTCTCGTTCCAGCATTCCGGGGCCAAAAACTTCAATTCAAGAGATCTCGATCGTGACTGAGCGGGTAACGTTGATCACCGGTGCCTCGGCGGGCATCGGCACGGAGCTGGCGCGTGTGTTCGCCGCGAACGGACACCGTCTTGCGCTGACGGCGCGACGCGCGGACCGGCTCGAGGCGCTCGCGAACGAGCTCGCCGCCAACGGCGGCAAGAAGCCGATCGTGATCGCCTGCGATCTCCAGGACGCGGATGCCGGCGAGAAGATCGCCGCCGCACTCGCTGCCGAAGGCGTCGAGCTCGACAATCTCGTCAACAATGCCGGCTTTGGCGTATTCGGTGACGCAGTTGAGCGCGACCGCGTCGAGCAGGTCGGCATCGTGGACGTCAATGTCCGGGCTCTGACGGATCTGTCGCTGCGCTTTGCCGATCAGCTGATCAGGAACAAGGGCGGTCTTCTCAACGTCGGGTCGGTCGCCGGCTTTCTGCCCGGCCCCGGCATGGCCGTCTATTACGCGTCCAAGGCTTATGTCATTTCCTTCACCGAGGCCTTGCGGGCGGAGCTTGCACCGCGCGGCGTTCGCGTCACCGTCCTTTGCCCGGGCCCGGTGCCCACCGAATTCCAGGCCCGCGCCCGCGTTGGCTCCGGACATGATACGGCCCTTCTCAATGTTCCTGCCGCCGAGGTCGCACGGCAGGCCTATCGCGGCCTGATGGCCAACAAGCGGGCAGTGCTCCCCGGTCTGGGCATCAAGATCGTGCCATTCGCGCTGCGCTTCTTCCCGCGCGGCTTCATTCTGTCTGCCACCAGCTGGTTTCAGAGGCAAAGACACTAAAGCGAGCTCTCGGTCGGTCGTGGCCCGGAGCTTGCTTTCTATCGGGTGGGTGTGTGCGCAAACTCACACGAAATTAACGATCGCTTAGTTATGCTGGCGGTCTGAACCGATAGCACTCGCAGAGACCATGTCGTTCCGGACGAACAGGTTTGGTGGCGCAGAAGTGGTGCCCTTCCCCAGAAGGACGCCGGACGTCGCCGCCTCCGAAACCCGGTTGCCGGTTCTGATCATCCTGCATCAGGAATCCTCAACGCCTGGCCGCGTCGGTAATGCGCTGCGCGCGCTCGGCCATCGTCTCGACATCCGCCGTCCCCGGTTCGGCGATCCGCTGCCCGAGACCCTCGACCAGCATGCCGGCGCTGTGGTCTTCGGCGGTCCCATGAGCGCGAACGATCCCGACGACTACATCCGCCGCGAGATCGACTGGATCGAAATTCCGCTCCGCGAACAGCGGCCGTTCCTCGGCATCTGCCTCGGCGCGCAGATGCTGGCGAAGCAGTTGGGGGCCCGCGTCGCGCCGCATGCCGACGCGCTGACCCAGATCGGCTACTATCCGATTCGCCCGACAGCAGCGGGACACGGGCTCTGCCCGAATTGGCCGGCGCGGGTCTATCATTGGCATCGCGAAGGCTTCGAGTTGCCGGTTGGCGCTGAACTGCTTGCCGAAGGCGATGATTTTCCGGTGCAGGCATTCCGCACCGGCAACGCTTTCGGCGTGCAGTTCCATCCCGACGTGACCTACGCGATGATGCATCGCTGGACCACCCGGGGCTATGACGGTCTCAGCGCGCCCGGCGCGCGACAGCGGCATCATCATTTCGCGGACCGTGCGATCTACGATGCCGCGGAACGCGCTTGGCTCGATCATTTCGTCGACGGCTGGCTGACGCGCCGGCCGTTGCTGGCGCAGGCGGCCGAGTGATCGCGCCTTAGCACAAGCTCTTCTCATCCCCTTGTATGGTAGGCTCGTTGCCAACGTGCGCGCGCGTAACTGCGCCGGCAAACAAAGGGAGAGCGCCATGGGCTACGAACACATTCTCTATGAGGTCAGCGACAAGGTCGCGACCATCACGCTCAACCGTCCCGACCGCATGAATGCGTGGACGCCCATCATGGAGCGCGACGTGCGCCATGCGATGGAAGCATCGAGCGCCGATGACAACGTCCGCGTCATCGTCATCACCGGCGCGGGCCGCGCTTTCTGCGCCGGTGCCGACATGGACGCGCTGAAGGGGCTCGACCCCGATGATGTCAGGCGCGCGTCGAACCTGCCGCCCTTCGACATGAACCGGCGGCCCGACTGGCAGACGCGCTATGGCTTCTACCCGTCGATCGGAAAGCCTGTCATCGCCATGCTCAACGGCGCAACCGCCGGCATCGGCCTCGTCCACGCGCTCTATTGCGACCTGCGCTTTGCCGCCGACAACACCGTGTTCACCACCGCCTTCGCGCGGCGCGGCCTGATCGCCGAGCACGGCATCAGCTGGATGCTGCCGCGAATCGTCGGCCACGCCAATGCGATGGATCTGTTGCTCTCGGCACGCCGTGTTTCGAGTGACGAGGCGCTGCGGATCGGGCTGGTGAACCGGCTCTGCTCGCCCGAGAAGCTGCGCGAGGAGACTTACGCCTATGCGCGCGACCTCGCCGATTTCGTCTCGCCGAGCGCGATGGCCGTGATCAAGCGGCAGCTCTACGAGGTGCCGTTCCAGACGCTGGCGGAGGCGACGATCGAAGCCAATCGGGACATGATGGTAGCGCTGAACGGCAGCGATTTCCGGGAGGGAGTCGCGAGCTTCATGGAGAAGCGGCCGCCGAGGTTTACGGGGAAGTAGGAGGGATTCGTCGGCAGTCCGTCTTCGCCCTGCGGGCTACGCCGCGGCAGCCTTCGCTCGTTTCGCTACGAGGGACTGTCCGGGCTTGCCGAGCCGTAGCTCGCGAAGCGAGCGAAGGCTGGTGGAGCCAGGCGGGATCGAACCGCCGACCTCGTCATTGCGAACGACGCGCTCTCCCAGCTGAGCTATGGCCCCTTTTGTAGGCCGCTCTGGTCAATGCGGCCGACAACCGGGCGCCATTTAAGTCCCCGCCAAGGTCAAGTCAAGGACGGCTGTAACCCGGTTTTAGCCATCCCGGCACCGACTTCCCTTGTTTGGACCGGGGGGAACCGATATCTAGCAAAAGACGTCAATCCCGACCGAAGCCAGAGTTTTTAAAAGCCATGCGTGCCGTTCTCGACATCGTCATCATCGTGCTCGACCTCTACGTCTGGCTGCTGATCGCGTCCGCGATCCTGTCCTGGCTGATCGCCTTCAACGTCGTGAACACCCGCAACCAGTTCGTGTCGGCAGTGGCGGAGTTCCTGTACCGGATCACGGAGCCGGTCCTGGCGCCGATTCGCAATTTCCTGCCCAGCCTCGGCGGCCTCGACATCTCGCCGATCATCCTGATCCTGCTCATCATGTTCATCGAGCGGGTGATCCTGTATTACATCTACCCGAACGTGATCTAAGCAGGCTGGAGCGCCCTGGGTTGCCAAAGAACCTTGTCATCAAGGAACCTTGGCGTTACGGGGCCGCAGGTATCAGCATCGCGCTGCGGGTGACGCCGCGCGGCGGCCGCGACGATATCGACGGGATCGAGCAGCTCTCCGATGGCCGCAGCGTGCTCAAGGTGCGTGTGCGCGCTATCGCGGATGGCGGCGAGGCCAATAAGGCCGTTCTGGTGCTGCTGGCGAAATCGCTGGGCGTGCCGAAGGCCAGCGTCAAACTCCTGTCGGGAGCGACCTCGCGGCTGAAGCAGATCGCGGTCGACGGCGATCCGGCGCGGCTCGGCGAAGCGCTGCGCCTGCTCGCATCAGCCAAATCGACGGACTGAGGGAACTGACATGACCGCCAAGATCATCGACGGAAAAGTCATCGCCGCGGAACTTCGCGCCCGCGTCGCCGACGAGGTCGCACGCGTCAAGCGCGAGCACAATCTGGTACCGGGCCTTGCGGTCGTTCTGGTCGGAAGCGACCCGGCCAGCGAGGTCTATGTGCGCTCGAAACACACCCAGACCCAGGCCGCCGGTATGGCCTCGTTCGAGCACAAGCTGCCGGCCGACGTCTCGCAAGCAGATCTCCTGGCGCTCGTCGCAAAACTTAACCGCGATCCCGCCGTGCACGGTATTCTGGTGCAATTGCCGCTGCCCAAGGGCCTCAACACCGAGGCCGTCGTCAATGCCATTGATCCCGCTAAGGATGTCGATGGGCTGCATCCGAACAACGCCGGCCGCCTCGCCGGCGGCTTCGAGGCGCTGTCGCCCTGCACGCCGCTCGGCTGCATCATTTTGACCAAGAGCGTGCATGCCTCGCTCGAAGGCATGAACGCCATCGTCATCGGCCGCTCCAACCTCGTCGGCCGCCCGCTGGTGCAGCTGTTGCTGAACGAGAACGCCACGGTGACCATCGCGCATTCGCGCTCGCGTGACCTGCCCGGGCTCGTGAGGCGCGCAGACCTCGTCTACGCCGCGGTCGGAAAGTCCGAGATGGTGCGCGGCGACTGGCTGAAGCCGGGGGCGACCGTGATCGACGTCGGCATCAACCGGATCCCGAAGGACGACGGCAAAACGCGTCTCGTTGGCGATGTTGCCTATCAGGAAGCGCTCGCCGTGGCTGGCGCCATCACGCCGGTGCCGGGCGGCGTCGGTCAGATGACGGTCGCGTGCCTGCTCGTGAACACCTTGCGCGCGGCCTGCGCGATCGCAGGGCTGCCGAAGTCGGCGGTGTAGGTTTTCTTCACCTCGCCCCGCTTGCGGGGAGAGGTCGATTACGAAGCGATCCCTCTCCCCGTAAGAACGGGGCGAGGGAGCACACCATCGCTCGACGCGGTAGCTTTACCCGTTCTTCTTCTTCTCGCGATCGATGCCTTCGAGGATCAGCTTGTGCGCATCCTCTGGGCCGCCCCAGCGCAGGATCTTCACCCACTTGCCGGGTTCGAGATCCTTGTAGTGTTCGAAGAAGTGCTGGATCTGCTGGAGCGTGATATCCGGCAGGTCGGAATACGACTTCACCTTGTCATAGCGCTGGGTGAGCTTGGACGAGGGCACCGCCAAAATCTTCTCGTCGCCGCCGGCCTCATCTTCCATGAACAGCACGCCGACCGGACGCACGCTCATGACCGCGCCGGGGATGATGGCGCGGGTGTTGATGATGAGGACGTCGCAGGGATCGCCGTCATCGGACAGCGTGTGCGGGATGAAGCCGTAGTTACCGGGGTAACGCATCGGGGTGTAGAGGAAACGATCGACCACCAGCGTGCCGGCTTCCTTGTCCATCTCGTATTTGATCGGTTCGCCGCCCACGGGGACTTCGATGATGACGTTGACGTCGTGGGGTACGTTTTTCCCGATCGAGACCGCATCGATACGCATTCAAGGCTCCGTTGTTGCCAAGGTTAAATCGCACCCGGCAGCGATTTTGGCGCTGTCATACGCGGGCTTGGCCCGCTGATCCATCGCGTTTTTGTGAAATAATGAATCCAGCGATCACCGGCTCAAACGGCAACGGTATCGACGGAAGGGAAACGCTGCCGAGCGGACTTCAGCAGCTCAATTGGTCCAAGCGAAGGCAACCTTGTCGAGCGACTTCGGCCCGAAACGCTCCGAGGAGCGCGCCACCATGCGGCCGCCCAGGGCACGGTAGAACTCGGTGGCCGGATCGTTGTCCGAGAGCGCCCACACCACCATGCTCTTCAGGCCGCTCTGCATCAGGTCGCGGCGGGCCGCGGTGAATAGGCGGCGACCAAAGCCCAGGCCCTGGAATTCGGGACGCAGATAGAGCTCGTAGACCTCGCCGTCGAAATGCAGGCTGCGGGCGCGGTTGCGGCCGTAATTGGCGTAGCCTGCGATCTTGTCGCCGAACACCAGCACGCTGACGCGGCTGCCCTTGCGGATCGCACTGTCCCACCATTGCGGACCGCGGCGGTTGATCAGCTTCTCCAGTTCGGCGCCGGGAATGATGCCCTGATAGGCGGAGCGCCAGGCTTCGTCATGGGTGGACGCCACCGCAGTTGCATCTGCGGCTTTGGCCGGCCGGACCTCGATCAGGGTTGTGCTCATGGACGTGATCAAACCAAGTCGCCGCGCCGGCGGCAAGACCTATCGTTAATTATCGGTTAACGTGTGGACTTTCTGCATCAGTATTTGAACCATGTTGTACCGAAAAAAGACAAGACGCCGATTCGAATGGCACCGGGGTGCTCTGCGCCGGTGCAAAACCGCTTTGCGGCAACGAATGGACGGCAATGGCAACGCAGAAAGTCTGCCGATATTGATTCGTTCCTACTAGTGTGACCGTCGCAGTTCTCGCCTCCGGCAATTCATGCGGCTCCTCAATATCCTCGTGCTTCTGCCTTTGTTGGCCTTGCTGACTGCGTCGCCTGTGTGCGCTCAGGTCACTTTTGGTTCGTCCGGAGCGGAGGGCGATCCGTTTCGCCGGCAGCAATGGCGCGTGCCATCGCCGGATACCGACATCGCCGCTCATGCCCTGCTGTTTCGCCCGCCGGGTGCCGGCCCGTTCCGGCTTGCGGTGATCGCGCACGCATCGACGCAAAATGCCTTGCGACGCGCGCAAATGCCCCAGCCGGAATACCGCGCACTCACGGCATTCCTCATCGCGCGCGGCTTCGCCGTGCTGGTGCCGGAACGGCTCGGCCATGGCGTAACAGGCGGCCGCTATGTCGAGGACCAGGGTGGCTGCGACGAGGCGGACTATGTGCGCTCGGGCCGTTTAACGGCCGACGAAATCGCGCTCGCGCTGGAGGATTTGCGAAAGCAGGATTTCATCCGCAAGGACGCCGCGATCGTGATCGGCCATTCCGCCGGTGGCTGGGGCGCTCTGGCGCTCGCGAATGCCGATCCGAAGACGACCTCCGCCATCATCGTCCTTGCGCCGGGCCGCGGTGGCCATGCCAATGACGAGCCGAACCGGATCTGCGCGCCGCATACGCTTCTCGCGGCGGCGGCGGAATTCGGCAAGGCCGCGCGCATCCCCGTCACGTGGCTCGTTGCCGCCAATGACAGCTACTTTGCACCGTCATTTTCGCTTGCGTTGGTCGACGCGTTTCGGCGCAGCGGCGGCAAGGTCGAGTTCCGTGCGCTGCCGGGCGTGGGCAGCGAAGGGCACTGGATGATCGAGAGCGAGGCCGGCGTCAAATCCGCGAGTGCCGAACTCGATCGCGCTCTGAAGCCGGCGGCTGGCAAAAAGCCATGACGCTGCATTTCCTGATATTGGATAATCGCTGATGCCCAAATGGCCTGACGATGACGTCATCCTGTTCGATGGGGTCTGCATTTTCTGCTCGCGCTGGGTCCGCTTCGTCGCCAAACGTGACACGGCGAAGCGATTTCGCTTCACGCCGATCCAGTCTGACTATGGCGCCCGGCTCGCGCGCACGTTCGGCATCGATCCCGCTGATCCCGACACCAACGCCGTGGTTCACGGCGGCGAGGTGTTCATGAAGTCGGACGCCGCGCTGACGGTGCTGTCGCAGCTCCCCGGCTGGGGTTGGGTGCGCGCGTTGTTCGCCGTGCCGAAAGCGTTGCGCGACCCGGTCTACAGCCTCATTGCGCGCAACCGCTACCGCATCTTTGGCAAGTACGACGCGTGCTTCGTGCCTGATGCCGATTTGCGAGCACGGGTGATTGAGTAATTCGTCATCGCGAGCGTAGCGAAGCAATCCAGACTCCGGCTGCGGAAAGATTCTGATTGCTTCGCCGCGCTCGCAATGACAGCGTGTGTGGCTACGGTTTGCCCAGGACCCCCAGCGCTTCCTGTGCCGCCCGTTCGCCGCTGTCCCTTGCCCCGTGCGCCGTCGAGAAAAAATTCGGCGACGTCGCTTCTCCTGCAAAGAACAGCCGCCCATCCACAGGTGCCGCCAGCACGGCGCGGTCACCGGCGTGGCCCGGCAGCGCGTGCGAGTAGGAGCCTCTCGCGAAGGGGTCGTGGGCCCAGCGCGACTCGTAGAGCGGCTTCAGCTTTCGCCTGATATCGTTGCCGAGAAGGCCTGCGATCTCGTCGATGCCCTGCGCGGCAATCGCGCCTTCGCCGGCGTCTTCCAGTCCGCGTGCAAAGCTGCCGCCGAAAAAGCCTTCGATGCAGGGCTGGCCGAATGGGCGGATATGATAGGTGCCCATGTCGGTGCGCATTGTGGCGCCGCGCAAATTGCCTTCCTTCGGGAAGGCCTCGGCATCGTCGAGCGCAAGCGTCACCTTGTCGTCGACACCGAGCGGCAGGCCGGCTGCGGCGTCGACCTTGGCGCGCAAGGCAGGGAAGAAGCGGATGGCTTCGTCGGCGATCAGATTGGTCGGCACGGTGACGATCACCTTGCCCGCGATCAGCGTGCCCCGGGAGGTTTCGACGCGGATGCGTTGGCCGGAATGATCGATCACCGTGACGTTGCAGTTCAGCGCCACCGGGCAGGGCGCGCCATAGGCCGCGATCAGAGCACCATAGCCGCGGCGGACCCGCCAGTTGAGGTCGCTGTCCTCATAGGCGTCCCAGTCCAGTGTGGACATGTCCTTCAGTTCGCAGCCGTTGATATAAGTCGAGATCGCGTCGATCATGGGATTCCAGCGATTGCCAGGCTCCAGGCTCAGGCTGGCCGGCTCGTCCTTGCCTTTCTGCGCGGCCTGCCAGAGCCGCTCGTAGAATGCGTCCATCGCGCGCATGAACTCGTCGCGCTGGCTCTGCGGAAACGCGTTGCCATAGGCGCGCTCGCGCCAGGGCGGCAGGTCCTTGTTGACCTCGAAACCGAGCTGTTTCGCAATCGCGACAAAGGAGTTGTTGTCCGCCGAATGCAGCCAGCCGCAGCCGACGTCGAAGGTGACTTCGGGCGAGGCCTGCACCGTCCAGGCCCGCCCGCCGAGCCGGTCGCGCGCCTCCAGCACGATTGTCGAGAGGCCGGATCCTGCCAGCGCATGCGCCGCGCCGAGGCCGGCGGCGCCCGCACCGATGATCGCGACGTCAACGGAGGAGGGAAGGGAGCTCATGGGCGGGCTCTAGCACGTTCGCAAAGAGTGCTGAAGCCGGGCGGACACACAGCTCACGTGTCCCGGACGCGGTGCGGCGTGTAACGCCGCTCCGCAGAGCCGGGACCCAAGGTGATGTGGAGGTTGTGAGAGTAACTGGGCCCCGGCTCAGCAGCGCATCACTGCGTGCTGCGCTGCGTCCGGGGCACGAGGGCGGTAGCTTAAGCCACCGCTTCCTTGGATTTTTCCGCGCGCTTGCGCTCGTTCGGGTCGAGGTGCCGCTTACGCAGGCGGATCGACTTCGGCGTGATCTCGACCAACTCGTCGTCCTCGATATAGGCCAGCGCCTTTTCCAGGGTCATGCGGATCGGCGGGGTCAGGCGCACCGCTTCATCCTTCGACGTGGTTCGGATGTTGGTGAGCTGCTTGCCCTTGAGCACGTTGATCTCGAGGTCGTTGTCGCGGGTATGCTCGCCGACGATCATGCCCTTGTAGACCTTCCAGCCCGGCTCGATCATCATCGGGCCGCGATCTTCCAGCTTGAACATGGCGTAAGCCACCGCTTCGCCCTGGTCGTTGGAGATCAGCACGCCATTGCGGCGGCCCTGGATCTCGCCCTTGTACGGCGCGTAGCCATGGAACAAACGGTTCATGATCGCGGTGCCGCGGGTATCGGTGAGCAGTTCGCCCTGGTAGCCGATCAGGCCGCGCGTCGGCGCGTAGAACACCAGCCGCAGGCGGTTGCCGCCGGACGGCTTCATCTCGATCAGCTCGGACTTGCGCTCGCTCATCTTCTGCACGACGACGCCGGAATGCTCTTCATCGACGTCGATGACGACTTCCTCGATCGGCTCCAGCGTGGCGCCGGTGGCCTCGTCTTTCTGCAGCACGACGCGCGGACGCGACACCGAAAGCTCGAAGCCCTCGCGGCGCATGGTCTCGATCAGGATCGCGAGCTGCAATTCACCGCGGCCCGAGACTTCCATCGCGTCCTTGTCCGAGGCTTCGACGACCCGCAGCGCGACGTTTCCTTCGGACTCGCGCAGCAGGCGGTCGCGGATCATGCGGCTGGTCACCTTGTCGCCTTCGGTGCCCGCGAGCGGCGAGTTGTTGACGATGAAGGACATCGAGACGGTCGGCGGATCGATCGGCTGCGCCACCAGCGGGGTGTCGACCGACGGATCGCAGAAGGTATCGGCGACTGTGCCCTTGGTCAGGCCGGCGATCGCGACGATGTCGCCTGCCTCGGCTTCGTCGAGAGGAGTGCGCTCAATGCCGCGGAAGGCGAGGATCTTGGTGATGCGGCCGGTCTCGATGGTCTTGCCGTCGGCGCCCAGCACCTTCACGGCCTGGTTCGGCTTGATCGAGCCTGAGGAGATACGGCCGGTGATGATGCGGCCGAGATAGGGGTTGGCCTCCAGAATGGTGCCGATCATGCGGAACGGGCCTTCCTCGACGGTCGGCGGCGCGACATGACGCACGATCAGGTCGAACAGCGGCTGCATGCCGGCTTCGTGCGACCCGTCCGGGCTCTCGGCCATCCAGCCTTGCTTGGCCGACCCGTAGAGGATCGGGAAGTCGAGCTGCTCCTCGCTGGCGTCGAGCGCCGCGAACAGATCGAACACCTCGTTGATGACTTCGGTCGCCCGCGCGTCGGGACGGTCAACCTTGTTGATCACGACGATCGGCTTCAAACCGACCTTGAGCGCCTTGGAGACCACGAATTTGGTCTGCGGCAGCGGGCCCTCGGCGGCGTCGACCAGCACCAGCGCGCCGTCCACCATGTTGAGAATGCGCTCGACCTCGCCGCCGAAATCGGCGTGGCCGGGGGTGTCGACGATGTTGATGCGGGTGTCCTTCCACTGCACCGAGGCCGCCTTGGCCAGGATGGTGATGCCGCGCTCGCGCTCCAGATCGTTGGAGTCCATGGCGCGCTCGGTCACCTTCTGGTTCTCGCGATAGGTGCCGGATTGCTGGAGGAGGCGGTCGACCAGAGTCGTCTTGCCGTGGTCGACGTGGGCGATGATGGCGATGTTGCGAAGGTTCATGAGTGAGCTTCTTTGCGGTCGGACAATGGGTTAAGCGCGATCTCGCCGGTCAGACCGGGACCTCTTCTCGAAACAACGCTTGAAGACTGGAAACGGGGCGCTTTCCGCCCAAAAGGGAAAGCCCGGCATATCGACCGGGCACCCTACGCGTTGCGGCGCAATATAGGCAAAAACGGCCAAAAAACAATGTGTTCTTTGGCCGTTGGTTGATTGAATTTTGTCCGGGGATTCCCGGGGGTTAGGCGAAAAGCCGCCCTCAGCCGCGCCGGCCCTTGATGGCGGCCCAGATCAGGGCGACCCCGCCCAGCCCCACGACCAGGCCCAGGAACACCAGGGGCGCGACGTCGGAATCGATCCGGCCTCTGTCGGATATGGAGATTCCGCCGAACAGGAGTGCACAGGCGCCGGGCAGCAGCAGGATGATCCCGAAGATCGCCATGAGCGCGGTCAGGCAGCCGCTGCGCTTGTTCGGCGGGGCAGGAGGCGGTCCCGGAGGGGCTGGCGGCGTGTCGCTGATGCTCATGCCTGCAGGACTCCTTCGGTTGACTGCGCCGCCAGTTCGGCGCGGATGCCGTCGATCTTTCCGTTCCGGTAGAACAGATTGTAGGTGTCGAACGGAATGATCGCGCCGCTCTCGGTGACGAAATGGATGCAGCTGCGCTTGACGTTGCCGACGCAGAAATTGAAGCGGTCGAGAAACTGCACGATGGTGACGCGGAATACGTTCTCGTACGTGATGCCCTGCGGTACCTCGAAGCTCGGCAGGCAGCACAACAATTCGCAGACGCGCTCGCTGGTGTTCAGCGGCCCCGAGGACAGCGAAAACAGATCGATGAATTTCTCCCTCAGCGCCGGATGCTTCTCCGGGCTTATCGTATTGGGCAACAATGCGACGAGTTGCTCCTGCGGGATCAGCGAGGTCAGCGGCAGCACTTTGTCGCCGTTGCGCAGGCCGTACCCGATCGAGATGCTTTCGGGGTTGCAGGGCAGCGGGATCATGTCCTTGTCGCCGAACACGCCGGTTTCGACCACGCGCTTGCGGATCTCCGACAGCATGATGCGGTCGGTGTTCTTGTCGAAATTCTCGTTGCGGCCGGCATCCTGCACCGGCTGCAGCGTGACGCCGCGAACGCACTTCCAGGTCAGCGCGTGGCGAACGATGTCGCCGATCTCGGCATCGTTGACGCCGCGCTTGATGGTCGCCACCAGCGTGGTCGATACGCCGTAATGCTCGAGATTCTCCAGCGCCTGCTGACGGATCTTGCGCAAATCCGCGCCGCGCAGATTGATCAGCGCGTCGCGTTCAAGCGAGTCGAACTGGAGATAGACCTCAAGCCCTCGCTTGTTCTCGGCGAGCCGCGCCACGAAATCTTTTTCGCGGGCGATACGCAGGCCGTTGGTGTTGATCATGACATGGCGGATCGGGCGGGCGCGCACCGCATCGAGGATCGCGAAGAAGTCCGGATGCAGCGTCGGCTCGCCACCGGAGATCTGCACCAAATCAGGCTCGCCCTCGCTCGCGACCAGCGCGTCGAGCATTCGCTCGATCTTGGCCAGCGGCGTGAAGCTGGTCCGCGCCGGCGAGGAATCGGCAAAGCACACCGGGCAGGTCAGATTGCAATGCTCGGTGATCTCGATCAGGGCCAGGCAGGAATGCTGCTCGTGGTCGGGGCACAGGCCGCAATCATAGGGGCAGCCGAATTCGGTATGCCGTTGAAAGGCGAGCGGCCGGTCGCCGGGCTTGATGAAATCCTTGCACAGGCGCCAATAGGCTGCGTCCGTCGAGACCAGCGTGGACTGGACGCCATGCTCCTTGCAGCGCTTCTCGTACCAGACCTCGTTGTCGAGGATCTGGATCTTGGCCGGCACCAGCTTCAGGCAGGTCTCGCAGAGAGATTGAGTCTGGCCCCAGAAGATATAGGGGCGCGACTTACGCAACGGCGCGTTCATGCATGGGTCTCGCTTTGGGCGCCGTCGCCAGCATGACGACAGCGTAGAGCAGGATGGACAGCGACAGCACGTGAAACAGCGTGAAGGGGCCGATCAGCGTGCCGTAGGGCTTGAGGAATTCCCACAGGAAGCGCTGTGCGCCATAGTAGACGAGGACGAGGTAGAAACCATTGGTGATCACAAACGCGCTCCGGTTCAAGACCGCCACCACGTAGAGCAGCGCGAATACGCCCATCGCGGCGCTTTCGTACAGCTGCACGGGATGCCGAAGGATGCCGTCGCCGAAATCATGGCCCCAGGGCCATGCCGCCGGCGTGCCGTAGGTGAAATCCTCAAGGCCCGCGAAATAGCAGCCGAGCCGGCCGATCGCGATGCCGAGGGCCAGCGGCAGCGCAAAACGGGCGCCGGTTCGCACCGTGATCCCTGCGGACCATTTGTAGAGCTCGATCGCCGCGATGCCCCCGGCGAGCGCGCCCTCGACCGAGCGCGCAATGCCGCTCTGGCCCGACAGCCACAGATTGGCGGAGCCGAACAGATAGGCGCCGAGGCCCGCACCGAACACCAAAGCGGCGAGGTAGGACCGCTCGAAGGATTGCGCCGGAAACAGCAAGCCCTGTCGCGACAGCCAGTACAGCGCCACGGCCGCAGCCAGCCATGCTGCGATGTCGAAGAGAGTGTGAAGGAAAGCCCCGCTCATGCGGGGGGACATTAGCCCAGGTTCCCGCCCGGCGGGATAGTGCGGCCGCTTCTTATCCCCGAAGAGGAGCGAGGCAGGTGGCTAGCCGGCTTGCCGCTCTTCGGTCGGATAGACCCCGCGCAGCACCTCTTCGAAGTGCAACTTCACGGCCTCGTTGCACATGCAGGCGCGCAGGCGCAGGCCCTCGCGGTTGCGGACCAGGATCGATCCGCGTCGCGTGTCGAGCACGCCTTCCGCCTTGAACGACTGAAGCACCCGGCTGGCATAGCTGCGGCCGACGCCGAGCAGTGTCGCGAGCTGCTCGTGGGTCAGAGGCACACTGCTCTCGTCGCCGGTCCGCTCCATCGCCGCCAGCATCCATTTGGCGGTGCGCTGCTCGATCGAGTGAATGGCGTTGCAGGCGGTGGACTGGAAGATCTGCGCCAGCATGCAGTCGGCGTAGCGAGCGAAGACATGGCGCAACGAGGGCGAGCGCTGCTTGGCGGCCTCCAGCTTGCCGACGTGAATGCGCGCAAACGGCCCGCCGAATTTCACGCAGATCCGGGTGTAGGCCGGTAAAAATCCTTCGCTGACGATGCCGCCCACCGCGCCTTCGCGGCCGACCAGGATGGTCTCGACATCGCGGCCGTCCTCATTGGGAACGAGGAAGGTCGCAAGCGATGGTCCGCAGGGAAAGTGGACGACCTGGACGTCATCGCCGGGGTTGTAGAGCAATTCATTCGCCGCGGCGCTTTCGAGCATGACATGTGGCGCAAGCAGGGCGAAGTCGGCCGGGCTCAAGCGCCGCAGCAGATTGTTGGTCGGCCGGCTGTCGATCTCGGTGGCGTTGCTGGTCCGCGCGTCCATCTCAAACTCCCATCCGCCTCCAACCTTAGCGAGTTCCGTCGAGGTCCTGTGTGCACAAGTGGACAGACCTCATAACTGTAATGTGGTGGGTTTCGTTCCGGGAACCCTCCACGCTGGGTGCAGGCGTCGTGACCGGGATCCCAGTCAGAGAAACCTCATGCTCCAAGTTACGATGATGGCACCCGCCGTTTCCGATAGTTCAAATTGTCCTGCCGATGTTCTCATCGTCGAGGACGATCCGATCATCGCGATCGACTTCGAGGATCGCCTGCTCGGATTTGGCGTGAAGAGCGTGCGCACGGTAGGTTCAGTGGCGCAGGCGCTGGCCGCGATCGCGGCGCGCGTCCCCGGATTCGCCTTGCTCGACGTCGGATTGAGTCGCGAGAACAGCTTTGCGGTGGCCGAACGGCTCGCGGCGCTGAAAATTCCGTTCGTCTTCGTCACCGGCTATGGCGCCGACGCGCGCATCCCGCCGGAATTCGCCGGCCAGCCGCGTCTGCAGAAGCCGTGTTCGAGCGACGCGCTGGAGGCGGCGCTCCAGGTCCGCGCGGCGGACTAGCGATACGGCGTCAGGCCTGCTTCGGATCGAGCGTGGTCGACCATAGCGCGACGTCGGCGCGGTCGCGCAAGGTCACCGTCATCTGTCCTGAAGCGCCATCGATCTTGACGTGACCGAAGAACTGCATGCCGGCGGACGGCGGCAGGTTCTGGTTGTCTTTCCCCGGCGCCTTGACGAAACGCACCTCCGGTCCAAACGTATTGTCGAGTGCGTTCGGACGGAACGTGCCCGCGTGAAGCGGGCCCGACACGAACTCCCAGAACGGCTCGAAATCCTGGAATTGCGCCTTGTTGGGATCGTAATAATGCGCGGCAGCGTAATGCACGTCCGCCGTCAGCCACACGGTGTTGCTGACCGGCGCCATCTTGATGAAGCGCAGGATGTCGGCGATCTCGAACTCGCGGCCGCGCACCGGGCCGTCGCCCTGCGCAATGGCTTCCGATCCACCCTTCGGCGTGTCCGACACGACGAGGCTGAGCGGCATGTCGGAGGCGATCACTTTCCAGGTCGCGCGCGAATTCAACAGGCCGCGCTTGAGCCAGGCGGTCTGGTCCGGGCCGAGGAAATAGCTGGCCGGGTCGTAAGCGGTTTCGAGGTTGGGGCCATTCGGGCCGCGATAGCTACGCTCGTCGAGCACGAACACGTCGAGATGGGGACCATAGGAGATCTGCCGATAGACCCGGCCGGGCTCGACGATGCTTTCGCGCATCGGATACATCTCGTGGAAGGCACGGCCTGCGCGGGCCGCAAGCAGCGCGATGTCGCGCTCTTTGTAGGTCGCGGGCAGCTCCTTCGACAGCGACCAGTTGTTGGTCACCTCATGGTCGTCCCACTGCACGAAGATCGGCACTTCGGCATTGAAGGCGCGAAGATTGTCGTCGGTGAAATTGTATTTGTGCGCGGCGCGGTACTCGTCCAGCGTCTCGGCGACCTTGGCCTTCTCGGGAATCGTGACGTTCTTCCAAATCTTGCCGTCGGCGAGCTTCACCTCGGACTGGATAGGGCCGTCGGCATAGATGGTGTCACCGGAGTGCAGGAAGAAATCCGGACGGTGCTTGCGCATCGCCGAGAAGGTGAACATGCCGCCGTCATCGGGGTTGATGCCCCAGCCTTGTCCTGCGACGTCGCCGCCCCAGACGAAGCTGACGTCACGGCGGTCGGCGGGCGCGGTGCGGAAGCGGCCGGTCACCGGCTCGCCCTCCACCGCGGTGTGCGAAAGATCGCGGAAGCGGACGCGATAGAAAATGTCCTGTCCGCCCGGCAGGTTTTCGATCAGCATCTTTGCGGTGAAGTCGCTCTCGGGCAGCGCCGCGATCGGCGGCAGTGCGCGGGCATCCCTGAACGACTCCGTCGTCGCCACGTCGACCAGCATCTGTGCGGGCCGGTCGGTACGCGCCCAGACCACCCCGCCGTCGACGGTGACGTCGCCCGACTGCACGCCATGGGTCACCGCCGGCCGGTCGGCCGCGCGAGAGAGATGGGGCATTGCGACCGCGCCGAGCGCGCCGGCACTGGTCGTCAGGAAATTGCGGCGGGAGAATTTGATGTTCATGGGACGGTCTCGATATCGCGTGAGGCGGCCGTCCAGGGCGGCCGCCACGGTGAAGCCCGACGCTATATTGAGACAATGTGACGCAGCGATAACGGGTGCAAGCGCTTACGCGTTGCCCGCGGCCCGGAATTGCGCGCCGGTGCGCTGCAGGTTCTGTGGCAGGCTGAACAGCACCGCCTTGCGGTCGGCAACCGCCGCATGGAACTGGTCGAGCGCAATGTTGAAGGCGGTGAGCGCGCCTTCCTCGATCGCGCCGTGGTCGTAGCAGCGCAGCGTGTCGCGCAGGATCTCGTCGGCCTCGGTCTGCATCTGATCGAGATCTTCGGTCGTTTCGCTCTTTCGAGCGGCGGTGATCATGTCGAGCAGCCGCTCGCGCAGATGGCTGTTGTTGTCGCGCTCGTCCTTCTTCAGATAGCCTGCAAACCAGGCGCCGATCGAGCCCATGGCCGAGAGCGCCATCAGGGTCCACCAGATGTAATCGCTGTATCTGTCGAGGAAGGTCTTTTCCTCGCCGTCGACGAAAGCGGCGGCGCCGGGATGCACGGGGATCACCGCATCCTTGTCGGTGTCGGGCGTTTCGATCTTCGCCGCCAGCGGGAATTCCGTCACCAATTGCTGGCGTACCGAGAAAAGCTGGCGCGTGAACGCCGCGATAGTGGTTTCGGACACAGTTTTGCGCGCCACGATGTGGTGCGAGAAGCTGATGGTCTTGACCTCGTCGTCGGGGCGATCGGGCGAGCCGCCGTAAGTGCCCGCGGGAATTTCGGCCGCTTCATAGACCGGATGATTTTGCGCGATCGCATCCGCGGAATCGATCGCGAGAAAGGTTGGCGTGCCGAAATCCTTGGTGGAGGCGGCGATCGCCTCGGACGTGATCTTGCTGTTGACGGGACCGGCCGCGAGATAGGCATCAGCCCTCTGGGCCTTGATCGCCTCGACGGCTTCGCTTGCCGGGTATTGCACGATCTCGACCTTGGCGGGATCGACGCCGTATTGCTGCAGGATCACCTTGAGCAAATTGACGTTGGCCTGGGTGCGGCCGACCACGCCGACCCGATGTCCGGCGAGCTGCGCGATCTTGGTGATCTTCGGACCCTTCTTCTTGCCCTTGCCGGACACGGACCACAGCACCACGACGTTCTTGCGCAGGGTCGCAACCGCTTGCGCGTTCTTCGGTACGTCGACGTCGCCGCGCACGATGGCGAGGTCGGCCTTGCCTTCCGCGAGCAGATTGGCGCTGGCGGTGGCGCCGTCGGTCTGGATCGGGCGCAGCCGCACAGAACTCTTGTGCTGCGCGAAGGCCTGGGTCAGTGCCTGCACGACCTTGACGTCATCGCTATTGGCGGGGCCGACCGCGATCTTCAGCGTCACCGGCCGCATGGCAAAATAGTAGCCGCCGGCGAGCGCGCCAACGATCGCGAGCACCAGCGCGAGAGTCACGAGCGCCGTCTTCCGCGCCGATGATCGCGGCGAGGGCGGGGTGGGCGCTTCGGCCAGGTCCAATCCCCCGGTCATCGATCTCCCGAACAGTCGCTTGAGGCTCAGTTTCATCTTGGCCGGCGATTTACGCCCGCAAGTGTAGCAAATTTCTTGTCCGGCAGGGTTACATCTCCGTCATGGTTAGCGGATGGGGTCTAATCCCGTATGAACCCGGGGCGTCAGTGCGGTGTTAGGGTAAAGTTCCCCTGAAGGACGGAGGCGATGATGGCAGAACGGCTCTCGGCGGAGGCGCGCAGGCAGGCGCTGGGCGGATCCCCTGGCTGGACCGAGGTTCAAGGACGCGACGCGATCGGGAAAACCTTTGTCTTCAAGGATTTCAACGAGGCGTTCGGCTTCATGACCCGCGCGGCGCTGGTCGCCGAGAAGATGGACCACCACCCCGAATGGCGCAATGTCTACAAGACGGTGGAGGTGGTGCTGTCGACCCATGACGCCGGCGGCGTCACGGCGCTCGACATCGCGCTCGCCAAGGCGATGAATGCCATCGCCAAGCTGACACCAGGCTGACGTCTTGCAGGGCCCGGGCGCGTCCCCATCTTGTGATCAGCACGGGATGCGGCGATCTGCCACCCCAGGCTGGAACGGGGAGTTTGTCCGAACATGGCTGCCGAACACAGCGTCGGTTTCGAGCCGGCCGACCGGCTCGCGGAAGATCGTGAGAGCGTGCGGCGCCGCTTCTGGCGCAAGCTGAAGCGTGTCGCCGCGCAGCTGCCGTTCGCGGAGGATCTGCTCGCCGCCTATTACTGCGCCTTCGACCGGCAGACGCCGCGCCATGTCCAGGCGTCGCTGCTCGGGGCGATCGCTTATTTCATCCTGCCGTTCGATTTCGTCCCCGACGTGATGCCGATCCTCGGCTTCACCGATGACGCCGCCGTGCTCGCCACTGCGATCCGCATGGTCGCCAGCCACATCACGAACGAGCATCGCGAAGCCGCCCGCGCCGCGCTGAAGCGCGGGGTGGATGAGGTGGACGTGGAAGCCGCGCAGTAGCTGTCGCCGCATACTCCGCTGTCATTCCCCGCGAAGGCGGGGAATCCAGTACGCCGCGGCCGCCTTCCGATTGAACCATAACCGTCTCGGAATGCTGTCATGGGGCCCCCGCGCGGGGGGGGGGGGCGGCGGGGGCGGGGGTGGGGGGGGGTTTTACACACGCCCCGCCCCCGTGAGCCGGGCCCGCGCCCAGCTTGCG
>NZ_JBVVPN010000054.1:29018-32798 GCF_055811035.1 Bradyrhizobium sp. MI1.10
CCCCCCCCCAAAACCCCCCCCCCCCCCCCCCCCGGGGCCCCCTCCCTTTCAACACAAACCCGGGGCGCATGCGGGCCCCCCCCCGCGTGGGGGGCCCATGACAGCTGTGGATGACTGCTCGCTACTTCTTTTCCGCCTGCGCCTGCGCCTTTTCCGCGTCCCACGCCTGGAATTGCTTGAACAGCGTTTCCTTGTCCGCGTCGGACACTTTTGCGGCCGAGGGGCTCTGTTGCAGGAACGCCTCGAAGCGTTGCCGCGTCACCGGTTCGACGCCGTGGCGGTTGAGCCATTGCTGCGCCACCGGCAATCTGTTCCAGCCCGCCAGGGGCGCCGCGAGCGAGACCTCCTTCCACTTGGGATGGAAAGGCGGGTTCTGCAGCGTCGGGAACTTCGTGAAGAACGCGTCCACGTACAATGCAAGCTTGCGGTAGCGCTCGGTGTTGGGCGCCCAGTTGTAGGCCGCGAGCACCGCCGGCACCGCGATGGTGTCCACGCTCTCGCCCTCCTTGACTAGGTTCGGATAGTCCTTGGCGGTCAGCGTCGCCGGCAGATAGTCGCTCTGGAGGGGCTTTGCATAATCCACGGTCGCAAGGTGGAAGCGGCCGTCATTGCCGAAGGTCGAAACGGACTTGTACGGTTTGCCGCCGACCACGATGACGGCGTCGATCTCGCCGGCCTTCAGTTTCTCCATCGCGATGCGCTGCTCGACATAAACGAATTTCGCCTTGATCCCGAGCCGCTCGAACACGGTGAGCGCGGTGACGAAGGTGCCGCCGTTCGGCAGATCGACGCTTACAGTTTTGCCTTCCAGATCCTTGAGTGTCGCGACCGCTTTTGGCGCGATCACCTGCATCTCCTCGTTGTAGAGCTTCGTCACATAGGTGAATTGCTTCTTGATGTCCTTGGCAAAACCTTTGCGCTCGAGATAGTCGAGCGTATCCGCGCGCACGATTCCGAGATCGACGCCTTGCAGGAACAGGATGTCGGCAACGCTCTGCACCGAGCCTCGGCCGACGATTGGCAACACACGAATCCTGTTGCCGTCGTCGAGCACGGAGGCGAGGTCGGCGCCGAATTGCACATAGGTGCCGCCGATCGTGCCGGTGATCAACGTCACGGTGTTGGCGTTCAGCGACTGCTTGGTCGAGCTCGAACCGAACTGGAAGATGGCTTTCAGGCTGTCAGAGACCTTGGCCGGATCATATTCGGTCTGCTCGGCGCGTGCCGCGAAGGCACAGATCGTCATGATGGCGGCAAGCGCCATTCTCAAAGCGTTACGCATGATATCCCCTAAAGAGTTCTAGTTCTGAAGCTGGGCGAGGCGTTGCCGCGCCTCCGCCGATCCAAGGCCTGCGGCCTTTTGGTACCAGTCGCGCGCGGCGGTCGCGTCGGCAGCAACGCGCCGCGCGTCGCTCGTGCCCAGCACCGCCGGGTCATAGGTTTGCGCGAGCAGAAATGCAGCCGTTGCATCCTGTGCATTGGCGGCGCGTTCGAGCAGCAGGCGCGCCGCGGCAATGTCGCCGACCGCCAACAGACCGTTCGCGCGCGCCATCAGCCCAGCCAGTGTGTCGGCATCGAGCGTCTTGGCGGGCGGTGGGGGCGCAGGCGGCGCGGCGACTGGCCCGGGCGCCTGGGCTTGCAGCGCGGTTTGATAGGCAGTCGCAATCGCTTCGCGGCTCGGAGCTGAGGCTGCGGGGAGATCCTGCGCGTCAGCGCTCGCCAGCCTCGTGTTGCCCAAGCGCGCCGGGTCCTTGTACGCGGTCTGAGGCCTGTCCGGCACGTCGGCCGACGCCATGGCCTGGTCCAGCTCGGCACCCGTCGGGCTGGCAGCGTCGGCGGCGAAGAGATTGCGGAGACTGGGCTGAAACAGCGCGGCCGCAACGGCCAGCGTGGATGCGACGAGAACCGCCGCGAGAACAGGCGGGACAAATCTGAGCCGGGGACTCAACGCCCGCGCCGTATATTCGGCTGAATCCGGCACACCGAGCGGATCGGACAGGAACAGTGGAATTGGATCTTCCGGTGACAGATCGACCCGCGCGGCGCGCGCACGGATATAGGACGCGACGGCCGGATGTGATGCAGCTTGATCGGAATCGACCGATCTCGATTCCCTGGACGGGCGGTACGCCGTCGTCTCCATGGTGATGCTCCCCCTTACTAACGCAACGCTGGGGCATCCCGGCTTCAGTCTTTTTGTTGTTGTCCAGAAATGCCCCGCAAACTGGAGCCGGTAAATCGCCGTCTGAATCAGCCCAAAAAAAGTCGGCGGCTTGCGCGAATCGGGAGATATTTGGGTTTGATTGGGGCGAGGCGAAGGAATGCCCCACAATTTTGTCGGTAATGGTTGACGGGGATTGATCCGGCGGCGGCGCGGACACTGCCTGTCCCGCGCTCGCTGTCATTCTCCGCGAAGGCGGGAATCCAGTACGCCGCGGCTTCTCGATTCAATGACTGACGTCTCGGAGTACTGGATCGCCCGGTCAAGCCGGGCGATGACAGTTGAGCTCGTGGCGAGCGGCCGTACCGACACACGCCACGCCGCATAGCCTCACGGATGCAGGATCACCTTGCCCATGGCCTGACGTCCCGCGAGCACCTTCAGCGCATCCGCAGTCTGTGCCAGCGGGAAGACGCGATCGACATGCGAGGAGATTTTTCCTTCCGCCGTCCACTTCACGAGCTTCTCGAGATTGGCGCGGTTCTTTTCCGGGTTAAGTCGGGTCCACGCGCCCCAGAACACGCCGCGGATGTCGCAGCCTTTCAGAAGCGCGAGGTTCAGCGGCATCTTTGGAATGTCGCCGGCAGCAAATCCGATCACGAGGAAGCGGCCTTCCCAGGCAATCGAGCGTAGCGCCTGCTCGGCATAGGTGCCGCCCACGGGATCGAAGATGATGTCGACGCCCTTGCCGCCGGTGAGCTTTCGCAAGCCTTCCTTCAAATCTTCCTTGCCGTAATTGAGCGTGAGTTCTGCGCCGTGCGCCTTCGCGAATTCGAGCTTCTCGTCCGACGACGCGCAGGCGATCACCTTCAGGCCCATCAGCTTGCCGAGCTCGCACGCGGCAAGTCCGGTGCCGCCGGCGGCGCCGAGCACCGCGAGCGTCTCGCCCGGCTTCGGGCTCGCGCGATCTTCCAGCGCATGCAGCGCCGTGCCGTAGATGATGATGATGCCGGCCGCGCGGTCATAATCGAGATTGTCGGGGATCTTCACGATCGATGCCGCCGGCAGCGCGATCTTTTCGCGCGCGCCGTTGTGGCCGCAGGAGGCGACGACGCGATCGCCGACCTTCAGATCGGTCACGCCGGGGCCGATGCTCTCGATCACGCCCGCGACTTCGGCGGCCGGCGAGAACGGGAACGGCGGCTTGATCTGGTACTTGCCCTGGATCATCAGGATGTCGAAGAAGTTCAGCGCCGCAGCCTTGATCGCGATCACGGCTTCGCCGGGACCGGCCACCGGATCCGGCGCGTCGGCCAGAACGAGATCGTCGGGCTGGCAATATTGCGAGCAGAGGATGGCTTTCATGGCGGCACCTTCTTGAGAAGTGAAGTACTGGGCGTTTCGAGTGGATTTATAGTTTGCCCGTTTCTGCCGGATTTAGGTGCGGGCGACAATCCGGTTTCTTTGTCTATTAGACCGCACCGGCCTATCCTCTCGTCATTGCGAGCGCAGCGAAGCAATACAGAAAAACGGGCCGCGCGGAAATCCGGTGTTGTTGGGGCGGGGGGGCCACAGCGGGGCGGCAGACCGCGGGGGTTGGAACCCCGTGTTGTGACCGG
>NZ_JBVVPN010000054.1:32808-40878 GCF_055811035.1 Bradyrhizobium sp. MI1.10
CCCGCGGCTAGCCCGCTGGATTGGCGCCGCCCGCTAAGCAAAAGAATACGGGGCCCGCGTTAAACGCCGGTTTGCGTGCGGGGCCCCGGCCAATGACGGGAAGACAGAAAGGGAGGATTCAAACCATGTTTGAAACAGGCCTGCTCAAGGACAAGCGCATCCTCGTCACCGGCGGCGGTTCAGGTCTCGGTGCTGCGATGGCGCGCCGCTTCCTCGCGCTCGGCGCTGAACTCGTGATCTGCGGCCGCAAGGTCGATCGGCTCGAGGCGGCGGCGAGCGAGATGCGCGAAGAGATCGGCGGCAAGGTCGCGACGATCGCCTGCGATATCCGCGATGGCACCGCCGTCGAGAGCATGATTGAGACCATCTGGCGCGAGGCGCCGCTCGATATTCTCGTCAACAACGCGGCTGCGACTTTCATCGCGCAGAGTGAGCATCTCTCATTTCGCGCTGCGGATGCGATCCTCGCGCCGACGCTGCATGGTGCGATGTATTGCACGCTTGCCGCCGGCAAGCGCTGGATCGACGGCAAGCATGGCGGCGTCGTGCTCTCGATCCTCTCGACCTCGACCATCACCGGCCGCGCCTTCACCGTGCCGTCGGCGATGGCGAAGTCGGCCGTGCTGGCGATGACCAAAAGTCTCGCCGTGGAATGGGGCCCGAAGGGCATCCGCACCGTCGCGATCGCGCCGGGACCGTTCCCGACCGCGGGCGCCTCGGGTCAGCTCCGCCCCGAGGGTCGCGACGAAGGGTGGGCCGCGCGCAACCCGATGGGACGCGCCGGCGAGCACCGCGAGCTTGCCGACCTCGCCAGCTTCCTGGTCTCCGACCGTGCCGGCTACATCAACGGCGAGATGGTGGTGATCGACGGTGGCGCGCATTTGCGCAGCTCAGGCGCCGAGGATTTGTTGCGCTGGACCGATGCGCAATGGGCGGAGCAACGCGCGGCGCGATCCCGGGCCTAGTCGCCGCGACCTTCGCTAACTGCCTTCCCAAATTGGACTTTCCCGGCTATCCCTGCCGCGGGGACAATGCGCGACCGGGCCATCTTCCAGTCACAATATTGAGGGAACCACTCCAGCATGTGGCGGGTGCTGATTTTAGCTTTGATGACGGGCGTGGCGGCCTGTGGAATCGTCGATTCCGCGCGGGCGCAGACGGCGCAGCCCGCGCCCAAAACTGCACCGAAAGAGGCCGCGCCGAAATCGGCTGCGCCGGCGACCAATACGACTGGAAAGACGGCTGCAAAGCCCGAGAGCAAGCCCGTGGCTCCGCACGCGGCGGTTGCGGGCGGCGCAGAGCCAACCCTGATTGGTCAGTTCGGCACCTGGGGCGCCTATTCGGCCGCGCCCAACGGCAAAAAGGTCTGCTTCGCGCTGGCCAAGCCGTCGTCGTCGAAGACCAACCCGCCGAATCGGCCGCGCGATCCTGCCTATGCCTTCGTCTCCACCCGCCCGGCGGAGAAGGTCAACAACGAAGTCTCGGTCATGATCGGCTACGCACTGAAGCCGGGCTCTGAATCGTCGGTCGAGGTCGGTGGCGCCGCTTTCGCCATGTACTCGCAGGGCGACGGTCTCTGGATCAAGAATGCGGCCGAGGAAGAGCGGATGGTCGAGGCCATGCGCAAATCCGCCGATCTCGTGGTCAAGGGCGTCTCGTCCAAGGGGACCGAGACCACCGACACGTTCTCGCTGAAGGGCCTCGCCCAGGCGCTCGACAAGATCGCGCAGGATTGCAGGCGTTAAGCCTGCGGTCGATAAGGTCGCAATCGGCGGTTCCGGTTGCTATATAGGGCGGACTAGACTTTCTCCCGTCATTCCGGGGCGCGCGAAGCGCGAACTATGGTGCGCAATTGCGCACCTGAGAATCTCGAGGTTCCGGGTCTGGTCCTTCGGACCATCCCGGAACGACCACCTAATCAGGCCATTCAATGCAACCGATGACCGAGCCGCACAACGCAACGCTGGTGGAGAAGACTCCGCTCGAAACCTATGTGCCGCCGGCGAGGCCCTCGCTGATCGGCCTGTCGCGCACCGAGCTTGCCGATCGCCTCGGCGAGATCGGCGTTGCACCGGCGCAGCGCAAGATGCGTGTGCAGCAGCTGTGGCACTGGATGTATTTCCGTGGCGCCCAGAACTTCGAAGAGATGACCTCGGTCTCGAAGGGCATTCGCGCCGAGCTCGCGCAACATTTCACCGTCGACCGGCCCGAAGTCGTGGCCGAGCAGATCTCCAACGACGGCACCCGCAAATGGCTGCTGCGGCTGCCGAGCGGCGACAATGTCGAGCGGGCGCATGAAGTCGAGTGCGTCTACATCCCCGAAACCGATCGCGGCACGCTGTGTGTGTCCTCCCAGGTCGGCTGCACGCTGAACTGCTCGTTCTGCCACACCGGCACGCAGCGCCTGGTGCGCAACCTCACCGCCGGCGAGATCGTGGGACAGGTGATGGTCGCACGCGATCGTCTGAACGACTGGGCCGATCGCGAAGACGGTACGCGTCGCGTCACCAACATCGTGATGATGGGCATGGGCGAGCCGCTCTATAATTTCGAAGCGGTGCGCGATGCGCTGCTCATCGTCGGCGACAACGAAGGCATCGGCATCTCCCGCCGCCGCATCACGCTGTCGACCTCGGGCGTGGTGCCGAACATCGTGCGCGCGGGCGAGGAGATCGGCGTGATGCTCGCGATCTCGCTGCATGCGGTGCGCGACGAGCTGCGCAACGAGCTGGTGCCGCTCAACCGCAAATATCCGATCAAGGAATTGCTGCAGGCCTGTCGCGACTATCCCGGCGCCTCGAACGCGCGTCGCATCACCTTCGAATATGTGATGCTCAAGGGCGTCAACGATTCGCTCGACGATGCCAAGCTGCTGGTGAAGATGCTCAAAGGCATTCACGCCAAGATCAATCTGATCCCGTTCAACCCCTGGCCCGGCACCGCCTATGAATGCTCGGACTGGGACCAGATCGAAAAGTTCTCCGAATACGTCTTCAACGCGGGCTATTCCTCGCCGGTGCGCACCCCGCGCGGCCGCGACATTCTCGCCGCCTGCGGCCAGCTGAAGTCGGAGACCGAAAAACTCTCCGCCAGGGAACGCCAGACGCTGCGCGCCATGGCGATGACGGACTAGCTTGGTAGGTGCACTGTGTTGCTTCCCCGTCATTGCGAGGAGCGCAGCGACGAAGCAATCCAGACTGCCTCCGCAGACGCATTCTGGATTGCTTCGCGTCGCTCGCAATGACGGTAACGTTGGCTTCCTCTGCATGTCCTTGATCGGCCGCCTCATCGTCATCTTCATCGGCTTTCTCGCCGCCTGCTTCGTCGGCGGCATGATCGTCGTCATCGCGCTGTTGTTTCCGGAGTTCGCCGATCTCGGCGCCGGTCCCGTCGATCAGGGCACGATCGACATCCTGCTCGGGTTCGGTTTCATCTTCGTCTCTGGCTTTGCGCTTGTGCCGGCGGCGGTGATCGTCGCGATCACCGAGGCGCTCTACATCCGCAGTGCTCTCACCTATGCCGTCGGCGGCGGCCTCGTCGGCCTCGCCTGCTATCTCGGCCTCATTCCCTTTCACTCCGACACCTTGCAGTTCGAAGGCATCGTGCGCCGCCATCTCGAAATCATGACCGGCGCCGGCATCGTCGCCGGTGTCGTCTACTGGCTGGTCGCCGGTCGCAATGCCGGTGCCTGGCGCAATCCGCCGCTGCCGCGTAAGCCGCCTCCGCCGCTGCCCTCGAATTCAAGGCCGGATTGAGGTGCCGTCATTGCGAGGAGCGAAGCGACGAAGCAATCCAGACTATCGCCGCGGATGGATTCTGGATTGCTTCGCTTCGCTCGGAATGACGGATTCCAGGGTTTTCATCCCCTTCCCACTCGGCTAAACCGCGCGCCATGAACCGGACCGGACTCTTCATTGCCCTGGCGCTGTGGCTCGTGATCGGCGTCGTTTTCGGCCTTTATCCCGAGCTTGATCTCAAGCTCGCCGCGCTGTTCTTCGACCCTGAGACCAAGACATTTCCGCTCAAGCTGAACGGCTGGGCCAGCTTTGCGCGGGACGCCGCGATGTGGGTTGCCTGGGCGTTCGTGCTGCCTGCGCTGGTCGCGCTTGTGGTCAAGATGTTCAAGCCCGACCGGCCGCTGATGGTCTCGGGGCGCGCGATCGTCTTCCTGCTGGTCACGATCATCATGTCGGCCGGCATCCTCACCAATTTCGCCTTCAAGTCCTATTGGGGCCGGCCGCGTCCGGTGGTGGTGACGCAGTTTGCCGGCGACCAGCAATTCGTGCCGTGGTGGGACCCACGCGGCGGTTGCGCGCGCAACTGCTCGTTCTTCTCGGGCGAGGGCGCGACCGCGTTCTGGACGCTGGCGCCGGCCGCATTGGCACCGCCGCCGTGGCGCCCGCTCGCTTATGCCGGAGCCGTGGTGTTCGGCCTCGTGACCAGCGGCCTGCGGATGGCATTTGGCGGCCACTTCTTCACCGACGTGTCGATCGCCGGCCTCGTCACCTTCGTCGTGATCTGGTTTGCCTACGCGCTGATTTACCGCTGGCCGCGGACCCGGTTTTCGGACGAGGCCGTCGATGCCGCCTTGACCCGCCTGAACATGCCTGCCTACCGGCTGCGCCAGCGCCTGTTCGGCCGCAAGACGGGGCCCGAGCCGTCAGTTTGAGCCATTAAAGGGGTGCCGAGCCCCGCGAAATTTGATATTCGCGCGGTCAACCCGTGAAACGACATCCGCCCTTCGAGACCGATTGGAAGCCCCATGACCACGATCCTGAAAAGCCTGCCCAAGGGTGAGAAAGTCGGCATCGCTTTTTCGGGCGGCCTCGACACGTCAGCGGCGCTGCTCTGGATGAAGCAGAAGGGCGCGCGCTGCTACGCCTATACCGCCAATCTCGGCCAGCCCGATGAGGCCGACTACAACGAGATTCCGCGCAAGGCGATGGAGTTCGGCGCGGAGAAAGCGCTGCTGGTCGATTGCCGCACGCAGCTCGTCCATGAAGGCATCGCCGCGATCCAGTCCGGCGCCTTTCATATCTCCACCGGCGGCATCACCTATTTCAACACCACGCCATTGGGGCGCGCCGTCACCGGCACGATGCTGGTCGCGGCGATGAAGGAGGACGGCGTCAACATCTGGGGCGACGGCTCGACCTTCAAGGGCAACGACATCGAGCGCTTCTATCGCTACGGCCTGCTGACCAATCCGGGCCTGCGCATCTACAAGCCCTGGCTCGACCAGCAGTTCATCGACGAGCTCGGCGGCCGCGCCGAGATGTCGGCGTTCATGACGGCGCAGGGCTTTGCCTACAAGATGAGCGCCGAGAAGGCATATTCGACCGACAGCAATCTGCTCGGCGCGACGCACGAGGCCAAGGATCTCGAAAGCCTCGACAGCGGCATCAAGATCGTCAACCCGATCATGGGCGTGCCGTTCTGGCGTGACGACTGCAACGTCAAGGCCGAGAAGGTCGTGGTGCGATTCGAGGAAGGCCAGCCGGTCGCGCTGAACGGCCAGACCTTCTCTGATCCCGTCGCGCTGTTCCTCGAAGCCAACGCGATCGGCGGCCGCCACGGCCTCGGCATGAGCGACCAGATCGAGAACCGCATCATCGAGGCCAAGAGCCGCGGCATCTATGAAGCGCCCGGCATGGCGCTGCTGCACATCGCCTATGAGCGCCTCGTCACCGGCATCCACAACGAAGACACCATCGAGCAGTACCGCATCAGCGGCATGCGCCTGGGACGTCTGCTCTATCAGGGCCGCTGGTTCGATTCGCAGGCCCTGATGTTGCGCGAGACCGCGCAGCGCTGGGTCGCCCGCGCCGTCACCGGCGAGGTCTCGCTGGAGCTGCGCCGCGGCAACGACTACTCGATCCTCAACACGGAAAGCCCGAACCTGACCTATGCGCCGGAGCGGCTTAGCATGGAAAAGGTCGAGGACGCGGCGTTCACGCCGGCCGATCGCATCGGTCAGCTCACCATGCGCAACCTCGACATCAACGATACCCGCGCCAAGCTGAAGCTCTACAGCGACACGGGCCTGCTGTCGGGCAGTGAAGGCTCGCAGATCTTCCGGCTGGAGAACGACAAGGGCTGAAGCGTAGGGTGGGTTAGCGCAGCGTAACCCACCTCTTCTGTCTCTGCGGATACGAACAGTGGCGGGTTACGCCTTCGGCTAACCCACCCTACAAGCAAAACAAAAATGGCCGGGATTGCTCCCGGCCATTTGCGTTTGTGCGTGCCGTTACCGCGGCGGCGCGGTGCCGGGCGGGGGCGGCGGCAGCGAAGCCTGGCCGCCGTTGAGCAACGGCGTGATGTTGCGGACGGTGACGCGGCGGTTGATCGCGCTCGGTCCTTGCGTCTGCTCCTTCAGGTACTGCTCGCCATAGCCCTGCGACGTCAGGTTCTCGGACGGCACACCGAATTGCTGGGTCAGCAATTCGGCCGCGGCCTGCGCACGACGATCCGACAATGACAAATTGTCGACGTCGTTGCCGACCGCGTCGGTGTGACCTTCGATCAAGAACACCACGCGCGGGTTGGCCTGGATCGCACGGTTAAGACCGTCGGCGATCGACTGCAGCTTCGCCGCCTGGTCTGGTGGGATGGTCCACGATCCCGTCTCGAAGTTGATCGTGTTGAGGTCGATGCTCGGCATCTGCATGCGAACATTGGGGCTGTAGCGGATCTCGTCGAGTGTGTAGCGACGGTTGATCCGCTGCACCGGCGGCGCCACCATCGTCTGATAGATCACGTCCGGCGACGCCTCCTCGGCATCGACGATATAGCGATCGTAGGGAATGTTCACGACGGGCGGCGGAGCGTCGACATAGAAACCGCCGACCGACTGCGGATCGCGGTAGCTGTTATCGATGATGACGAGCTCGCGCCCGGCCGGGTCCCTGCGGATTCGCCGCAGCAGCCGACCGTCCGGACCGACAACAGTAACGATCTCGCTGCCGTCGGGACGGATCACCACGGTGCGGGTATCGGCGCCGACAGTCTCGGTGCGGATGTCGCGGGCGCCATAGCGGAAGCGATAGAGATCGTTGCCGCGGACGTATGTCTGCCCACCCGGATCGCGGATGATGATGCGGTCCGGCTCGGTGTAGACGGTGCGGCCGCCTTCGATGCTTTCGCGGCGCTGGTTGCGGTAGTCGGCGATGGTGGCGCCGATCACGGCACCGGCAACGACACCTGCACCGATCGCGAGCGGTGTCAGGTCACGCTGCGGCGGACGCGGCGGTGGCGGCAGGGGCGTGGTCGTCGTGGGCGCGGCGCGGAAGGCCGGCGCAACCGTGGGCGTCGCGTATTGCGCCCTGTTGGGCGGCGGGGTCGCAGCCGCCGAGCCCGGGACGGTGCTCGGTGCTGCGGCGCCGGCGGGGGGAGCCGGCGGCCGGGACGGGGCAGCTGTCTGCGGCTGGGTCGGCGGAGCTCCGGCAGCGGGCGCGCCAGCAGCGGGTGCACCACCCTGGCGTCCCGGGGGCGATGTCACGGCGCCACCGGGGGCCGGCGTCGTTGTCGGGGCAGGGGTTGCTCCGGGCGCGGGCGTTGCGCCCGGTGCCGGCGTTGCGCTCGGCGCGGGACCCGGACGGCCGGACGGCGTCGGGGTGGCCCCTGGCGCCGGTGTCGTCGTTGGAGCGGGCGTGGCGCCTGGAGCCGGTGTCGGTGATCCCGCCGCCGAGGGCGCACGTCCGCCGGGGGTCGGCGCACCGGGACGGCCAGTCGGCGGCGTACTGCCCGGAGCCGGCGTCGCGGTCGGTGAAGGTGTACTTGTCGGTGTAGGTGTGGCGGCCGGAGCGGGCGCGCCCGGTCGCACCGTCGGCGCGGGCGCAGGCGACGGTGTCCCCGTGGGCGCCGGCGCGGGATGGCCTTGAGGAGTTGCTGCCGGTGGCGGCGGTGGTGTCGGGTGAGCCGCAGGCGGCGGAGGCGTGGGTGCGTGCTGCTGCGGAGCCGCGGCGGGCGGCGGCGCTGGAGGCGTGGGAGCCGGGCGTGCCGCGGGCGGTGCAGGAGGCGGCGCATGCTGTTGCGGAGCCGCAGCCGGGGGCGGCGCAGGCGGCTTCGGGG
>NZ_JBVVPN010000055.1:0-31083 GCF_055811035.1 Bradyrhizobium sp. MI1.10
CCGCCATGCCCGCCCCCGTGCCCACCGCCATGGCCGCCGCCATGGCCGCCTTTCGCCAGTACCGCTCCCGCCAGCATGCACGCAAATGCCACCGCGGCAATTCGAATGACCGGTCGCACCATTGTACCCTCCCGCGCAGACCCCTGCCATTGAGGCATCGGAACTGGCGGGAGTTGGAACCGACAGGACTGCCGAAAGTTCCCGGTCGTTAGCTGCGCAGGCTCTCCGCCTCCGGCACGATCTTGCCGGGGTTGAAGATGTTCTGCGGATCGAGCGCATGCTTCAGCGCCCGCATCGCATCCAGCGCTTCCGGCCCGAGCTCGGCCCTGAGATATTTCTGCTTGCCCTGGCCGATGCCGTGCTCGCCGGTGCAGGTGCCGTCCATCGCCTGCGCCCGCTCGACCAGGCGGTGCATGAATTCCTCGCCGCGCGCCATCTCGTCGGCATCGTTGGTGTCGCAGACCAGCGAGCAGTGAAAATTGCCGTCGCCGACATGACCGACGATCGGCGACAACAGATTGAGGCGCTTGAGGTCTTCCTCGGTCTCGCCGACGCATTCCGCAAGCCGCGAGATCGGCACGCAGACGTCGGTCGCGACCACGCCGATGCTGTCGCCGGGCCGTAGCGCCTTCACCGACCAATAGGCGTCGTGCCGTGCCTGCCAAAGTTTTGTGCGATCCTCCGGCTTGGTGGTCCAGGAGAAATCACCGCCGCCGCAATCCCTGGCGATCTCGCCGAACGCCTTGGACTGCTCGGCCACCTCGATCTCGCTGCCGTGGAATTCCATCAGCAACAGCGGCGTCTCCGCCAGCGTCAGCTTCGAATAGGCGTTGCAAGCCTTCACCTGCGCGGCATTGAGCAGCTCAATGCGCGCCACGGGAATGCCGGTCTGGATCGCCAGGATCACGGCCTGACACGCGCCATGCACGGTCTCGAACGACACCGCGCCGGCTGCGATCGTCTCGGGAATGCCACGCAGGCGGATGGTCAATTCGGAGATGATGCCGAGCGTGCCTTCGGCGCCGACGAACAGATGCGTCAGGTCGTAACCGGCCGACGATTTCTTTGCGCGCGTGCCCGTGGTGATGATCTCGCCGTCACCGCGGACGACCTTCAGCGCCAGCACGCTGTCGCGCATGGTGCCGTAGCGCACCGCATTGGTGCCGGAAGCCCGCGTCGAGGCCATGCCGCCGAGCGAAGCGTCAGCGCCGGGGTCGATCGGGAAGAACAGGCCCTGGTCGCGCAGATGCTCGTTCAGCGCCTTGCGGGTGACGCCGGGCTGGATCACGCAGTCGAGGTCCTCGGCGTGCACCGCCAGCACCTTGTTCATGTCGCGCAGGTCGATGGAGATGCCGCCCGCGGGCGCATTGACCTGGCCTTCGAGCGAAGTGCCGGTGCCGAAGGCGATGACGGGGACGCCGTTCTTCGCGCAGATCCGCACCACGTCCTGGATGTCGGCGGTCTCCTGCGCCATCACCACGCCGTCCGGCGGCTGGTTGGGAATCCACGTCGTGGTGTGGCCGTGCTGCTCGCGGACGGCCTGCGACGTGATGAGGCGGTTGCCGAATCGTGCGGCAAGCTGCTCCAGCGCGGTCGCGAGGGCTTTCGGCGCCGGCCGCGGCGGATTATTGGTGATGGTCGTACCCACGGAAATTCCTCCCGACGAGAAGAGACCGTGGCAAAGGACATCTAACCGGTCAAGTCAAGCGACCGGACGCATAGCTGGGGAAGGACACATGCCGGACACTGTCACCGCTGCGCCCGATGCCGAGCCGTTCCGCGCCTCGATCATGCAGATCGAGCCGCAATGGATCGACTACAACGGCCACCTCAACATGGCCTATTACAACGTGATGTTCGACCGCGCGATCGACCAGATGTGGCTGACGCTTGGGATCGGGCCGGGCTATATGAAGGAGCGAGGCGGCTCGACCTTCACTGCCGAGTGCCACGTGCGGTATTTGCGCGAAATCCACTTGGGCGATCCCGTGCAGGTCTCGGTCTGGCTGCTGGAGGCCGACGACAAGCGGCTGCACACATTCCAGGAGCTGCGGCACGCCACCGAGGGCTGGTTGTCGGCGACCTCCGAAAACATGTCGCTTCACATCGACATGGGCTCACGAAAGGTGGCGGCGTTTCCGCCAGACATCCGCGAGCGCATCGCAGCGGTGGTCAAGGCCCACAGTGCCGTACCGCGGCCCGAGGGCATCGGCCGGAACGTGGCGATGCCCTCGAAGCGGTAAGCGCGCTAGACCCTGTTACGGCCGCGGGCCAGACCGACAACGGCCGAGACCAGGAACAGCACGACCGCGATGAAGAAGATGATCTTGGCGATTTCGATCGACGCGCCGGCGAGGCCGCCAAAGCCCAGGATACCGGCGATCAAGGCGATAACCAGAAACGTCACAACCCAGCTAAGCATGGTCCGAACCTCTGTTTCGATGTCTGTCTGCGATCGGCGCGGCTGACGCGCCTCACTTGCAGAACCAATCGCCAACTCGGAACAATGGTTCCGGGCCGCTGGGGCCGGAAATTCGCCTGACCCGCAGGAACAAATTGGCTTTCCGCGCACGTGGAAAACCCCCGTCCGCGGCCCCATATAGGGACCAATCCCTGTTAAGAAGGCTCCCCTTTCACCACCCCGCGGTGCCAACGTGGGGCAAATGATTCGCATGACCGAGCCGAGCAAGATCACGTCCCAGAGCGTCCCCGACCACCAGCCCGCAGCCGGCGGCATTGCCGCGCGCGCGCGCGCCTCGGTGGGCCCGCAATACCTGTCCGGGCTCAATCCGGAGCAGCGCGAGGCTGTGGAGACGCTGGACGGGCCGGTTCTGGTGCTGGCCGGCGCCGGCACCGGCAAGACCCGCGTGCTGACCACGCGCATCGCCCATATCCTGAGCCAGGGCCGCGCCCGCCCCTCCGAAATCCTGTCGGTGACCTTCACCAACAAGGCCGCGCGCGAGATGAAGCACCGGCTGGGCCAGATGCTCGGCCATGCCGTCGAAGGCATGCCGTGGCTCGGCACCTTCCACTCCATCGGCGGACGCATCCTGCGCACCCACGCCGAACTGGCGCAGCTCAAGTCGAACTTCACCGTGCTCGACGTCGACGATCAGGTGCGGCTGTTGAAGCAGCTGCTGCAAGCCGACAACATCGACGACAAGCGCTGGCCCGCGCGCATGCTGGCCGGCCTGATCGACGGCTGGAAGAACCGCGGCCTCACGCCGTCGCAGGTGCCGTCGGGCGAAGCCGCCATCTTCGCCAACGGCAAGGGCGGCAAGCTCTATGCGAGCTACCAGGAGCGGTTGAAGATTTTGAACGCCGCCGATTTCGGCGATCTGCTGCTCGAGGACATCCGCATCTTCCGCGAGCACCCGGATATCCTGCGGCAGTACCAGCAGCGCTTCAAATTCATCCTGGTCGATGAGTATCAAGACACCAACGTCGCGCAGTATCTGTGGCTGCGGCTATTGTCGCAGGCACCGACGAAGCCAACCTCGCCCACTGTCATTCCGGGGCGGCTCGAAGAGCCGAACCCGGAATCCGGAGATGAGTCTGCCGTTCGAGATTCTCAGGTGCGCGATCGCGCACCGGAGTTCGATGCTACGCATCGCCCCGGAATGACGGAACTCGCTGCCCCCCACGTCAAGAACATCTGCTGCGTCGGCGATGACGACCAGTCGATCTATGGCTGGCGCGGCGCGGAGGTCGACAACATCCTGCGCTTCGACCATGATTTTCCCGGCGCCAAGGTCATCCGCCTCGAGCGCAACTACCGCTCGACCGGCCACATCCTCGCCGCCGCCTCGCACCTGATCGCCCACAACGAGGGCCGGCTCGGCAAGACGCTGCGCACCGAGGACCATGACGGCGAGAAGGTCACGGTGACGGGCTCGTGGGATTCGGAAGAGGAAGCCCGCGGCATCGGCGAGGAGATCGAGCAGATCCAGCGCCAGGGCGACAAACTCAACGAGATCGCGATTCTCGTTCGCGCCTCCTACCAGATGCGCGAGTTCGAGGACCGCTTCGTCACGCTCGGCCTGCCCTATCGCGTCATCGGTGGCCCGCGCTTCTACGAGCGCGCCGAAATCCGCGATGCGTTGGCCTATCTGCGCGTCATCAATTCACCGGCCGACGATCTCGCCTTCGAGCGCATCGTCAACACGCCCAAGCGCGGCCTTGGCGATGCCACCGTGCAGATGCTGCACGATCACGCCCGCAAGCGCCGCATTCCGCTGTTCGAAGCGGCGCGCGCGGTGGTCGAGACCGACGAGCTGAAGCCGAAGGCGCGCGGCTCGTTGCGCGACGTCGTCGCCCAGTTCGACCGCTGGCGCGCCCAGCGCGAGGTCACGTCGCACACGGATCTCGCCCAGATCGTGCTCGACGAGAGCGGCTACACCGAGATGTGGCAGAAGGACCGTTCGGCGGACGCCGCGGGCCGGCTCGAGAACCTCAAGGAGCTGGTGCGCTCGATGGAGGAGTTCGAGAACCTGCAAGGGTTCTTGGAGCACATCTCGCTGGTGATGGACCGCGACAGCGGCGCCGATGAGGACGCGGTGTCGCTGATGACGTTGCATTCGGCCAAGGGGCTGGAATTCGACAACGTGTTCCTGCCGGGTTGGGAAGAAGGCTTGTTTCCGAGCCAACGGACGCTGGACGAACAGGGCCGCGCCGGCCTTGAGGAAGAGCGCCGGCTCGGTCATGTCGGCCTGACCCGAGCCCGCCGCCGCGCCAAAATCTATTTTGCCACCAATCGGCGGATCCATGGCACCTGGTCGACCACGATCCCCTCGCGCTTCCTCGACGAATTGCCCGCGGCCAATGTCGAGATCACGGAATCCAAGGGCGGCTCGGCCTGGGGCGGCACTGGCGGCTACGGCGCCTCCCGCTTCGACGACATGGAAGCGTTCGGCTCCACCTATTCGACCCCCGGCTGGCAGCGCGCCCAGGCCAATCGCAATCGCGGCGGCGGCGGGGGCGGTAATGGCGGCCGCGGCAGCTTCGAGGAACAGGCCTCGTCGTTTTCGTCCCAGTCGTCCTCGCCCGATTTCGGCAGCTTCTCCTCGCGCCGTCGGGGGCCCCTGACGATCGAGGGCGAGCTGGTGGCCAAATCCACCGGCACGACCTCGGAATTCTCGCTCTCCGACCGCGTCTTCCACCAGAAATTCGGCTATGGCCGCGTCACCAAGATCGACGGCAACAAGCTCACCATCGCCTTCGACAAGGCGGGGGAAAAGAAGGTCGTGGACAGTTTTGTGCAGCGGGCGTGAGGCCTGCATGCCGCACTACATTGCCATCATCGAGGACGCCGGCCCGGACGAAGCCGTCGGCGTGTGGTTTCCCGACCTGCCCGGCTGCATTTCCGGCGGCGACGACGTCGATGAGGCCCTGGAGAATGCGCCCGAGGCACTCGCGTTCTATGCACAGGAACTGATCGCGGACGGCCGCCAGCTTCCCCCGCCGCGGACATTGGACGAGCTCAAGGCCGACCCGGATGTGGCCGACGACCTCGCGAAGCACACGGTCGCCCTGATCGAATGGCCGCCCCTCACTGAGGCCACGGAGTGAGGACTGTTCGCCGCACTGGTCGGACTCTCGACACTTCTCGCCCGAACGCCTCTTGACCCCCGCGAACTTCCCCGTATCAGATGCGGCCATGGTCCGGGGCTCCATCACACTGATCTTGCTGGCATTGGGTATGCCGTCGCTTGCGGCGGCGGAGACCATGAGCTTTGGCGATGCGATCGGGCTGCTGGCGAAAAGTTGCGGCGCGGAAATCGTCGCCAATTGCCGCGGCGTCAACCCGGATTCGACCCGCCTGAAGGAGTGCCTGTCGCGCAACCGCGACGTGCTCTCGCAGCAGTGCCAGAGCGACTATCTCGGCGCCTTCGATGCGATCCAGAAGCGCGTCGCTGCCCGCGTCACGGTGGCGAACGCCTGCCAGCGCGAGATCGTCAAGGTCTGCGGCGGCTCGACCAAGGAGACCAGCAAGGCGGTCCCCTGCCTGATCTCGACGCCCAAGGGCATCAGCAACAACTGCCTGAAGGCCGTCGACGACGCGGGGTATCGGTGATGCCAGCGAACAGGCTTACCACCGCCGGAATATGCATCGCGCTTGGCCTCGCTTTGCTCGCGGGCACAGCCGAGGCGCAGACGGCGCCGCCGACCCGCGACGACATCGTCGGCAAGCTCAACCATTTCGAACAGCCCGCCGAGATCGATATCCCCGCGCTGAAGCTGCAGGTGATGGAGCGGGCCAAGGCCAGGATCAAGAACGATCCGGGTCCGGTGAACCGGCCGTTGATCGCGCCTGATCTGGCCAGTTTGCCGACGTTCACCGCGCAGATCCAGTTCGACGCCGACACTCCGATCATCCAGCCGGCGTCCTACCAGACCGTCGGCCGCCTCGCCGACGCGCTGGTCCATGCCGCGCTGCTGCCCTACACGTTCCTGATCGTCGGCCACGTGGAATCCAACGCGAAGACGCGCGAGGCCAACGCGATCCTGAGCCAGCGCCGGGCGGACGCGATTCGCGACGTGCTGGTGAACACGTTCAAGATCTCGACCAAGCGGCTGCATCCGATCGGCCTCGGCGAGGAGCAGTTTCTCGACCGCGCCAAGCCAAGCTCAGTCGTCAACGGCCAGTTGCAAATCCTGACCTATGCCAAGGTACCGGAGGAAGCGCCTGCGCATCCGGCTGCGACACCTGCGCCTGCGGCGAAAAAGCCCGCTAGGAAGCACTGAGCGGACGCGCCACGGCGCCTGACGGAACCCTTTGAAGTCCCGATCGTTTTGTGACCTGTCTCACAGCGCGACGGCGCGGCCTCGCGCGACAATCGCGCCGGTTTGTGCACCGCCCTATCAGGTGCTATAGGCTTTTTTCGTCCTCCCCGACCCCATGCTGCACGAGACCGAGATGGCCAGTTATTTTCAACACCAACTGGCCGACTACGTCGAATATCATCGCGATCCCTGGAACTGCGCGATGCACGTGGTCGGCATCCTCTTGCTCTTCACCGGTGCTGTGCTGCCGCTGACGCAGGTGCATTTCCCGCTGTTCGGGATCGAGGTCAGCCTGGCCGTAATTCTTGCCCTGCCGGTGCTGGTCTACTGGCTGATGCTGGACGCCGGGATCGGGCTCGGCATCCTCGCCGCGATGATCGTGCTGCTTTTGGTCGCAACCGCGATCGGCAATCAGGTCTCGATCGTCATGATGTGGTCGATTTTTGCGGTGCTGATCGGACTTGGCGTCACTGCGCAGGTCGTCGGCCACAAGGTTTTCGAGGAGCGGCAGCCGTCGATGGTCGACCACCCCACGCATTTCCTGCTTGGACCGATGTTTGTCATGGCAAAATTATTCATTGCATTGGGCTTCCGTCGCGACCTTGCCGCGATTCTGGCGCCAGTTCCGACCAATTCCCTTTCAACCCGATAGTTCTAGACGCGAAACAGCAAACCTTCTGCATGGCTCTCGTACTGGTTACCGGTGGCAGCGGCTTCATCGGACATCATCTCGTAGAAGCGCTCCGCGCCCGTGGGCAGCGGGTGCGTGTTCTCGATGTTCGTGCGCCGGCCACGCCGTATGCCGACGTTGAATATGCCCGTGGCTCGGTGCTGGACGGCGCCGCGGTCGATGCCGCGATGGCGGGTGTGGATCAGGTCTATCACCTCGCCGGCCTGCCCGGCATGTGGGTCGCCGACAAGCAGGCCTTTCACGATGTCAATTGCCGCGGCACCGAGATCATGCTCGCGGCCGCGATGAAGCGCGGGGTCTCGCGCTTCCTGCACTGCTCGACGGAATCGATCCTGTTCCCCTATTCCGACCTCAACGGTGTTCCCGCCGAAGAGGCGCTGCAGCCGGCCGATGCGATGCCGGGCGCCTACACGCGGTCGAAATCGCTGGCCGAGCATTGCGCCGCGAAGGCCGCAGCCGCAGGCTTCCCGCTGGTGATCGGCACCCCGACCATGCCGATCGGTGCCGCCGATCATAATCTGACGCCGCCGACCGCGATGCTGTGGTACTTCCTGCAGAAGAAAGTGCAGCCGCATCTCGACTTCCCGGTCAATCTCGTCGACGTCCGCGACGTCGCCATGGGCCTCGCGCTGACCATGGAACGCGGGCGTAACGGCCAGCGCTACATCCTCGGCGGCGACTGCGTCAGGCTCGGCCAGATTCTGCGGATGATGTCCGCGATGAGCGGCCGCCGGCAATTCCCGGTCGTCGTTCCCGGCAAGATGGCCGAGCTGTCGGGCATCATGCTCGAATATCTCTCCGATCGTATCACGCGCCGGCCGCCCAACGGCACTGCCGAGGGCGTGCGCATCGCGCTCGCCGCTAGCGACCTCTCGATCGGCAAGGCGCGCACCGAGCTCGGCTACGCGCCGCGCCCGATCGAGCCGGTCCTGCGCGAAACCATCACCCATCTTCTCGCCCGCGGCGGCGCGCTTGCCTCCGGCGCCATCGAGCATCACGCGCTCTCCTCGCGCGCCAGCTGAGCTGCCGCCCAACCCAAAGAACCTTTCCGCATGTCCTTCGATTTCAGCAAGCTTCTCTCGGTCGCCTGGGGTGGTTGGACCACGACCTGGCCCACGCAACTGCTCGCCCTGATCTGGCTCGCCTGGCTCGCAAGCTGGGTCGGCGCCTCGTTCTGGCAGGGCCGTACCCAGAAGCAGGTGATGACGCTGGAGTCCGGCCGCTATCGCATCCCGATCCTGGTCGGCGGCATCCTGTTCACGCCCTGGACCGCCGAGGTGCTCGGTGAGAAGCCGCTCTGGGTGTTCAGCAATACAGCCGTCTACGTCGTGGCGCTGATCGTGCTGGCCGGCATCTCCTTCACCTGGTGGGGACGGCTGCATCTCGGACAGTTCTGGTCCAACACCATCACCCACAAGCAAGACCACCGCGTCATCGACACCGGCCCGTACGGCATCGTGCGCCATCCGATCTACACCGGCCTGATCCTCGGCATGCTGGTGACCGGCATCGCGGTCGGCACGGTCACTGCGATGCTCGGCGCGATCCTGATCTCGCTCGGCATGTGGCAGAAGGGCCGAATGGAAGAAGTGTTCCTGTCCAAGGAGCTCGGCGAAGACGCCTACGGCGCTTATTGCCGCCGCGTGCCGATGATCATCCCGTTCCTGTCGCCGCGGTAAGAGCGGGTATCGCTTCAACGCTGTCATCGCAAGCGTAGCGCAGCTGCACCTCCGGAGTCGTCCTGGCGAAAGCCAGGACCCATTACCCCAGGGAGCGGTTTGGCGAGGATTGCCCGGAACTGAGGTCGCACGCAATCGATGGATTCCGCGGTATGGGTCCTGGCTTTCGCCAGGACGACGTTGAGGAAGCTGGGTGCGCAACACATCGGCCCCCTGCTGCCAGGAACCCCTGCTGCCTGCGCCCGTTAGCCCCTCGATACCTGCCACCACTCGCAGAGCATCGAGCCATGTCCGACGCCTACGATTATTTTCGCGAGCACGCGATCGCCGCCGTCCGCAAGGCGCGGGCGCTGCCGCCCGGGCGGCCGAAGCAGAAGCAGCGCACGGTGGCGCGCGTCTATCATCTCCTGTCCAGGGAGGCCGCGCTGGCGCCGAACGTTCATCATCTGGATGATTTCCGCACGGCGCGACGGCTAGAGCAACAGATCGGCCGCTGATCTCCGGGCAGCCTGCCGGGATTCGTCCCATGCAAATTCGAACGGCTGCCATTCCACGGGAATAGAGCCCCGCGGCGCTCCACACAGGTTGACGTCTGGCCCGTCAGCCCGTTGGATGCGCGCGCAAACAGGGGCCTCTCATGACGTTTTCCAGCATCTTTGCGCAGTTCGTTGCGCTTCTCGGCGGCATCGCGCTGCAATGGCGGAAGCTGTCGGGCACCGTGCCTGCGCCGGCCTGGGGCCAGTCGCCCGCTATTCCCGAAGCCAAGCCGCAGGGCGCCATCCCGACACTGAAGATGCCGACGGCGCGGGGCTGGAGCGAAGGACAGAAGCCGACGGTCGCACCCGGGCTCAAGGTCAATGCGTTCGCGACCGGCCTCGACCATCCGCGCTGGATCGAGGTGCTACCCAATGGCGATGTGCTGATCGCGGAGGCGACGCAGATCGCGGGGGCGCCGCGGTCCGTGTTTCATTACGCGATGCAGGCAACGATGCGGCGCGCCGCCGCGCTCGGCGTCAGTGCCAACCGCATCACGCTGCTGCGCGACAAGGATGGCGACGGCGTCGCGGAGTATCGCGGCGCGTTCATGGAAAATCTCAGCCAGCCGTTCGGCATGGCACTGGTCGGCGACACCTTCTATGTCGGCAACACCGACGGCGTGATGGCCTTCCCGTACGTGGCGAACGCCGATCGCATTACCGCGCCGGGCAAGCGCCTCACCAATTTCAAGCCAAGCGGCCACTGGACCCGCAGCCTGCTCGCAAGCCCCGACGGCAAAAAACTCTATGCCGGCGTCGGCTCGCTCAGCAACATCGCCGAGATGGGCATGGAGGTCGAGGAAGGCCGCGCCGCGGTCTACGAACTCGACCTCGTCGCCGGCACGCACCGCATCTTCGGCGCCGGCCTGCGCAATCCCGTTGGTCTTGCCTGGGAGCCGACGACCGGTGTGCTTTGGACCGTCGTCAACGAGCGCGACGGCCTCGGCGACGAAACGCCGCCGGACTATCTGACCTCGGTGCGCGACGGCGGCTTCTACGGCTGGCCCTATTGCTACTGGGGCAAGACGGTTGACGAGCGCGTGCCGCAGGATCCGGCGATGGTCGCCAAGGCGCTCACGCCGGACTACGCGCTCGGCGGCCACACCGCTTCGCTCGGCCTGTGCTGGATGCCGGCGGGCACGCTGCCTGGCTTCCCCGACGGCATGGCGATCGGCCAGCACGGCTCGTGGAATCGCAGCACGCTGTCCGGCTACAAACTGGTGTTCATCCCGTTCGAGAACGGAAAGCCTTCGGGTCCCGCACGCGACATCCTGTCCGGCTTCCTGGCACCCGACGAAAAGGAATCCTACGGCCGCCCGGTCGGCGTCGTGATCGGTCCTGACAAGAAGTCGCTGCTGATGGCCGACGACGTCGGCAACGTGATCTGGCGCGTGACGGGCGCGTAGGCGGAAGTTATGTCGAGATACGCGCTGCGGGCTCCCTACACCTCTCGCGCTTGCGGGAGAGGTCGGCGCAGAGCGCCGGGTGAGGGCTCCCGCCTCTGGGGGATTGTCCCATTGCGGAGACACCCTCTCCCCAACCCTCCCTCGCAAGCGGGGGAGGGAGTGCACCGCCGTCTGGGCTAACCAAATCCCACCTCACTATGTCCCTACACACAACGTGGCGCGCTGCTTGCGGAGCAGGGCGATCACGGACAGCGCCGTAATCAACCCGGTCTTGGGATTCTCGGACGGGATATTCTCGATTGACATCGAGAAGCGCGCCGAATCCGCCTCGACCTCGATGCGGTGAACATTGCGCGTCACGGTCGGGTCGGCCCAGATTTGCACCTGGGTGCGATCCGGCCCGACGCCCGCGAGCGACAGCGCGACCGCGACGTTGAGATTGGCCGGAAAGCCTTTTGCGGCCTCGCGCGCCGTGCCTTCGAACAGCTTCAGCGGCTCGCGCAGATTGTCGATATCGATGTTGTTCTGGACGATGAACGGCGCGCCCTTCAAGCCGTCGATCGGCTTGCGCGTCACCATCCTCACCGAATGAATGGTGCCGATCGCAGCCGCGTTGACGGCGTCGAGTCCGATCAGCGCGCCGGTCGGCACGAGGATGCGGCCGCCATTGGCGCGGGCGAGATCGACAAGATCGAAATTGTCGAGCAGCCCGCCGACACTGACGACGACCGCGGCCCTGCCGCGTTTCACCGCGGGCTCGACGATCGCACGCAGTTGGCTGCTCGGCGCGCATTCGACCACGATGTCGGCGGCGTCGCCGAGTTGGTCGAGCGGCAGGACGGATGGCGGACGACGCAGGCTGGCGAGGAACGTCTGATGCTTTGCGGGATCGCGCACCGCCACGGCAGAGAGCGTCAATCCTTCGATGCCCTGATCGAGCGCGGTCGCGATCTTGGTGCCGATCGAGCCGAGCCCCGCGATGGCAACCCGCAATTCGTTCGAAGCTCTCCGTTCCGTCATCGCATCACCCTTCTCGCCCAGCCGATGTCATAGCGCCTCAGGCGTCCCGCGCATAGCTGCGCAGGCGCGCCTCGAGCACGGACAGCATCGCGTCGCGGGCCGGGTCACGCGAGCCGCGCAGCCATGCGGCAGCGAGCGGCAGCCGGCCGACGGGTCCGATCTGCTTTGGCCGCAGCGGCACGAAGCGCACGCCGGATACCGCCATCCGGGTGGACCAACGCGGCACGATTGCGACACCGAGCCGGGTTGCGACGAGATTGATGATGGTCTGCTTCTCGTCGGCGACCTGCACGATGCGCGGCGTGAGGCCAGCCTGCTCGAACAGTTTCATGGTGAGGTCGTGGCTGTGCGGCCGCGAGCGGCGATCAGGCACCAGCATCGCCTCCTCGGCGATCTCCGCCAGCGTGATCGACTTGCGTTTGGCCAGCGCGTGGCGCTGCGGGAAGGCCACGATGGCTGTCTCCTGCAGCAGATCGCGGAATTCAAGCCGCTTGTCCCGCTGAGCCGGTGGACGCACGAAGGCAAGATCGAGCGCGCCGGTCAGGATCTTTGGCAGCAGCCGGACGGTCTTCTCCTCCAGAAGCTGCACCGCGATATCAGGACGCTTTGCGCGGAAGTCGCGGAGCAATGCCGGTAACAGCCCCGCCGCAGCACTGTCGATGGCGCCGACCCGGAGTTTTCGAGCAGCCCCTGCGCGCGAGCGATTGCGCAGATTGCTCTCGACCGCCTCCACGCGGGCGAGGATGGCACGGGCATCGCGCAGCAGCATTGCGCCATCTTCCGTCAGCGACACCGCCCGCGTCGTCCGCGCGAACAGCCGCGTATCCAGATCCTGCTCCAGCAGCTTGATCTGGCGGCCGAGTGCGGAGGGCAACATCTGGAGATGCTGCGCCGCGCGGCCGAAATGCAACTGCTCGGCCGCCGCCACGAAGCATCGCAACTGATGCAATTCCATTCACCGGTCCTCTGATCCTGTGACGGAATTATATCATTTTTTTGTATAAACCAGTGTCGATTGAGTCCCTGCCCCTCCCCGCCTAGGTTCCCTAGCGTCACGCAATCCCACCGACATCTGGACGGAGCACTTCATGCGCACCCATTCGATTGCAGCGATCCCCGCCGACGGCATCGGCCCCGAGGTCATCTCCGCCGGCGTTCGCGTGCTGGAGGCGCTGGCCAAACGTAGCGGCGATCTCGCCTTCAACATCAAGACGTTCGACTGGGGTTCGGACTATTACAAGAAGCACGGCGTCATGATGCCGGCCGACGGCCTCGCGGAGCTCAAGAAATTCGACGCGATCTATTTCGGCGCGGTCGGTGCGCCCGACGTGCCCGACCACATCACGCTGTGGGGCCTGCGGCTGCCGATCTGCCAGGGCTTTGACCAATACGCCAATGTGCGGCCGACCAAGATTCTGCCGGGCGTCGCCTCGCCGCTGCGCAATGTCGGCGTCGGCGACCTCGACTGGGTGATCGTGCGCGAGAATTCCGAGGGCGAGTATGCCGGCATGGGCGGCCGCGCCCACAGGGGTCTCCCCGAAGAGGTCGGCACCGAGGTCGCGGTGTTCACCCGCGTCGGCGTGACGCGCATCATGCGCTATGCGTTCGAGCTCGCCCGGTCGCGTCCGCGCAAGTTCCTGACCGTGGTGACCAAGTCGAACGCGCAGCGCCATGGCATGGTGATGTGGGACGAGATCGCCGCCGAGGTCGCGGCCGAATTCCCCGATGTGACCTGGGACAAGATGCTGGTTGACGCCATGACGGTGCGCATGACGCTGCATCCGAAGAGCCTCGACACCATTGTCGCGACCAATTTGCACGCCGACATCCTCTCCGACCTCGCCGGCGCGCTGGCGGGAAGCCTCGGCGTCGCGCCAACCGGCAATATCGACCCGCAGCGCCGCTTCCCCTCGATGTTCGAGCCGATCCACGGCTCGGCGTTCGATATCACCGGCAAGGGCATCGCCAATCCGGTCGCGACGTTCTGGACCGGCGCGCAGATGCTGGAGCATCTCGGCGAGAAGGACGCGGCGGTGCGGTTGATGGCGGCGGTGGAGAAAGTATGTGCAGCCGGCGTGCTGACGCCCGATGTCGGTGGCACGGCGACGACGAAGGACGTGACGGACGCCGTGATCGAGGCGATCCACGGATCGAACGCGTAGTCCGAGGTGCGTCTCCCTCCCCGCCCGTTCTTGCGGCGAGAGGGTTAGGGAGGCGCGGGGGATTCCAAAAAATTTTGGATCCCCTCTTGAAACCAAAACAGGCTTTTTTTATTTTTCCGCTGCCGCCGAGAGGTGGCGTTCCCGACGCCTGGTGGGTCGGGAAGCTGAGACGGGCACCGGTCGTGTCCGGTGTCGTTCGTATCCATTTTGCTCCTTGGAGGATCTGGCTATGCGCACTTACGACTTCTCTCCCTTGTGGCGTTCGACCGTTGGTTTCGACCGCCTTTTCGACCTCGTTGAAACGGCACAGCGTGCCGGCGAGGACAACTATCCCCCCTACAACATCGAACGCATCGGCGAGGATCGCTACCAGATTTCGCTTGCGATTGCGGGCTTTGCACCCAACGAGGTCGCGGTGACGGCCGAGCAGAACGCGGTGACCGTCGAGGGAAACAAGCCGGACAGGACCGAACGCGAATATCTCTACCGGGGCATTTCCGCGCGGCCGTTCAAGCGGCAGTTTAACCTGGCCGATTATGTTCAGGTGCACAGCGCCTCGTTCGAGAACGGCCTGCTCAAGATCGAACTGGTCCGGGAAATCCCTGAAGCCATGAAGCCGCGGCGAATTGCCATCAATGCCGCGCCGTCCGGCAACGTGCATCAACTCGAGGGCAAAGCCGCCTGAATTTGGTCTGTCGGAGACCCGGTGATCCCGCCCGATCGTCGGGCGGGATCGACCATGGCCTTCGACCGCGCACCCGAATGCAAGTCAGAGGTTTAAAGAAAGGAGGAGGACCTCTCATGCTCGATCATGTCGACAACATCATCGATCTGAATGCGATATTGCACCCTGGCTCTGTCTATGATCATCCCCGCGACGTCCTAGCCGATCCAACTCTGTCGATCGGCGAGAAGCGTGCAATCCTCGCGTCCTGGGCTTCGGACGCAGCCAGTATCGCCTCGAGTCCGGCATTGCGCGAACTGCCCGGCTCGGGCAAAGCCGTCACCATCGACGAAATTCTGGAAGCGCTCGCGAGCCTCGACCACCATCCGAAAGGACCTCCGGGTGGCAAGCCGGTCCGCACGCGATCCGTCGAACGAACCGGCCTCGCAGCCTAGGCAACGACAGCTCAACGAGGATTGCGATGATGGTTGATGAAGAGCTGGCCTTGTTGCGCGGCCACCGCAGCAACATCAGCCGCTATCAGCGGTTGCTCAAGACCGAGCTGACCGAGTTCGAGCGGCGGTTCATCGAGAGACGTGTGTCCGAGGAGCGTTCGGCGATCGAGAAGCTCGCCCTCTCCGCCTTTCCGCTCACCTTTCAGGCCCCGAACGGCGCGATGGGGAACGCAATCACGCGCCGGGCGGCAAGCAGCCACGGCTAATTGACATGCCCGAACACCTCCCGACGTTCGAAGTGTTCCTGAAGAAATGCGGTCGAAGGACATGGCGATGGCATGTCTGTACGACGGAGGGACGCCTCGTCATGCACGGCTTCGAAAATGGCCGACCCGCCGCCAAATATGCGGCTGAAAGGGCATTGTTTCTGATGCTTCTCGCCGCGCCCTATCGCCCGGCGGGCCGGGCTTCCACCACGGCTCGCTCCTCCTTGGCGACATCCGCATCAAGATGGCTGCCGCGACACAAGATTCGTGAATGACAGGCGCCGCGAGGGATGGTGCCTGGCATCAGCCAAGCTCCATCCCGGCGATCTCCGTTGCTGACCGCTTACCGCCGTGCGGCCGGCGGGGTCGCCATGGCGGCTGTCGGCTCCGGCGGCGTCAGGTGGCGCGGGACGATGATGGACTGGCCGGGGGTGAGCGTGGCGTTCTCCGGCAGCGAATTGCTCTGCGCCAGCGACCACAGCGGCACGCGATTGGCCGCCGCGATGCTCTCCATGGTGTCGCCGCGGCGCACCGGTTGCCGCACGCCGCTGTCCCACAATTCGACCAGCGTATTCGCCGGCACGAGATAGCGCAGCGGCACGGCATCGACCTGCGTCTGGGGCGGAATGCGCGGCAACTGCGTGACCATGTCGACGATCTGACGGTGGATGTCGTCGGACTTCTCGATGTTGATGTGGCTGACCCGCGCGTTCTCCTTCAGGTCATAGCTCGCATAGTGACCGCGATAGCCCGGCACCGCGACCACGTTGCCGCCGCCAAGCACGCTGTCGGAGAGGTAGATGTTGATGAAGCGCTCGACATTGAGCGGCACGTCGCCGGTCGCATGCGCGGGATCGATGGTGATGACGAGGCTGATCGGGATGTTCTCCTTGGCCGCCATCTCCGAGATGACGATCGAGCAAAGCCCGCCCATCGAATGCCCGATCAGCACGATCGGCGCCGGCGTTTCCTTGTAGCTGGAGATGGCACGATCGCCGATCCATCGGCAGATGGTGAATTCATAGACGTTGGCGGAAAAGCCGGCCTGCGTCAGTTTCTCTTCGAGCCGGTCCATGCCGGTGGAGAAGAACGGCCCCATGGCGCCCCGAAACAGGTAGATTTTCGGCGGCGGCAATGGCTCAAACGGTACGGGCGGTGGTGCGGCGGGTGCGGCCGCGGCGGGCTTCGTCTTGGCAGGTGAGGCAACGGCCGTCCCGGTGCTTAAGGCGAGCAGCGCAACGGCTGCCAGCGCGAGAAGTCGCCTCAAATCGATCATCAGTCCAGCAGTCCCACTCCGGGAGGCTGCAGCCTCCCCCAAAGGCGCTTAGTGACGGCCGATTGGGTGGAATTTGGGGCACGGAACCGGGGCTCGATCCGCGCTCATTCCAGCATCTCGACACCCAATCACTGCACGCTCTTGAGCCTGCTGCGGTGGGCAGCCTGTTTCGCGCGGTTGCCGCAGACCGCCATGATGCACCATCGCCGCGCGCGCCTGCGCGTGTGGTCGGCGAACAGCATGGTGCAGTTGTGCCCCTCGCACGCCTTGACGTTGGAAAAGTCCTCGTCGCATACGAACTTCGCCATGGCTTCGCCAACCGGCAGCAATAGCGCTTCCGGCGAGCGCCAGCGCCGTTTCATTCGCAATGCGAGAGCGCCGCCATCGTGAGGCCCGGGCTCGATCCGGCTGAAGGCTTCGTCGCGCTCCAGCAGGCTGTTCAATGGACCGAGCTCGCGCAATGCATCCCTCGTGAGCGGCCGGCCCGCATGCTTGCGCACGAATCCCCTGAACCATTCGCGCAAGGCGCGCGCCTGATCCGCGACCTTGTCCAGTTCGTCCGGCGTGGCGCGGGCCGTCAGCGCGTGCAGATCATCCGGCGGCACCAGCTTTGCCTGCGCCAGCCAGTCGATCAGGCCATGACCACCGTCGATCCAGTCCACCGGCGTATCGACCGGTGTCGCCACCGAGTTGAGAAAGTCGAGGCCGAGCGAGTCGGCGATGAACATGGCGGGCGGGCGATCCATGAGCGATCCTTGGCCGGTCGGGAGAACATGGACCTACATAACCGGTTAAGGCGCCATTGACAAGTTACGACGGTGGACGTAACCTCTTAGCTAGCTTTAATAGGGTTACTACCAATGGAGAAGGTCATGTCAATCACGTACCGCAGCGCGGATGTCGACGGATTCAAGGTGGCCTATCGCGAGGCCGGCACTGTCGGAGCGCCAAAACTCCTGCTGCTTCACGGCTTCCCCAGCGCAGGCCACATGTTTCGCGACCTCATTCCGCTGCTTGCGGACAGGTTTCATATCGTGGCGCCCGACCTTCCCGGCTTCGGCCAATCCGGCATGCCTTCGCGCGAAAGCTTCCGTTACACGTTCGATAGCGTCGCACGCGTGATCGAACGCTTCACCGAGGTGATCGGCTTCGACCGGTTCGCGGTCTACGTCTTCGACTACGGCGCGCCGACTGGTTTCCGGCTTGCGCTCAGCCACCCCGAGCGGATCACGGCGATCATCTCGCAGAACGGCAATGCCTATGAGGATGGCCTTAGCGACAACTGGACTCCGCTCAAGGCCTATTGGCAGGATCCCTCGCCGGCCAATCGCGACGCGCTGCGCGCGCTCCTCACGCCGGAAGCCACGCGCTGGCAGTACACGCATGGTGTTTCCGATCCGATGACCGTGTCACCGGATGGCCAGAACCTCGACAATTTCTACCTTGCGCGCCCGGGCTCGGACGACGTGCAGCTCGACCTGTTCGGCGACTACAAGAGCAACGTCGCGCTCTACCCCGCCTTCCAGGACTATTTCCGCAAGCACAAGCCGCCGTTCCTGGCGGTCTGGGGCAAGAACGATCCGTTCTTCATTCCGCCCGGCGCCGAAGCGTTCAAACGCGACAATCCGAATGCCGTGGTGCAGTTCTTTGACACCGGTCATTTCGCGCTGGAGACGCATGCGAAGGAGATCGCGGACAGCATTCGCGCGTTCCTGACGTAACGGGGGCCGTCCTGCGCGATGTTTACGCCGCCAAACTCTGCTGATCGCGGAATGCGCTGATCGCCATGTGGACGAGATGCAGCTTGCCCTTGACCGCCGGCGATATGTCGAAGGGATATGCGTCGCTCATCCCAAGCGAGCGGTTGAGTTCGTTGATGCTGCGGGCAAGCGGCATCCACAGGGCCAGGAGTGCCTCGAAGTCGCTCTCGAGATAGGGATCCGTCAGGGTCTGGCGGGCGCGCTCGTCCAGCGACAACGGCAAACCTGCCAGCGAGTCGAGCGTCGACACAATGTGCAGGAAATGCGCGAACGTTTCCGCCCAATCCTCCCAGGGGTGGGACGTGGCGTACTCGCTGATGAAGCCGCTCCGGTCGTATGAACGGTCGGCGCGGCTGTAATAGGAGTTGATTGCGGCCTGATAGTCCTGCGCCTGGTCACCGAAGATCAGCTTGAACGGGGCCTGGAATGTCGTGCCGTCAACGAGCAGGTCCCAATAGAAGTGACCGATCTCGTGCCGGAAATGTCCGAGCAGCGTGCGGTACGGCTCCCGGAATGCCACGCGGCGAGATTCTCGTTCGACATCGTCGGCCTCGGCAAGGTTGAGCGTGATCAGGCCCGAGAGATGCCCGGTCAGGATCGGACTGACCTCGTCCGAGAGAATGTCGAAAGCCAATGGTTCGCCGCTGCGCGATGCGAGCGGAAGCCTGAGGCGGCTGAGATCATAGAGAAGACGGCGCTTGGCTTCCTCCATGCGGCGCCAGAGCATGACGTTTCTGGTGCTGCCGAGGTTCGGAATCGTGCGCGTGACGCGACACGAGCCGCAATACCAGTTCGCGCCCTCGACACACCAGTTGCAGCCGATGATCTCGCGGTTACGGCAAGCTTGATGGGATGCAAGTTTCGTCATCTCGATGCGCGAGGAATCGAATGCCAGCTCGGTGCTGCAATTCGTGCACGCGACGTGCTCGAACGAGACAGGATGGCGGCATGACGGGCACTGAAAAAACTTCACGTGGACTGGCCCCAGACAGACGGCACACCGGAACACCGGCCTGTCAATTCGAGGAACTCTTATTTCTTGCGACCGTCGCTGTTGCCTGCGAGCAGCGCCCGCTGCGTTCGCAGCGCGTGCTGTCTCAACAGGCCAGCTCGCGTCGCGCTCAACTGGCTCGATTGAGGCTGCGGCTTTTTCTCAAGGACGTTTTCGGAAACAGGGCGACCGGCCCACGCCCGCTCGGGCTGAACCGCCATGGGGCCGACGTTTCGTTTCCTTGTCATAGTGTGACAACACCAGATCGGGTGCCGAGTTCCCTTCCTCCGACCGGCAGGTGATCGAGTTTGGCTCTGCAGATACGACAATGCCGCCGTCTGCATGACGGCGGCATTGTCAATTCAGCGGCTTGCGGCGAAGGCTTAGTTCCGGGGAGCCGTTGCCGCCGCCGACCGCGCCGGCCTGGGCGCGCCGGGTTCGGCAACCGGAGCCGGTGCGCGCGAGCGCATGATTGCGGCGTCGATCTCGGCGATCACGCGGCGCTGGATCGCTTCGTTCTTGTCGATCGAGATGTGGCCGACACCGGAGCCGCGGACGTCGACATTGTCGAGCTTGCCGCGAAAACCGTCCGCGCGCTTCACCGGCTCGCCGGGGCCGTCGCCGATATAGATGTTGATGTAGCGTTCGGCGCCGGTCGACAGTTTGGTCTTGAACACGGAGTCGAGCCCGATCGCGAGCTTCACGGGCACGCCAAGACGGTTGAGCTTGGCGATCATGTCCGGCAGCGCGGTTGCGCCGGAGGAGTGCCCGACCAGCACGATGGTCTTGAGCCGGCCGGCCTTGTAGGCGGTGGCGGCCTCATCCGCGAGCGAGGACCACGACACGAAATTCGCGACGGTCACCGGGATGCCCTGCGCCTGGAGCCGGGCGCCGATCGTGTCGAGCCCGAGCGAGAAGATGTTGAGCACGCCGCGGAGGAGGTAGACATGCGTGGTCGCGACCGCAGCCTGGCTCGGCGCCGCCTTGACGGTGGTCGGGCTGATGGCAACAGCTGACAGCAGAAGCAGGCCCATCGCCCATGCACGGAGGGCGGACAACTGGCTGGTGCCGGCGGTGTGACGGCCGTTCGGTCTCATCGATCTTTTCCTTGGGAATATGCTTCGGCCGGAATCGTAGCCATGGCCTGCTCGCAGACGCAACAAAGAGCCGCGTGAACGACGATCTTAGCAGCAAGCCGTGACCATCGCGCAACACTTGCTCGAAACCTGCCACGGAAGGGCCTGTTTTGAGGCCATTTTTCTCCGGCTAATTGCAGCCGGGCAAGGGCATTCCTATCTCAGGGCTCCGCTGACCGTCCTCCCGGCAGGTTCCAGCCTCCCCTCCCCAGCCTTCGCCCCCCTCAGACTTGCGGCCATCATGTCCTCCATCATTTCCGTCGCCAATTTGTCGAAGACCTATGGGTCCGGCTTCAAGGCGCTCAAGACCGTCAATCTCGACATCAAGCGCGGCGAAATCTTCGCGTTGCTCGGCCCCAACGGCGCCGGCAAGACCACGCTGATCTCGATCATCTGCGGCATCGCCAATCCGAGCGAAGGCAAGGTCCTGGTCGGCGGCGAGAACATCCAGACCTCCTATCGCAAGGCGCGCTCGCTGATCGGGCTGGTGCCGCAGGAATTGCACACCGATGCCTTCGAGAGCGTGTGGGCGACCGTGAGCTTCTCCCGCGGGCTGTTCGGCAAGCCGAAGAACCCCGATCATATCGAGAAGGTGCTGAAGGACCTCTCGCTGTGGGACAAGAAGGACAGCAAGATCATCACGCTCTCCGGCGGCATGAAGCGTCGCGTGATGATCGCCAAAGCGCTGTCGCACGAGCCGCAGATCCTGTTCCTGGACGAGCCCACCGCCGGCGTCGACGTCGAGCTGCGCAAGGGCATGTGGGAGGTGGTGCGCACGCTCCAGCAATCCGGCGTCACCATCATCCTGACCACGCATTACATCGAGGAAGCCGAGGAGATGGCCGACCGCATCGGCGTCATCAACAAGGGCGAGATCGTGCTGGTCGAGGACAAGGCCACCTTGATGCAGAAGCTCGGCAAGAAGCGGCTGACGCTGCATCTGCAAGGCAAGCTCGATGCGCTGCCGGAGAGCCTCGGGCATTACGAGCTCGACCTCTGCGACGGTGGCGCGACCCTGGTCTACGACTACGACACCAAGGGCGAGCGCACCGGCATCACCAGCCTGCTCGGCGACCTCCGCACCGCCGGCATCCGTTTCAACGATCTCGACACGACGCAATCGTCGCTCGAGGATATCTTCGTCGACCTCGTGAGGGCGTCATGAACTACCGGGCTGTCCGCGCCATCTATCTGTTCGAAATGGCGCGCACCTGGCGCACGCTGCTGCAAAGCATCGTCTCGCCGGTGGTCTCGACCTCGCTGTATTTCGTGGTGTTCGGCGCCGCGATCGGCTCGCGCATCAGCCAGGTCGAGGGCGTCAGCTACGGCACCTTCATCGTGCCGGGCCTGATCATGCTCTCGGTGCTGACGCAGAGCATCGCCAACGCCTCGTTCGGCATCTACTTCCCGAAATTCACCGGCACGATCTACGAGATCCTGTCGGCGCCGATCTCCTATTTCGAGATCGTGCTCGGCTATGTCGGCGCGGCCGCGACCAAATCGATCATCCTCGGCCTGATCATCCTCGCCACGGCCGGCCTGTTCGTGCCGCTGCACATCCATCATCCGGTCTGGATGCTGGCCTTCCTGGTGCTGACGGCGGTGACGTTCAGCCTGTTCGGCTTCATCATCGGCATCTGGGCCGACGGGTTCGAAAAGCTGCAGATGATCCCGATGCTGGTGGTGACGCCGCTGACCTTCCTCGGTGGCAGCTTCTATTCCATCGACATGCTGCCGCCCGCCTGGCGCACGGTGGCGCTGCTCAATCCGGTCGTCTATCTGATCTCCGGCTTCCGCTGGAGCTTCTACGAGATCGCGGACGTCAGCGTATCCGTGAGCATCGGCATGACGACGGCGTTCCTGGTGATCTGTCTGGTCGTGATCTGGTGGATTTTCCGCACGGGGTATCGGTTGAAGAACTGACCCCGGCCGTCATTCCGGGGGCACGCGCGCGCCCCGGAATCGCCAGGGGTTACCGATAGCAGTGGAAGCGGTTGTATCCGTCGTAATAGCCGCGGCAGCGGCGGTGGCCGCGATGGGGAATGCCGAACACACCCTCGACTGCTCCCACGGCCCCGCCAACGCCGGCGCCGACCGCGCCACCGACCACGCCGCCCACAGGACCGGCGATACGGTTGCCTTCATAAGAACCTTCCTGGGCGCCGCGCACGATGCCCTGCGCGTGCCCGGCATGTGGCAGCGACAACAGCGCCAGCGCCATGGCGGCGGCTGCAAACAGCAGGCGGACGGGCAAACCGGCCGGCAATGACGCGGCGGTGATACGGGCTTTGTTCATTTTCGGTCCCAGGGACGGTGTAAGGGGCAATTGGCGGCGAACGCCGCCTGTCGAGGCAGGCATCTTCAACGCCGGGCGCGGCCAAATGGTTGCGCCTTTGTGACGAATTGTCGGCGTTGTGAACGCGTGCCCGCTCGCGAAAATGTCAGCATCGCCACGGGCGGCGCGGCACAAAGCGGCCTTGCTAACGCCCGCCGTCACGTTAACGATGGCCGGGCAGGCCGCTGGAACGAAAGCCGGATTGCAGGCATATTGCACGCCGGGGGACGGAGAGCCGCGGCGCCTAGCGTGAACAGGCCGGAGGCCAGAACTCAGATGCGTTCGTTTTTTATTGCTTTCACCTCCCTGATGCTTTTGAGCGCGGGCGCCGCGCAGGCCAAGGTCGAGATCACCGTCGACAAGGACAATCAGCAGATGACCGTCGCCGTCGACGGCATCGCGCGCTATCACTGGCCGGTGTCGACAGGCATCCCCTCCCGCGAGACGCCGAACGGCGCGTTCCGTGCCTTCCGCATGGAAGAGGACCACTACTCCAAGGAATTCGACGACGCGCCGATGCCGCATTCGATCTTCTTCACCAAGATCGGGCACGCCATCCACGGCACAGACTCGGTCGGCCGGCTCGGCACACCGGCGTCTCATGGCTGCGTGCGGCTGTCGCGGCAGAACGCCTCGACGCTCTACGCGCTGGTGCAGCAGCAGGGCGTGCTCAACACCACGGTGACGCTGACCGGCTCGTCGCAGGTGGCGCTCGCCCGCAACCCGCGCGGCCGCAACCCCACGGCTGTCGCCCGCGCACCGCAGCCGACCGAGGAGCAGTACGCCACATCAGGCGACCCCGTGAATCTCGCACCGACGGCCCAGCCCGCCCGCCGCTACATGCCCCAGGACGACAATTACATCTATCCAGCCGATGGCAGCGACACCGGCACGCGCTACCCGGCACCGCGTGGCAGCCGCCCGCTCTATGACGCGCAGGTCTACCAGCAGCAGCCGCAGCAATATTACAATCAGGGCAACGGCACCTATTATCAGCCGCAGCCCCGGCAGGTTTACCAACCGCGTGGCTATTACTACCAGAACTGACGCTATCTGGACGCGGCGTTGCCGGGCAATCAAATCAGAAAGCCGCTGCCGCGACGGGCGCTTGCCGCAGTCGACCGCTGGAAATAGCGCCGGCCTGTGCACGGATTGGGCACCGGCCGACGCAAGGAAGCAACAGTCCACAACCTTCGACGCGGCGGCGTTCCGGCCAAATTGACAACCAGGGGGTCGCCCGTATTGTCGTTCCCATTGTTTCTGGGACATGACATGACACGCGAGCAGATTTCGGATTTCTGCGTTACCGCCCTGGCAAATATCCTGCGAATTTCGAGCGACCGCGTCGACATCGGCACGAAATTCAGCCGCCTCGGGCTCGATTCGGCGATGCTGGTCTACCTGATGATGGAACTCGAGGAGAAGCTCGACCTCGAACTATCGACGGACGACTTCTACGACCATCCGACCGTTGAGGCGCTGTCGCGATTTCTCGCCGATAAGCGCGCAATCCGCCCCGCCGCCTGAGGGCGGCTGAAGCCGGCGCAACCCATGGAAACCTTCCGCTCGCTCGTGGCACTGCTGGCCCGGCGTGCGGCGGAGCAGGCCGACGACCGCGTCTATGTCTTCGTCTCCGATCGCGGGACGGAGGAAGCTGCCCTCAGCTTTCGACAGCTGCACGATGCCGCGGGCGCGCTCGCGTTGCGACTGACCGTGGCCGCGCGTCCCGGCGACCGCGCCATCCTGGTGTTTCCGCCCGGCATCGAGTTCATGGTGGCGTTCTTCGGCTGTCTGATGGCCGGCATCATCGCCGTGCCGATGATGATGCCGCGGCGAAACAGCGCGCGCGATGCCAGCGCCGCGATCCTCGCCAATTGCACGCCGGCGGTGGCGCTGACCAATTCGGCCGTCGCGCTCCGTGGTGATCTGCGGGCACGCTTCGCGCATGAGAACATTCGCTGGATCGAGGTCGATCTCGCCGCGGACGATGGTGAGACAATCGAACTACCCGAGCCGGCGCCGGACGACATCGCCTTCCTGCAATACACCTCCGGCTCGACGTCCGCGCCCAAAGGCGTGATGGTGAGCCACGCCAATCTGCTCGCCAATCTCGAGATGATCCGGCTCGCGCTCGGCAACACCCGGCAATCGACTTACGTCAATTGGGTGCCGCTCTATCACGACATGGGGCTGATCCTGAACGCACTGCAGGCGCTCTATGTTGGGGCGACCTGCGTGCTGATGGCACCGAATGCGTTCATGCAGCGGCCACTCGGCTGGCTGCGCGCGATCTCGCATTTTCGCGCGGAAGTGGCGTGCAGCCCGAATTTCGGCTTCGATCTCTGCGTCAGCCGCTATCGCGCCGACCAGATGGAGGGCGTCGACCTGTCCTCGCTCAGGATCGCGCTGAACGGCGCAGAGCCGGTGCGTGCGGAAACCATCGAGCGGTTCGTCCAGACATTCGCGCCCCACGGCTTCGATCCGCGCGCGATGTATCCCGCCTACGGAATGGCGGAAGCGACACTCCTGATTTCCGGCGGACGCCGCGGCGGAGGTCATGTCACACGCAGCCTGAGCCGCACGGCGCTTCAGGCGCATGCGGCGGAAGCGCCTTCCGGCGCCGAAGACACGCAGATCGCCGTCGGCTGCGGGCGCGCGCTCACCGGCGAACGGATCGCGATCGTGGACCCGGACAATCGGACGCGCCTGCCCGCGGACCGGGTCGGTGAAATATGGGTGAACGGCGCCAATATTGCCCGCGCCTATTGGCGCAACGACGAGGCGACGCGCGAGGGGCTCAATGCGCAGATTGCCGCCGAAAACGGGGCATGGCTGCGCACCGGCGACCTCGGCTTCGTCGACGCCACGGGCGAATTGTTCGTCACGGGACGGATCAAGGACCTCATCATCATCCGTGGCATCAACCATTATCCCCAGGACGTCGAGCGCACCGTGCAATCGCTCGATCGAGCTTTGCGCGAAAATTGCGGCGCGGCGTTCTCGGTGCCGGACGAGACCGGCGAAGAAACACTCGTCATCGTCCAGGAAATCGAGCGCACTGCGCGCCACTCGATCAACACCGAAGCCATCAAGGGTCGGATTCGCGAGGCCGCCGCCGACAACCACGAGCTCTCCGCGCGCCACATCGCGCTGATCCGGCCCGGCACTCTGCCGAAGACCACCAGCGGCAAGATCCAGCGCAAGCTGGCACGCAAGCTCTGGCTCGATGGGGGATTCGAGCAGCTCGGCTGAGACGGTTCAGAAATCGATCTTCGCGCTCTCCCCATCGCGCAGGCTCGCAGCGATCCCCTGCTCGATCTTGCGCGCGAGGATGGGGCGATAATGGATGAAGTCGGCAAAATTGGCGCGGTCGCGCGTGAGATCGTTGTCAACGCGATAGCTGATGAAATTGCTACGCGGTCGGCCCGCGACCACTTTCTTCAGCGCCGCGTCGCAGGCGCTGCGCTCCAGGGCGGTTTCCGTACCGGGCTTCGGCACGGTGGTCGCGAAGGTCGGCGGCACGATGATGACGACGGGCACATCGGCCGACAATGTCCTGACGGTATCTGCGAGCACAGCGATCTCGGGAAATGTCGCCCGCATCTCGGTGGACGAGGACGGCGCCGGATCCCTGGGCCAGCCGACTTCCTTGAATTGACCCGGCGGCCAGATGTCCTCATAGCTGACAAAGCCGTCGGGGTTCATCCGTGGTCGGCGACCAAGCCCGATACTGATGCGCTGAAAAGCGTGCTCGATCGCCTGCCAGGAGATCAGCCGTGCAGCGTAAGTGACGACGCTTCTGTCGTAGAGCCAGTCGGGAAACGGGACGCCGCCCTCCTCCTTCGCCCGTGCATGCGCGCACCAGCCGGGGTCAGTCACGACCACCAGTGCACCAACATCCTTGTGATTTCGGAGGAAGAAGTCCAGCACCGCGAGCTCCTGGCGGGGAAACGCACCGGTCATGTAGAGCTGCACGAAGCGCAGGCCGGTTGCGCGCGACAATTCCGTCGGCTCGATCATCTGCGCCGTCGAATTACCCAGGATAGCGGCATTGAAATCCGGATTCCTCGCGCGGCTCGCGGCCGTGATCTGGGTCAGACGATTGTCGACGCCCTCGATGCCGAACAGACCGAGCTTGCCGCTGTCATAGGGATCGACCGCCACCATCAGTGCGAGCACCAGCAGCGCAGCGCCGATCAGCGTGCCCAGACACGCGAGCAAGCTCCGGCCCCAGCCGGGGTCGGTCTCAGAATTTGAAGTAGACGAACTCATGGAGATCCCGACCACCCATGTGAAGCAGCAATGCGAACAGCCCAAGACCGAGCAGACCTGCGAGCCACGGATTGGGACGGCGCGTGAGCACCGCCACAATGTCCTGGCTCGCCGGCAGCAGGAAGGCGAACAGCGGCGCTGCGACCAGCGGCCACAAATGCTTTCCGCGCTCGAGCGGCAGCGGCGAAACCAGTCCGGCGAAGACATGCCATGCCGCCTCCACCGATCCCGCACGGAAGATCACGCCGGTCGCGAGCACGAACAATACGGTGAGCGCCCAGCCGAGCCATGACGGGAACTCCGGACCGTAGCGGCGCCACAGCGTGCAGGCGACCAGCGCAAGACCGTGCAGCACGCCCCACAGCACGAAGGTCCAGCTCGCGCCGTGCCAGAGGCCACACAGCGCCATCGTGATCATCATGGCGGCGAAAAACTGTACGGGAAGCCAGCGCCGCGGCAACAAGCGCAGATTGACCAGCGGGTAAAAGACGTAGTCGCGGAGGAACAGCATCAATGTGATGTGCCAGCGCTGCCAGAAATCCTGGATATTGGTCGAGCGCAGCGGCGCATCGAAATTGTACGGCAGCTGTACGCCGAACAGGAGGCCGAGGCCGATCGCGATGTCGGAATAGCCGGAGAAATCGAACAGGATCTGGAAGGAGAAGCAGAAGGCGAGCCACGCATCGCCGCTGGGCAAGGGCCCGTTCGCTGCCTGCGCGTAGATGGGATCGAGCAGATGCGCGAGGCCGTCGGCGATCACGATTTTTTCGAACAGGCCGATCGCGATGAAGCAGGTCGCGACGCAGAACTGGCGCTGCCAGCCCGGAACGTAGATCTGCCTGCCGAACTGATGCATCACCTCCGACCAGCGCGCCAGCGGGCCGGCGATCGCCTGCGGGAAGAAGGTGATGTAGAGCGCGTAGCGGTCGAGCGCATAGAGCGGCGCCCTCCCGCGCTTCAAGTCGACCAGATACATGATGTGGTGGAAGGTGAAGAAGGAGATGCCGAGCGGCAGTCCGACATCGAGCACCGGCAACGTCGTACCCAACGCCAGACCGAGATTGGCGAGAAGGAAGTTGGCGTATTTGAACAACGCCAGCACCGCGAGATCGAGCATGAGCACCAGCGTCAGCACCGCCGGCCACTTCACGCGCCCATAGGCGACCGAGGCAAGCCAGTTGATCACGATCAAGCCGATCAGGAGCAGGATGAAGGACGGGCTGCCCCAGGCATAGAAGGCGAGCGACAGCGCGACCTGCACGCCCATGCGCAGATGCGGATAGGGATCGGCCAAGCGATAGATCAGCAGCGCCGCGGGCAGGAAGACCAGGAGGAAGGGATAGTCGTTGAACAGCATCGGTTCAAAGCTGCGCCATCGCCGGAGTGAGCCGGCGGATGATGCTCAGCCCGTTTCGAGGTCGGGCGCAGCGTCGCCCGGCTGCCGCAGCATGCGTCGCGCAATCTTCTCCTCGCTCGGCACCTTGACGTCCCAGGCCAATCCGAGCGCTTCCAGGGCGCGGATGAAGATGAAGCCGGGATCGAATTCGAACCAGCGCAGGCCGAAGGCCGCGGAATAGGGAAAGGCGTGGTGATTGTTGTGCCAGCCCTCGCCCCAGGCAAGCCAGGCCATCACACCGAGATTGCGGCTATTGTCGTCGCGGGTGACGAAGGGCTGCGCGCCAAAGCTGTGCATCACGGAGTTGATGGCCGACATGGTCTGCTCGACCACGAACATGCGCACCACGCCGCCCCAGAGCAAGCCGGTCAGCGCGTTCCACAGGCTCATGGTGGCGACGCCGCCGATCGCGGCCGGCAGCACCAGGCCGAGACCGACCCAAGTGTAGTAGTAGCTGTTGACGGCAACCAGCCTGCGATCCGCCATCAGATCCGGGACATAGTGCGCAACGTTGGGATAATCGTGCTCGATCATCCAGGTCAAATGCGCGTGCAGGAAGCCGCGCAGGCGGCCGAACGGGCCCTCGCCGTGCAGCCGCGGCGAATGCAGATCGCCGTCGTGATCGGACAATTCGTGGTGCCGGCGGTGCATTGCCGCCCAGGACAGCATGGGACCGCGGCCGGCCATCGATCCCATCACGACCAGGATCGCACTCATCACCGTGGAGGTCGCAAAGGCGCGGTGGGTGAAGAGCCGGTGATAGCCGACGGTGAGGCCGAGGCCGGTGACCAGCCAAAAGCCGACGAACAGGCCAAGCTCCGCCGCGCCAATCGGGCGGTAGAGCAGAAGCACCAGCGCCACCAGTGTGCCGACGAAGGGCAAAACGTCGAAGATGATGAAATGCCGGCGCTGCATCCGGCGAAAATGCCGGCTACGAATAATTCGATGATCGTGTTGCTGCTGCACGGGCGGGATTCCAGGGCGCCGACCATGAGTACATACCCCCGCGGCGGCCGCAACCCAAGCCACCGCCCAAGGTTTCAACAGCCACGAAAGCCTATACTATGGGCCGGACATGCCCAAATGCGTTCAAATATCCCTTTCCGCTTGCCCCACGAGCCGCCATGCCGTCACGTGCTGCGACGATCTTGACCGTACTGTCACTTCTCATTGCGGGACCGGCCATGGGGGCTGATTCGGCTTTCGACCTCGAGGCCCATCGCGGCGGGCGGGCACTGCTGCCGGAAAACACGCTTCCGGCCTTCGCCAACGCGCTGTCGATGGGCGTGGACACGCTGGAGCTCGACGTCGGCATCACTGCCGACGGCGAAGTCGTCGTCTCGCATGAGCGCGGGCTCAACCCTGATATCACGCGGGATGCGAGCGGCGCCTATGTCGCGGCTCCCGGCACGCCCTTCGTGAAGCTGCGGCTCGAGCAGGTCAGGAGCTACGACGTCGGCCAGATACGTCCGGACAGTCCTTACGCGAAGCAATTTCCCGATCAGCGCGCCGTGCCCGGGACCCGCATTCCGACCTTGAGCGAACTTTTCGCGCTGGTGCGCAAATCCGGCAACAATCGGGTGCGCTTCAACATCGAGACCAAGATCGATCCGAACCATCCGGACGAGACGCTCGATCCGCAAGCTTTCGTCACCAGGCTGCTCGCGCTGATCGAAGCCGAAAAATTCTCCGACCGCGTCATGATACAGTCGTTCGACTGGCGGACCCTGCTGCTCGTCCAGCAGCAGGCACCGAAGATGCCGACGGTGTACCTGACGCTCCAGCGCGGCTCGAGCCAGACGGTGGCGCTGGACAAGGCGACCAGCTGGACAGCCGGGTTCAGCCCGGCCGATCACGGCGGCTCCCTGCCGCGAACCATCAAGGCTGCGGGCGGCGCGATCTGGTCGCCCTATTTCGGCGATGTGACCGCGGCGCTGATCGCCGAGGCACACGCGCTCGGGCTGCACGTCGTGGTCTGGACGGTCAACAAGCCTGAGGACATGGCGCGGATGATCGAGATCGGCGTCGACGGCATCATCTCCGACAGGCCCGATTTGTTGCGGCAAGTCGCGGGCGAGAAGGCAATTGCGTTGCCCGCGGGGACACCGGTGACGCCGTGAGGCCGAGCCGCAGGCTTTCTGCTGTAGCGGGGGGGGGGGGGGGGGCGCGGGGGGGGGGGGGGGGGGCCCGCGGGGCGGCCGGGGGGCGCGCGGGGGGGGGGGGGGCGGGGGCGGGGGGGGGGGGGCGGCGGCCCC
>NZ_JBVVPN010000055.1:31093-40856 GCF_055811035.1 Bradyrhizobium sp. MI1.10
CCCAGGCATTGGGGGGGCCCGGGGGGCCCCCGGGGGCGGGGTGGGGGCCGCCCCGTGGGTTTGTGGGTGCCCCCGGGGGGGCGCCCCCCAACCCCCGGGGCCGTTAATCACCGCGAGGCAAGAACGTCCCGGATTGCGCTGCGCTCCATCCGGGCTACGAAGTGTCCCTACTCCCCGTCCCGCAAACGCCGGTACAGCGCGCCCAAGATGTTGGAGTAATCGTCGGTCCAGACCCGCACCCGGTCGTCGGCTTCGGTCTGCTCCCATGATTTCGACGATGCGAGCCTGCCGACGTCGGCATCCTCGCGGGCGGAGATGACGACGTCGGTCGAGAAGATGTAGTCGCCATCGCGCCCCGAATCCTCGTTGTAGACCCAGCTCTTGAGATCGTTGGAATCGGCGATGCCGACCACGACGGTCTCGAGATCGAGGTGGCGGTTGGACACGTGCATCACCACGGCGCCGTGCGGAGCGAGCTTGTCCTTGTAGATCTTCATCGCCTCTTCGGTCGCAAGATGGATCGGGATCGCATCCGACGAATAGGCATCGACGATGATGAGATCATAGGCGCCGTCCGGCTCCTTCGCGAAGGTGAGGCGAGCATCGCCGATCACCGGCTTCAGGCCCGGCATGCAACTCGAGATATAGCGGAAATTCTTCGGATCGCTTGCCGCGTCGACCATGGACTGATCGATCTCGAAGAAGGTCCAGCTCTCGCCAGGCTCGGCGGCGCAGGCGAGCGTGCCCGATCCGACGCCGATCGCCGCGACCTTCAAGGGCGCGCCCTTGCGCTCCCGGATCGCGGTCACGGCCTGACCGATGCCGCCATCCTTGTGGTAGTAGGTGATCGGCTCGGGCCGTCCGGTGACCGGCGTGCCGTCATTGTTGAGGAAGCGCTCGGCGCCGTGGATCGTGGTGCCGTGCATCAGCACGTGGAAATAGCCGCCGGGCGTCACGACGATCTTGTGCACGCCGAAGAAGCTGCGCACCGTGGTGACGCGGCCTTCATCCGCCGGATAAACCCGGATCAACGCCAGCGCGAGCGCGACGGTGGCGAATATCTTCCAGCGGCCGGCGTTGACCGCCAGCGCCAGCAGGGCGGCGAGCACGCCAATGCCGCCGGCCACCCAGACGCGATGATCCTCGAACCAGGTCGACAGCCCGCCCGTCGTCATGGACGGCGCAACGAGCACGACGGCGAGCGCGGCAAGCGCCAGCCAGTACCATTTGATGATGCCCGCCAGCCGCTCGTTCGCGGGCGGCCGGCACAGCGCGGCAAGCGCGACCAGGATCGGATATTCGGCGATCCAGGAGAATGTGAACGGCGCAACGAGCCCTGCGAACAGGCCGCCGACCATGCCGCCGAACGACAGCGCGACATAGAATCCGGTGAGATATTTCGCGGCCGGCCGGGTCCGCGCCAATTCGCCGTGGCAGGCCATCGCGATGACGAAGAAGCACAATTGATGGCCGCCGAGCGTCAGCAGCAGGTTCTGTTCGCCGCCGAACGCCAGCAGGAAGACGACGCCCGCGATCGCGACCGGCTGGAGCATCAGCATCCATTTGTGCGGCAGCAGCGGCCGCGACTGGAACACCACCACCCAGGTCAAGAGATACAGCGACAGCGGCAGCACCCACAGCAGCGGCGCTGCCGCAACGTCGGTCGAGATGTGCGCGGTGACGGCGATGAGCAGGCCGGACGGCACTCCGGCGAGGAATATCCAGCGCAGCCGCGTCATGAAACCGGGCGCAGGCGCATTCAAATCCTCGGTTCGCACATCGACCATGGCGAGCTTCGGCGAGCGCAACAGCAGCACGCCGCAGGCGGCGATCAGGACGATCAGAATGCCGTAACCGCCGGTCCAGAGCCGGTTCTGCGTGTGCAGCGTGAACATCGGCTCCAGCAGGAATGGATAGGACAGCAGGGCGAGGAAGCTGCCGATGTTGGAGGACGCATAGAGGAAATAGGGATCATGTCCGGCAGGATGCCCGGTGCGGACGAACCAGGCCTGCAGCAACGGATTGTTGGCGGCGAGCGCGAAGAACGGCAGTCCGATCGAGATCACGAACAGGCCAAGCAGCCAGATCGCGTAGCCCGAAGCGGGCGGATCGCCATAGGCGGACGCGATGCCGAGCGGCAGCGTGGCGAAGGCCGCGATCAGCAGCAGGAGATGCACCACCACCGGAACGATGCGATTCCTCACCTGCATCAACACATGCGCATAGGCGTAGCCCGCCAGCAGCAACGACTGGAAGAACACCATCGCCACCGACCACACCGCCGGCGAGCCGCCGAGCCGCGGCAGGACCATCTTGGCGAACAGCGGCTGCACCGAGAACAGCAACAGCGCGCTGACGAAGATCGCTGCGGTGTAGACCGTCAGCAGCAGCCGGTTGCGTGACGAGGATGACTGCTCCGTGGCGGCGGGTTGCACGATCGAATCCATGGAAGCTCCGGCATAATCCCGGCGGGTGCCGGGCGCGCGCAATGGAGCACAAGGCGCCTGAACGGGCAATAAAGGGTCTCGTGATGTTGCAGCGGGAAATGCTTGATATAAGACGGTCGTGCCGGGGCGATGCGACGGGACCGCGAAGCGCGGCCCGGAGCATCGAACCCGGAACCTCGAGATTCTCCGATGCGGAGCCCGCATCACAGTTCGGGCTTCGCGCACCCCGGAATGACACCACTAGGGCCGCATGATCGAAACCGACGTCATCATCATCGGCGCTGGCCATAACGGCCTCACCTGCGCGGCCTATCTCGCGATGGCCGGCTTGCGCGTGCGCGTGGTCGAGCGCCGCAAGGTGGTCGGCGGGGCCGCGGTCACGGAGGAATTTCATCCGGGCTTCCGCAATTCGGTCGCGGCCTACACTGTGAGCCTGCTCAATCCGCAGGTGATCCGCGACTTGAAGCTGGCCGAACAGGGCCTCAGGATCGTCGAACGGCGCGCGCAGAATTTTCTGCCCGCGGCAGACGGCAGCTATCTTCTCACCGGCGAGGGGCGGACGCAGGCGTCCGTCGCACGGCTGAGCGCGCGCGACGCAAACGCGCTCGACGGGTTTTCGCGCGAGCTGGAAGATATCGCCGACGTGCTTCGGCAGTTCGTGCTGCGCGCGCCGCCCAACCTGCTCGATGGTTTCGGCACGGCATCGATCCGCGAGGCCGTGAACGCATTCCAGAGCGCCAATATCCTGCGCGGGCTGTCGCTGGAGCAGAGCCGCAGCCTGCTCGATCTCTTCACCCGCTCGGCTGGCGAGATGCTGGACGAACGTTTCGAGCACGATCTGATCAAGGCGCTGTTCGGCTTCGATGCCATCGTCGGCAATTATGCCAGCCCTTACGCCGCGGGCTCGGCCTATGTGATGCTGCATCACGCGTTTGGCGAGGTGAACGGCAAGAAGGGCGTCTGGGGTCACGCCATCGGCGGCATGGGCGCGATCACGCAGGCCATGGCGCGCGCCGCACGCGACCGCGGCGTCGTGATCGACACCGATGCAGGCGTGCGCGAGGTCATCCTCGAGCGCGACCGCGCGGTCGGCGTAGCGCTGGAGAACGGCACGACCATCCGCGCGAGATATGTCGCATCCAACGTCAATCCGAAGCTGCTCTATACGCGGCTGGTCGCCGCCGATGCGCTTCCCCAAAACTTTCTCGACCGCATCCGGCACTGGAAGAACGGCTCCGGCACCTTCCGCATGAACGTGGCACTGGACCGCCTGCCCTCCTTCACGGCACTGCCGGGCGTCGGCGATCATCTCACCTCCGGCATCATCCTGGCTCCCAGTCTCGGCTACATGGACCGCGCCTTTCTCGATGCCCGCGCGCACGGCTGGAGCCGAGAGCCCGTCGTGGAAATGCTGATCCCCTCGACGCTCGACGATACGCTCGCGCCCGCAGGACAACATGTCGCGAGCCTGTTCTGCCAGCATGTCGCGCCGGAGCTTCCCGATGGAAAGTCGTGGGACGACCATCGCGACGAGGTCGCCGACCTCATGATCGCGACGGTGGACAAATACGCGCCGGGTTTTGCGACCAGCGTGCTCGGCCGCCAAATCCTGTCACCGCTCGATCTCGAACGGCAGTTCGGCCTGCTCGGCGGCGACATCTTCCACGGTGCGCTGACGCTGAACCAGCTGTTCTCGGCCCGGCCGATGCTGGGCCACGCCGATTATCGCGGACCCGTGAGGGGCCTCTATCACTGCGGCTCCGGCGCCCATCCCGGCGGCGGCGTCACCGGCGCGCCCGGCCACAACGCCGCGCAGGCAATCCTGAGGGATCACCGGTCGCTGTTCGGAAGTCGTGGATAAGCCCGTGGATAAGCTGTGGACAGCCTGTTGGCAGAGCTGTGAAAGGGCGCTGGGTTACGCCCCTCCAAGCTTGGTACAAATTGGTGGAAAATCCGGGGATGAACGGCGGGATAATCCGTGGACAAAGTCCGGAAAAACCAGCGGATAGCCTGTGGGCATTCTGTGCAAGCCAATTCCCAAAAACGACTTCGCCCGCCAGGGGGCAATTCCCCCGACGGGCGCGGCTCGAAAGCAGTCGTATGGAGAATTGGCCTCGCCGGGAAATGGAAGGCGGAAATTACTTCAAGGAGCTGCTAATCGAAGTGAACTTGTCGTTCAGGGTGGTGCCCAGGCCGTTCACCACGGTGATGATCGCCAGCGCGATACCGGCTGCAATCAGGCCGTACTCGATTGCGGTTGCACCTGAATCGTCGGTCCAGAACTTCAAAATCATGCGCTTCAAGTCTCGCCTCCTATTCCATTTCGAACTGTGTGGGTTGCCCAACACCCGCAAATCTACGTGGCACAACCTGAGGTCGGGTTAACCTCGTGAATGCAAGTTATGCGAAAAATCGGGAACAAAAGTTCCAAAAATTGAACCGGACGGAAACCAGAGAATGCAGCCTTCCCCCACCCATCGCGCCAGTTTTTCGATCGGCGGCGAGATCGCCGCCAGGCGCATTGTCGACGTCCTAACCGAAATGTTCTTCGAGGACGATGCGGCGGTCGCCGCCTTCGAACAGCCGAACGGACAGTGGGACGTTGCGCTGCATTTCGCGAACGCGCCGGACCGGGCTTGGCTGCGCGAACTCGTTGCAACCGCAGCAGGAAATGAGATCGCGGACACGCTGGCCTTCGACACCGTCGAAGCCAGGGACTGGGTCAAGGCGAGCCTGGAAGATCTCGTCCCGGTGCCGGCCGGACGCTTCGTCGTCCACGGCAGCCATGATCGCGACCGCGTGGCGCCGAACAAGCTCGCCGTCGAGATCGAGGCGGCTCTCGCCTTCGGCACCGGCCATCACGGTACCACGCGCGGCTGTTTACTCCTGCTTGACCATGTCCTGAAAAGCACCCGGCCCGGCCGCGTGCTCGACCTCGGCACCGGGACCGGCGTGCTGGGGATAGCGGCGGCGAAGGTGCTGCATCGCGCGGTGCTGGCCTCCGACATCGACCCGGCCTCGGTCAAGGTGGCAGCCGAGAACGCCGCGTTGAACGAGGTCGGTCACCATGTGCGAGCAATCCGCGCCACCGGCTTCGCGGCGGCTGATTTCGGCAGATGCGGCCCGTTCGACCTGGTGCTGGCCAACATCCTTGCCAATCCGTTACGGCAATTGGCGGGCCCGTTGACGCGGCACCTCGCACCTGGCGGGCGCGTCATCCTCTCCGGCCTGTTGACGCCCCAGGTCCCCGCCGTGATCGCCGCCTACCGCGCGCGCGGCCTCGTGCCTCTGAAGCACTTGCGGATCGAGGGGTGGAGCAGCCTGTTGCTGCGGAAGATGGGGTGAGTCGGGGGGCTGCCGTAGGTGCCGCTACTTTGCGGCCTTCTCGTCCCGGCGCATCGCGCGCTCGGCCTGCGAGGCGCGCCTCGCGCGGCGTTCAGCGAAACGGTCGATCATCTGGTTGATGAGGCCGCGCGGTTTCTTCGGTGCTGCCGGAGCCGGGGCGCGGCGCACCGGCGGCGTAATCTTCTCAAACGTGAACGCTGGCATCGAGTGTCCCCTCGTCGTTGAGATGAACAACTTGCTCGAATTTCCCTGTTATCCGGACGAAGCGCAACTGCCGCATCCTGTACTCCACTCAATTCGAATGGAACTGTTCAAGCACAGTCCATGCCAGATGCGACCTCAAATGCGTCTACATTGCGGACTGATCCGCATGATCCTAAAGTGATCCACCATGTTCGAAGCGCACTTCCAGACATTCGAGGAGCCCGAGGCCGGCGTCGCATTGACGGCGCGGCTGGCCGCGCTCCGTGAAGAACTCGCCCGCCGCAAGCTGACCGGTTTCGTGATTCCACGCGCCGATCAGCAGCAGAATGAGTACGTGCCGCCGTCGGAAGAGCGTTTGGCCTGGCTGACCGGTTTTACGGGCTCGGCGGGACTGGCGGTGGTGCTGACGCACGAGGCCGCATTGTTCGTCGATGGTCGCTACACGATCCAGGCGGCCAAGCAGGTCGATTCAAGGGCGTGGGCCGTGGAATCTCTGATCGATCCCCCGCCGGAAAGCTGGATATCGGCACACCTGAAGGCCGGCGACCGCCTAGGATTTGATCCGTGGCTGCACACTTTTGCGGCAGCCGAGCGTTTGTCCGCCGCCTGCGCCAAGGCCGGTGCCGAATTGGTCGCCGTCGACAGCAATCCGGTCGATGCGATCTGGCAGGACCGGCCACAGCCGCCGATTGCGCCGGTCACGGTGCACGGGATGCAACATGCCGGCGTGACTGAAGCCGAGAAGCTGACGCAGATCAGGAGCGAGATCGGCAAGCTCGGCGTCGATGCGCTGGTGCTGTCCGACAGCCATGCCGTGGCCTGGACCTTCAACATCCGCGGCGCCGACGTCGCGCATACGCCGCTGCCGCTGTCCTATGCGCTGGTGCCGAAGGACGGTCGTCCCACCATCTTCATCGATCACCGCAAGCTCTCAAATTTGACCCGCGACCATCTCGAGCAGTCCGCCGAGGTGCGCGAGCCCGATGCAATGGCGCCAACGCTGATGGCGCTCGCCAAGAGCGGTGGATCGATCGCGCTCGACAATGCGACCGCGGCCGACGCCCTCAGCCGGTTGATCACGGGTGCTGGCGGCAAGCCGGTGCGCGGCAGCGATCCGATCGCGCTGCTCAAGGCGGTCAAGAACACGACCGAGATCAAGGGCACGCAAACGGCGCACCGGCGCGACGCCGTAGCGCTGGCACGCTTCCTCGCCTTCATCGACCGCGAGGCGGCAAGCGGCAAGCTCACCGAGATCGACGCGGTCGAGGCGCTGGAGACGTTCCGCCGCGATACCGGCGCACTGAAGGATGTGTCGTTCCCGACCATATCGGGCACCGGCCCGAATGGCGCGATCGTGCACTACCGCGTCACCCGCAAGAGCAACCGGCGGATCGTACCCGGCGATCTGCTGCTGATCGATTCAGGTGCACAATACGAAGACGGCACCACCGACGTCACCCGGACCATGGCCGTGGGCGAGCCCACCGACGAGATGCGCGACCGCTTCACGCGTGTGCTGCGCGGTCACATCGCGATCGCGCGGGCGATATTTCCCGATGGCGCCACCGGCGCGCAGCTCGACACACTGGCACGGCAATATCTCTGGGCCGCCGGCGTCGATTTCGAGCATGGCACCGGCCACGGCGTCGGCAGCTATCTCTCGGTGCACGAAGGACCGGCGCGGATATCGAAGCTCGGCACCACGCCGCTGAAGCGCGGCATGATCCTGTCCAACGAGCCCGGCTACTACAAGACCGACGGTTTCGGCATCCGCATCGAGAACCTCGAACTGGTGGTCGCTGCCGACATCAAGGGCGCGGAAAAATCGATGAACGCGTTCGAGACGCTGACCCTGGCGCCGATCGACCGCCGGCTGATCGATGTCGGCATGCTGGGCAAGGACGAACTCGACTGGCTCAACGCCTACCACGCGCGCGTCAGGACCGAGGTGCGGCCGGCGCTGGACGCGACGACGAAGGCCTGGCTGGACCAGGCCACGGCGGAGTTGAAGGCGTAAGCGCGTCGTTCACGGTCTCGACGCATAGCACCACGCGATTTGCGCAATGCTCATTTCCACCCCCGCTGTCATTCCCCGCGAAGGCGGGGAATCCAGTATTCCAGAGACAGCAAACGTATGCGGAGACGCCGCGGCGTACTGGATCGCCCGGTCAAGCCGGGCGATGATACCGAGTTTTTGACGCGAGCAGCGCGCCAAATCCGTCCTCATCGCGCCGCCATTATAACCGTCCCGGAATCCGTATAGCCGCATTCCGAAACGCCGATATGCGTCTTGTGCGAGCGCGCTACAGTCCGATTCGAATTTCTGCGAGACGGACACGCATGCACGGCATGATCAGCAAGCCGCCGGAAACGGCGCAACACAACCTCGCGACCTCGCGCGTGGTTTTGCTGCTGCTCGTCGTCATGACCGGCATCGCGCCGATCTCGCTTTACATGCTGGTTCCGGCGCTGCCGGTACTGGCGACGACCTTTGGCAGCGACATCTCGGTCGCGCAGATGACAGTCTCACTGTACATGGTCGGCATCGCGCTGTCGCAACTCATCATGGGCCCGCTGTCGGACCGTTTCGGGCGACGACCGGTGCTGCTCGGAGGACTGGCGCTGATGGTAGTCGCCAGCGTCGCCTGCATCTTCGCGGAAACCCTACCGCAGCTGATCGCCGCGCGCTTCTTCCAGGCGCTGGGCGGCGCCGCCGGCATGGTGGTGAGCCGCGCCATCATCCGCGACATCTACGAGCGCGATCGCGTCGCCTCGATGATCAGCCTCGTGGTCGCGGCGCTCATGATCGGGCAGATGGTCTCCCCGCTCAGCGGCGGCCTGATCGAAACCGCGTTCGGCTGGCGCGCGATCTTCTACGCCATCACCGTCGCCGCGATCATTGTCGCCATCGGCATCGCATTCGCGCTGCCCGAGACCCGCCGAGACCGCGCCGCCGGCAGCGGCTTTCGCGGCGATGTCGGCATCCTGATCCGCAACCGCGCCTTCGTCGGCTACGTGATGTGCCAGGTGCTGGCCTCGCAGATCATCTTCACCTTCGCCGGCGGCGGCCCCTATATCGTGGTGACGCAGATGGGCAGGACCAGCGCTGAATACGGCGCGTGGTTCGCGACGACGGGTTTTGCCTATCTCGTCGGCAATCTGCTCTGCGTGCGCTTCGCGCCCAGGCACTCGTTGGAGAAGTTGATCTGGTTCGGCCTCGCGCTCCAGCTTTGCGGCAGCCTGTTGAACCTGCTGTGGAGTTTCACCGGCTGGAACGAGGCACCCGCCTGGCTGTTCGGCACGCAGATGATCGTGATGGTCGGCAATGCTTTCGTGATGGCGAACTCGGCCGCCGGCGCGATCAGCGTCCGTCCCGAGGCCGCCGGCACCGCATCAGGTGCGATGGGCTTTCTCCAGCAGGGCATCGGCGCGCTCATGTCGCAATTCGGCGCCTATCTCGGCGGCCATTCCGCGACCACGCTGCCGCTCACCGCCGCGGTGCTGGCGATCTCCCTGCTCTGCGCCTGCACGATGATCTTCGTCGTCCCCCGCCGCGAGGTCATGGTGAGCGAGACGCTGATCGAGCAGGCGGAAGAGGAAGAGAGCGGGATGATGTGAGGGATGGCACGCCGCGTCCTCCGTCATTGCGAGCGAAGCGAAGCAATCCAGACTGCGACCCGCGGAAAGATACTGATCTTCCCCCAAAAAAGTGGACATGGATCAAGCCGATTTTAGCTCCATCTCGACCGGGCTGATATAGCCGATGG
>NZ_JBVVPN010000056.1:0-38856 GCF_055811035.1 Bradyrhizobium sp. MI1.10
AACGGGTGGGCGACTTCAAATCGGAATGGTGGGCGAGATCATCTCGGAATCCTGGGCGACATCGACCGGAATCCGCACTCACAGCTCCGGTGTGATTGTGCTTCGATCATCTTGGCCAGTGCGGACGGCAGGAACGGCTTCTCCAAGACGGGCACATCGCGGAACGCACTCGGTAGGGCTCGGATGAGTGCCCAGTCAGGAAGGAGAACGGCAGGCAACGCTGGTCCACTAAAAACACGGGAGCCGCTCATGGTCGAGTCGCGCTCCACCCAACCTGCCCGAGGAACCGGATGTGTCCACCTTTGCACACCGGGCTCCACAGGGCTCCACAGGGCAGACAGTCTCGCCTCGCATGGCACGCCGGAAAAAGAGAACCAGAACCAACTCAGACCGCCCGCGGCGATGGCCGGGCCAAGGCCGGTTCCGGCTCGCGAGCACCACCATGTGCTGCCGACATCTGTCACCCTGTACGGCTCGCGCCAGCGGGAGCACCGGGTTGGGATCATTCCGCTGCAACGGGTAGCTCTCTCCGCCTCACGGCGGGGCGGGGACCCCCAGGCCTTTCAGTGACTAAGTCATCCCGTCGCGTCGGCGTGTTCTTCGGCAGCGTCACGGCCTTCACGCAAGCTGTCATTGCGTCCCATGATGCCGCACCGGCATACACACCCATAGTCATGCCGAGCGGCAGGGCAACGCCCTCAATGGTGCCGTCTTCGACCTTGTGCCCGACCACGCTCGCGATCGTCCACGGTGTGTAGCCTACGCCGCCCTTCTCCAGACCGGCTACGGCACGGCGGATGAACCATCGCCGCCAACTGTGGAAGTCGATGTTGGATTGGCGTTGCTTCTCGTTGGCCTTCTCCTCGACACCCAGCCGTCGCCTCTCGCGAGTGAATGCCTGACTTACTGGAGCGGACCTATCGCGCTTCGAGTTGGGGCGTTGCTCTGGCAAGTCCTCAAAGAGGAAGTCATCCGGGCGCTTCCCGGCGCTGCGTGTCTCGATCAAGGTCGTGAGTAGCGGGTGGGCGGGGATCGTCCGCACGCCACTCGGCGTCTTAGATTTGGTCACCGCGATCCTACCCTCTGGGCAGTGCTTGACGCGCAGCCCCGCGATCTCGTGCACTCGCAGGCCACTGAGGGCAGAGAACAGCGACAATTCCCATTCGCGACGCAACCTGATGCCACGAAGCAGCGTCCGAACCTCATCATCCGTGAAGGGGCGCTTGTCGTCGCTGCTTTCCTCTGCCTCCCGCTTCTTGCTCTCTTGCAGCCGCTGTTCGCTCCAAGGGTTCTCCTTGATGCCGTGCCGTTTCCCCATCCAGCGCCAGTAGGAGTGCAGGCAAGAGATGTCCTTGTTGGCCGTCGTCACGTCCACCTTCGGTGCGATGTAACGGTCGTGGATGAAGCGACCCGCATCTGCTGTCTGGATTGCCTCGACTACGGGGCGGATTGCAGTCTCTCCGCACCATTGCACAAGTCGTGCAACGGCCCGGGTGATGTCGTCTTTGTAACCCACTGAGAATGGCCTCTCGGTGAACCAGCGGTCCAGCAGTGAGTTGAGTGGTGTCGCGAGCCCCAGCGCAATCGCGCCGAAAGCCTGCGCCATCTCCGGGCCGTGCTGGCGCTCGATCACGTCGGTCCAGTCATTCAGCGCCATTTGCACTTCGGTAGGGCCGGAGCCGCCCTGTCCCAGCGCTGCCTGTCGCGCGGCCTCGCGCCACCGCAGAGCTTCCTCCGTCAGTGGCGATTGCACCCCGGCCACCTTCTCCCCGCGCAGCATGGCCTTCAATCGGCGGACCACGTCCACCTTCTCCCGTTCGGCCTCCAGCGGATCGCGCGTCGCGAGCGCCTCTCTCAGCTTCGTGACGCCGACCTTCTTGATCAGCGCGGGTGGCACCCGCACGACGACACGGATGCGATTGCCGTGCCATTCGAGGTGGCGTCCCAGTCTCGGTCTCAGCATGAATTGATCACCCTCGGCGAGGCGAGGTGTCCCCCAAAGCGGCCCCCAATGTGTCCCCCAATTAGCCCGTCTAAGTCCTTGAGATCAAGGCGTTTCAATTGCTTAGGTGGGAGTTGGGGTGGGGTCCCACTCTCTCCGCCATTGCACGATTTTGTACGCCAATCTTCGATATTGGACTTTTCTGCGCACCATCGTGCGCTGTTGCCCCGGTCAGGCGCCCCAGAGTAGCTGACAATTACATTAGCCGGCGCAGATTTGCGGTGATGACAACAACGGCTAAGTAATTTCTCGCCGTCTTTCCTAGACGACAAAACCGGAATCGCGCACGCCCTTGCGGTGGCCTGTCCGGTGCCGGACGAGGTTTCCGTGACGATCGCGGTCCTGCGAATGTCTCCCGTTTGCTGGCTTGTCACAGACACTCTCTGTTTCATGTCGGCCGACCCTCGTGCTTGTCGGCGCGTGGCGTCTGACATCCGTGTGGAGTCCCGTTGCTGCACCAAGCAACCCCGCCCAAGCCCGCAGGCCGCCTCCGCGAGCGGCATTACCGCTCGATGTCCTGATCGCTTAACGCGCATGACGTCCGTCCCTTTGATCCGCCAGTATCATCGCTGCCAGCGGTGCTGCGACGTAGTGGCCAATATCGATCACCTTGACACCCGCGAGTGGACGATCGGTCGTCCCGGTGATGCGAAACCTCGTAAGGTCCTTTGAAGGCAGCAATTTGGTAAATGCAGCGACTGCTAGTCTTGTTTTCGCGGAGCGAAAATCACGCAAGTCGTTGTGCCGTGCGCAAGAAGCTTGCCCGTGTCATCGACGATGCGACCCTCGGCAGTAGCGCCTTGTCTGCCGCGGTGAACTACGACGCCCGAGGCGATAACAGGGCCCGGTCCCGGCTTTAGCGGACGGGTGAGATTCACAGTAAAGTTCGTTGTCGTATAACCCTCGCCTTCATTAAGTGTCGTATGGACGGCACAGGACATCGCCGAGCTCAAAATCACGGCGAGGTAACCACCGTGCACAACCCCTCCTGGGTTTGCGAACTGTGGTCCGGGCCAACCAGTAAACTCTGTGCTACCGTGCTCTGCCGCGGACAACTGGAAATTCAGTGGCATGCAGATGGGAGCGGCTGGCGCGCCTGTGCGCAAAAGCTCGCGGAAGAGCGCTAGCCCTCCATTCTCTCGCGATGCGGGACGCTCGTCGCTCATCGTCATGGTTTCCTCCCTTTTCAAGACAGCCGGCCTGCCATCTTCGGTTCCGACATATCGGCGGCGTGCTGCGTGCCGCCGTTGATACGTGGCGCTGCTTAGCTCAAGGGGCGGTCAGCGACGGCTTGAGCACGTATTTTCCCGTCGCCTGCCGCGCTTCCATGATGCGGTGAGCTTCGGTGGCCCCTTCGAGTGGCAGCCGCCCGGCAACCTCCACATGAAGGCGCTGTTCGATCACGAATCCTGCAACGGTGTCGAAGGCCTTCTGCGCTTGATCCGGCCGAGCCTTGAACCAGTGGCTGACGTAGTAGCCAATCACGGCTTGGTTCATCGGCATCAGGCGTTGGGCGATGAAAGAAGAGGGCTTCCTGCTGGCGGTCCCATAGACGACGAGGCGCCCGAATGGTGCGAGCGCGGCCAGAGCCTGGTCGAAAAATGCGCCTCCGACCATATCGAGAACCACATCGGCCCCGCGTCCGCCGGTGAGCCGCTTCACCTCGCGCGGCCAATCATCGGCGGTAGAGTCGATGGCGTGGTCGGCGCCCCGCGCCAAGGCTTGCTGCCGGCGTTCGGGTGTGCTGGCGCCGGCAATGACGCAGCCGGCGCCCAAAATCTTGGCGAGCTGAATTGCGTAGTTGCCAACGCCTCCGGCGCCGCCGGGAATGAAGACAGATTCGCCGGGCTTGAGCCGTCCAGCGTCCTTGAGCATTTGAAAAGCAGTCACGCCGGCAACGACAAGCGTGGAAGCGACGTCAAAATCGAGCCTTGGGTCCAGTTTGATGACGTTGTCGACGCCGGCGAGGGCGTACTCAGCGTAGCCGCCAAGACCGTCTCCGCCGAAAAACGCGAACACCCGATCACCGGGATGCAGCGTTGTGACACCCTCGCCAACGGCGTCGACGACACCGGCGGCTTCGCTGCCGAGGATCGCCGGCAAAGGTGTCCGCAGTGGATAGGGATCACCGCGCCGACGCACGATGTCGGCGTAGTTGACGCTCGCCGCTTCGATCCGGATGAGCACTTCGTCAGCCCCGGGCTGCGGTTTCAAAACCTCTTCCACCCGAAGCGCCTCAGCGTCGCCGTAGGCATGCAACAATACCGCCTTCATAGATCCCCACCCTCCATTATGACATTTGTCCTAACGTCTCTACGTCTATAGATAAGACGATCGTCCTAGTCAAACGCCCATGACAGCCCATTCACCGCGCGAACAGATGATTTTGGCCGCCATGTCTCTCTTTCAGAGAGAGGGCTATGCCGCGGCCTCATGGCGGCGGCTGGTCCAGGAGTCGGGAGCGCCCTGGGGTTCCGCCTATCACTATTTTCCGGATGGTAAGGAGCAGGTTGGAGTCGCCGCTCTCGAATGGGCTGCACAAAATGTCGCTGGGGGCATCGCGCAGTGCTTCCCCGAAGGCGGCCGCGCTGCGGAGGGTGTCCGCAAGTTGTTTGCGGGGAGCGCGGCACAGTTGGCAAAGTCCGGGTTCACCGCTGGCTGCCCCGTGTGCACCGTTGCATTGGAAACTGCACCCCAATCTCAGGCGCTCACCAAGGCATGCAAGAACGCTTTCGGTCTCTGGCACCAAACGATTGCTGATGGCTTGATCCGATGCGGAATGGCTCCGAAGAATGCGGAGACGCTCGCGCCAGTAATCTTGGCGGCCTTTGAAGGTGCTCTCATTCAGGCGCGCGTGGCGCAATCGCAGGAGCCTATGCGCGCGTGTGGAGCTCAGATTGCCCGGCTTTGCAATTGAGAGCTTCGACTGAAGCTCTACGTCCGTCGAGGGTCACGGCCGGGGAGGGCTGCTTCTTGCGCGAAGGGGAGACGAGTGCTCTGATGGCAAAGTTTTCCGATGTATTTCCAGTGTTGACGCACGGGACCGTTTGACCTTCTGGTCTCGATTGGGGCTTTCTCCAACTCTTCTGCCCGTCTCCAGCCCTTGGTAAGGCAATTGGTCCGTGGTAGCGCTCCCGCTACCACCTCCCGTCCCTCGCGCACGCCCGCGACGCCCCCTTCCATCGGCGATCGCCACCGACATGGGATGCTGTGTGGCTGTAGGCAAACGTCCCAATTTGTCACTCTCCAAACGGCGGCGTCAAAAACCCGCTCGCGATGCCGCAATCTGGCGGCAGTTCATTCCATCATTCAACCGATACATGCGTCACGGGAGACGACCTCATGAGCGTCTCGCGCGCCTTCGGCCGCCACAACGCGCCCCGACGCCGCGCCATGCAGAAACGCGCCTGTACACGGTCGCGTGAGCTCCATAACTTCGGCAGCGCAATTTGAGGAGATGCGACGTGGCGAAGAAGACGGCGACCAGGAAGAAAAGTGCTGCAAAGAAAGCAGCGAAGACCTCCAGCAAGAAAAGCGCCGTTCGCAAGAGCAAGGTCGCGAAGGCTGCAACGAAGCCGGTGAAGCGGGCCCCCCAGCGCAAATCATCAGCACCACGCCGCCCAAAAGGCCCGGCCTGGCAATGGTCGGCGGTCGAGACCGCAGCCGCAATCCGCTCCGGCGCCATCTCCGCGGTCGAGACCGTCGAGGCGCATCTGGAGCGGATGCGGGCCGTCAATCCGAGGCTGAACGCCGTCGTCGTCGATCTCTCGGAGGAGGCGCTGGCTGCGGCGCATGCGGCCGACAAGCGGCGCGCCAAAGGTGGTGAACTCGGCCTTCTGCATGGCGTACCGATCACGATCAAGGAGAATGTCGACTACGAAGGCCGTCCGAATTTCAATGGCGTTCCCGCCAACAAGGACCTCATCGCGCCGTCGGATTCGCCCGTGGTGCGCAACCTGAAGAAATCAGGCGCGGTCGTCATCGGCCTCACCAACACGCCGGAATTCTCCTTCCGCGGCTTCACCGACAATCCCTTGCACGGGCTGACGCTCAATCCATGGGATCCCAATATCACCTGCGGCGGCTCCTCGGGCGGTGCGGGTTCGGCGGTCGCCGCCGGCATCGGCACCATCGCGCACGGCAACGACATCGGCGGCTCGCTGCGCTGGCCGGCGCATTGCAACGGCGTTGCGACCATCAAGCCGACTCAGGGACGTATTCCGGCGTTCAATGCAAGCGCAACCGCCGAGCGGCCGATGCTGGCGCATCTGATGTCGGCGCAGGGGCCGCTCGCCCGCCACGTCGCCGACGTCAGGCTCGCGCTGGAGGTGATGAGCCAGCGCGATCCGCGCGATCCCTGGTGGGTGCCGGCGCCGCTGGTGGGTGCGAAGCCGAAGGGGCCGATCAAGGTCGCGCTGGCCAGGATTCCTGAGGACATGGACGTCGAGCCGTCTATCGCGGCGGCGTTGCGCCAGGCCGCCGATCATCTGGAGCGTTCCGGCTATCGGGTCAGCGAGGTCGATGTGCCCGACATCGACGGCGTCTGGCAGACCTGGTGCGACATCATCACCAACGAGACGATGGTGCTGCAGGAAGCCGGCATGCTGAAGGTGACGTCCGAAGACTTCCACAAGGCGTGGGGCGGCATGAAAGCCAAGGCCAACGTGCTCGACCTCAAGGCCTGGATGCAGGCGACCGCCGTGCGCAACGGCCATATCCGGGCCTGGCAGTTGTTCTTCGAGGAGTATCCGGTGGTGCTGGCACCGACCACCGTGAAGCCGATTCCGGGCCCGCGCGAGGACACTGTCAGCCCCGAGCGCGTGCGCGAGATTTTCTGGGGCGAGATCCGCTTCATCTCCGCGATTAACGTGCTGGGCCTGCCCGGCGCCGTGGTGCCGGTGGCGCTGCACGACGGCAAGCCGATCGGCGTGCAGCTCATTGCCGGGCGCTATCGCGAGGACCTCGCGCTCGATGCGGCGGCCGCGATCGAGAAGCGCGCCGGCGTGATGGCACATCGGCTGTGGGAACAGATGGACTGACAGGGAGCGAAGGTCTGAATCTTCTCCCCTGCACAAGGGGAGAAGAAAGCAACTCAGCCGGCTGCGCAAAGCTTCATTAGTCCAATTTGACTTGAATTTTAGCCAATTCCCCAACAAGTGTTAGGGTTACTTCCTCGATCTCTAGACGAATTATTGTCCGCTTTACCACCCGCCTCTAACAGAGGGACGGCGGACAACGCACATGCCTCATACAGGCCAATAAGTGCGGCCCGCTCCACGCGGAGGTGGCACGATGCGCAATGAGACGATCGCTATTCACGCAGGCTACGAGCCCGAAGCCACCACGCACGCGGTTGCCGTGCCGATCTACCAGACCGCGGCCTACGCCTTCGACAGCGCCGATCACGGCGCGGCGCTCTTCAATCTCGAGACCGAAGGCTATCGCTACAGCCGTATCGCCAATCCGACCAGCGCGGTGCTGGAGAAGCGCATCGCCGAGCTCGAGGGCGGCGTCGGCGCGCTTGCGGTCGCGACCGGGCAAGCCGCGCTGCATTTTGCCTTCGTCAACGTCGCCGATCACGGCGGCAACATCGTCTCCGTGCCGCAGCTCTACGGCACCACTCATACGCTGCTCGCGCACATCCTGCCGCGACAGGGCATCACCGGCCGTTTCGCCGAGAGCGACAAGCCCGACGCCATCGAAAAGCTGATCGACGAGAATACCCGCGCGGTGTTCGCCGAAACCATCGGCAATCCCGCCGGCAATGTCTGCGACATCGAAGCGCTGGCGAAGATCGCCCATGCGCATGGCGTGCCGCTGATCGTCGACAATACCGTGGCAACGCCCATCCTGCTCAAGCCGTTCGATTACGGCGCCGACATCGCCGTGCATTCGCTGACCAAGTTTCTGGGCGGCCACGGCACCACGCTCGGCGGCGCGATCGTCGACTCCGGAAATTTCCCCTGGGCCAAGCACGCCGACCGCTTCCCGGGCTACAACAAGCCGGACGCCTCCTATCACGGCCTCGTCTATGCCGAGCGCTTCGGCAAGACCGCCTATATCGAGCGCGCGCGCAGCATCTATCAGCGCACCATGGGTTCGGTGCTGTCGCCGTTCAACGCCTTCCTGCTGCTGCAGGGCATCGAGACCGTCGCGCTGCGCATGGAGCGCCACTGCGAGAATGCCCGCAAGGTCGCCGAATTCCTGCGCAAGGATCCGCGCGTGGCCTGGGTCAACTACACCGGCTTTCCGGACAGTCCCTATTATCCGCTGGTCCAGAAATATCTCGACGGCAACGCCTCGTCGCTGTTCACCTTCGGCATCAAGGGCGGCATGGAAGCCGGCAAGTCCTTCTACGATGCGTTGAACCTGATCACGCGCCTCGTCAATATCGGCGATGCCAAGTCGCTGGCCTGCCATCCGGCCTCGACGACGCACCGGCAGATGTCTGCCGAGCAGCAGCGGGTCGCCGGCGTTTTGCCGGAAACGATCCGCTTGTCGATCGGCATCGAGCATTGCCAGGACATCATCGAGGACCTCGACCAGGCCCTGGAAAAGGCCTGCCGGTCCGCGCGCCTCCAGGCCGCGGAGTAGGCGGCGGCGCCGATGACGATCCTGATCGACAGGGATCAAGGCATATCGAGCCCGGCGCTGGTGCCGGGGGCGGGCGATCTGGCGCGCGAGCACGGCGACACAGAGCTCACCATCGGATTGATCAACAACATGCCGGATCCGGCGCTGAAGGCGACCGAGCGGCAGTTCATGAAGCTGCTGCAAGCCGCAGCAGGTCCGCGCCGCATCCGCTTTCACTGCTTCTCGCTGCCCTCGGTCAAGCGCTCGCCGGAAGCGAAGTGGCATGTCGATAGCGAATATTCGGAACTCACCGAGCTCAGGCGCCACAGGTTCGACGGCCTGATCGTGACCGGCGCCGAGCCGATCGCGCCCGAGCTCGACCAGGAACCGTACTGGCGCGACCTCACCGAGCTGATCGACTGGGCCAAGGTCAACACGCGCTCGACGATCTGGTCGTGCCTCGCTGCGCACGCCGCGGTGCTGCATCTCGACCGCATCGAACGGCGGCCGCTCGCCGCCAAATGTCACGGCATTTTCGACTGCGAAGCCGTGATCGGCGATCCGCTGACGCGGGCCGCGCCTGCGCCGCTCAAGGTCTCGCATTCGCGCCTGAACGAGATCGCCGAGAGCGACCTCGCGCAGGCCGGCTACCAGGTGCTGACGCGTTCGGCAAAGGCCGGCGTCGACATCTTCGTCCGGCAATATGCCAGCCGCTTCGTGTTCTTCCAGGGCCATCCGGAATATGACGCGCTGTCGCTTCAGCGTGAATATCTGCGCGACATCGGCCGTTATCTCGCGCGTGAGCGCGACAATTATCCGCATTTGCCCGTGAGCTATTTTGACGCTGCGACGGAAGAGAAGCTGGTCCGCTTCGAGAAGCAGGCAAGGCACCAGCGCCACCCCGCGCTCAGCAACGAGCTGCCCGCGCTGAATTTGCGCACCGATATCGCCGCTGGCAGCGCCGCGGCGGCATTGTTCCGGAACTGGCTGCAATATCTCGGCGCGGGGACCGATGCGTCGGTGCTTGCGCGTTAGGTCGGGACGACGAGCTCGACGTTAGGACTAACGAAGTGTGAAGCTTGCCTCGAGCAGCGTACGAATGCTTCAGTGAGGGGCGGGACAGACAGGAAATGCGAGTCGTGTGGTCGGCACTCCAGGGACGCGTGAGCAATCGGCTGGCCCGGCATTTCCGCGCCGCGCCGCATCGGCTGCCCGCGAATGCGCCCATGGTGAGCTTCACCTTCGACGATGCCCCCGATAGCGCCGCAGGCGAGGGCGCCGGGCTTCTGGAGCAGCATGGCGGTCGCGGTACCTTCTATCTCGCCGGCAGCCTGGTCGATCGTCCCTCGGACCACTGGCACGGCCTGTCGAACGACGCCATCGTGCGGCTTCACCGGGCCGGACACGAGATTGCCTGCCACACCTTCTCGCACCAGAGCGCGGTCGGTCTCGACGAGACCGCCATGGCCCGGGAGATCGAGCGAAACCGCAGCCATTTTCGCGGCATTGATTCCTCGATCACGCTGGAAAATTTCGCTTACCCCTATGGCATCGCGTCGGTGTGGCGCAAGCCGCAGCTCGCCAAGACCTTCCGCTCGGCGCGCGGCATCCTTCCCGGAGTCAATCGCGACGTCATCGACCTCCAGTTCCTGCGCGCCTCGCCCCTGGTCGATCGCGAGATCAATACGACGGGTGTCGATCGCTATTTCGACGAGGCGGTCGAGAGCGGCGGATGGCTGATCTTCTACGGTCATGACGTCGCCGACGCGCCGAGCCCATATGGCTGCACGCCGCACCTGATGCGTCACGCGCTGCAGGCCGCCGGGAAGCGCGACATGCCGATCGTGACGGTCGCGGAAGCGCTGCGACGAATCGGCGCGTAAGAAAGTTTTCTTCCCACAAAGGGTGGGGGAAGGCGGCGTCCGGCGGAGCAAACGGTCTTGCCACGCCTGCGCGGTCATGCGACTGGCCTTGGGACGAATCTCACGGCCTCACCCCGACATGCCCATGTCCTCTCCTTCCACCGCTCCGCTGTCCGCGCCGGCTCAGGGCCGCGATGCGTTGTCGGTGCTGCGTTCGGTGTTCGGCCTGCCCGGGTTCCGCGGCGCGCAGGGTGAGATCATCCGGCACGTCACGGACGGCGGCAATTGCCTGGTGTTGATGCCGACCGGCGGCGGCAAGTCGCTGTGCTATCAATTGCCGGCACTGCTGCGCGAAGGCTGCGGTGTCGTGGTGTCGCCCTTGATTGCGCTGATGCGCGATCAGGTCGCCGCCATGCTCGAAGCAGGCGTCAACGCCGCCGCGCTGAACTCGTCGCTGACCCCGCAGGAAGCGTCCGACATCGAGCGGCGCCTGATCGCGGGTGATCTCGACCTGCTCTATGTCGCGCCGGAACGGCTGCTGACGCCGCGCTGCCTGGCGCTGCTGGCGCGGGCGAAGGTGGCGCTGTTCGCTATCGACGAGGCGCATTGCGTCTCGCAATGGGGCCATGATTTCCGCCCCGAATATGTCGGCCTGTCGGTCATCGCCGAGCGTTTTCCCGACGTTCCCCGCATCGCGCTGACCGCGACTGCCGACGAATTGACCCGCAAGGAAATCGTCGAGCGGCTTCACCTTGCAGACAGTCCGCACTTCGTCTCGAGCTTCGATCGTCCCAACATCCGTTACGAGATCGTCGACAAGCGCAACGCGGTGTCGCAGCTCAAGGATTTCATCCGGGAGCGTCACGCGGGAGATGCGGGCGTCGTCTATTGCCTGTCCCGCAAACGGGTCGAGGAGGTCGCCGCCGCGCTCGACGATGCCGGCATTGCCGCCTTGCCATACCACGCCGGGCTCGACAGCAGCGTGCGCTCGCGCAACCAGGACCGCTTCCTCAACGAGGACGGCATCGTCATCGTCGCGACCATCGCTTTCGGCATGGGCATCGACAAGCCGGACGTGCGTTTCGTCGCGCATCTCGATCTGCCCAAGAGCATCGAGGCCTATTACCAGGAGACGGGGCGCGCCGGCCGTGACGGCAAGCCGTCGGCGGCCTGGATGGCCTACGGTCTCTCGGACATCGTGCAGCAGCGCCGTATGATCGACGAGTCGAGCGGCTCCGACGAATTCAAGCGGGTCTCGATCGGCAAGCTCGATGCGCTTGTTGGCCTGGCCGAAACGCCGCACTGCCGGCGCCGGCGGCTGCTCGCCTATTTCGGCGAGATCGTGATGGGCGAGGGCTGCGGCAATTGCGACAATTGCCTGATGCCGCCGAAAATGCGCGACGGCAAGGTGCTGGCGCAAAAACTGCTATCCTGTGCCTATCGCACCGGGCAGCGCTTCGGCGCGATGCACCTCATCGACGTGCTGATCGGACGGCTCACCGAGAAGGTGACGCAGTTCGGTCACGACAAGCTCACCGTCTTCGGCATCGGACGCGAGCTCAACGAAAAGCAGTGGCGCACGGTGCTGCGGCAGCTCGTGGCGATGGGACATTTGCTGAGTGACAGCGAAGCGTTCGGCGCGCTTAAGCTGACGGATTCGTCGCGCGGCGTGCTGCGGGGCGAAACGGAAGTGTGGCTGCGCGAAGAAGCGCCCGGCGCCCGGATCCGTTCGAGCCGCGCCAAGTCCCGCCGCGGTGATCTTGCGCCTGCGGCCGGCGCGGCGCAGGGCGATGTCGATCCTGAATTGCGCGCGCGGCTACGAGCATGGCGCTCGGAGATTGCCCGCGCACGTGGCGTGCCGGCCTACGTCGTGCTGCACGACGCCACCATCGACGGCATCGTTCGCGCATGGCCGACCACGCTGGACGAGCTGCGCAATGTGCCCGGCATCGGCGACAAGAAGCTCGAGCATTACGGCGACGAGCTGCTGCAGATTGTCAGGACGCGGTAGGGCGCGCCACACCCCCGCCGTCATCCCGGACAAGCGCAGCGAAGCGGAGCGCCGATCCGGGATCCATAGCCAGGCCGTAGGAAAAGGCACGCTGACTGCCTCAGCGTGTTTCAACAATTGGCAGTCGGGGTAATGGGTCCTGGCTTTCGCCAGGACGACACTCGTGGGGAGGTGCGCGCCGCCTCACATCACCGACGCGCTAGCCGTTCCGGAACGCATACCCGTAGCCGTTCAGCGCCGGTGCACCGCCGAGATGGGCGTAGAGGATCTTCGCGCCCTTCTCGAAATAGCCCTTTTGCGTAAGGTCGATCAGGCCCTGCATCGACTTGCCCTCGTAGACGGGATCGGTGATCATGGCTTCGAGACGCGCGGTGAGGCGGATCGCCTCCTTGGTCTCTTCCGACGGCACGCCGTAGGCTGGATAAGCGTAGTCCTCGATCAGAACGACGTCGTCTGCGACGAGATCCTGGCCGAGTTCGACAAGCTTGGCCGTGTTCTGCGCGATCGAGAGCACCTGCGCCTTGGTCTGCGCCGGGGTGAACGACGCGTCGATGCCGATCACCTTTCGCGCGCGGCCATCGGCGGCGAAGCCGACCAGCATGCCGGCATGGGTGGAGCCGGTGACGGTGCAGACCACGATGTAGTCGAACTTGAAGCCGAGCTCGGCTTCCTGCTTGCGCACTTCTTCGGCGAAGCCGACATAGCCGAGCCCACCGAATTTGTGCACGGAGGCGCCGGCGGGAATCGCGTAGGGCTTGCCGCCCGCCGCCTTCACCTCCTCGATGGCCTCCTCCCAGCTCTTGCGAATGCCGATATCGAAGCCGTCGTCGACCAGGCGCACGTCGGCGCCCATGATGCGCGACAGCATGATGTTGCCGACGCGGTCATAGACGGCGTCCTCGTGCGGCACCCAGGCTTCCTGCACCAGGCGGCACTTCATGCCGATCTTGGCAGCGACCGCCGCGATCATGCGGGTGTGGTTGGACTGCACGCCGCCGATCGAGACCAGCGTGTCGGCGTTCGAGGCGATCGCGTCGGGGATGATGTATTCGAGCTTGCGCAGCTTGTTGCCGCCATAGGCGAGCCCGGAATTGCAGTCCTCGCGCTTGGCGTAGACCTCGACATTGCCGCCGAGATGCTTCGAGAGCCGCTCCAGCTTCTCGATGGGCGTCGGACCAAAGGTCAGCGGATAGCGCGCGAATTTTTCGAGCATCGTCAGGTCATCCCGATTGGCGTTAAATGTCTGCGAAAACACTAACATCGCGCCGCAAAAAGGTGCTTTCAAATATTGCGCGTTTATTGCGCTCGATCTTGCGATAAGGGCGCCAATATGTGCTATTCCTTCCGGAATAGACGCTCGCCACGGAAGCTTCTTCCATGTCCGCCCGCCTCGACCGTATCGACCTTAAGATGTTGCGATTGCTGCAAAATAACGGCCGGCTCAGCAACGCCGAGCTGGCCGAAACCGTCGCCATCAGTCCCGCCACCTGTCATCGCCGCACCCAACGCCTGTTCGAGCACGGCTTCATCGCCGCCGTCCGCGCCATGGTCGCGCCGAAGAAGGTGGCAAAGGGCACGCTGGTGATGGTCGGCGTCGTGCTCGACCGTTCGACGCCGGAGAGCTTTGCGATCTTCGAGCAGGCGATCACCAGGCTGAAATTCGTGCTCGACTGCCACCTCGTCGCCGGCGACTTCGACTATTTCCTCAAGATCCGCGTCGGCGACATGGAGGACTTCAACCGTATCCATGGCGAGCAGCTGATCGCGCTGCCCGGCGTGCGCCAGACCCGCACCTTCTTCGTGATGAAGGAAGTCGTCGACAACGCACCGCTGGAGTTTTGAACGGCCTCACAACGCCTGTTCGACGATGCCGTCCGCGACCTGCTCCCGTCCGGCGTCCTCCGGTCGCATCGCGATCACCGCGATCAGCCCGAGGCCGACGCCGATCATCACATAGAAGATCGGCGCCAGCGGGGAGCCGGTGAGCGCGATCAGCCATGTCACGAAGAACTGGGCAAAGCCGCCGAATACCAGCACCGCGACATTGTTGACGATGGCAAGCGCGGTCGAGCGGACGCGGATCGGGAACAGCTCGACCAGCGTGGTGCAGTAGACGCCGAGGAAGAAGGCGCTGAAGAAGCCGATGACGACCTGGGCGACCAGGAGCCTTGCGATCGACGGCTCGGAGATCACCCAGCTATAGAGCGGATACAGCGAGACGAAATAGCCAATGAGCGAGACCAGCAGCAGCGGCCTGCGCGGGTAGCGGTCGGAGACGGCGCCGGCAACGGGAACGACGATCACCATCACGATCGCCGCGATCATCTGAACCAGGAAGCTCTGCATCAGCGGCAGCTTCAGCACCTCCTTGGCGTAGGTCACGGTGTAGCCGAAGGTGACGTAGAACGACACGGCGCTTGCCACCACCATGCCCATGCCGATCAGGAAATTGCGGCCGGGATTCTTCAGCGCGGCGATGAAATCTTCCTTGTGCACCGTCGCCATGCTGCGCCGGGACGCTTCGGGCTCGATGACGCTGGCGCGCATATAAAGCAGGATCGGAACGATCACGAGGCCGACGAAGAAGGGGATACGCCAGGCGCCGGCGGCAAGCTGCTCCTGCGTGAAGGTCAGCGTCAGGGCGGCGCCCAGCACTGCGCCGAGCACGTTGGCCATGAGCTGGCCGGCGATTTGCCACGAGCCATAGAAGCCGGTGCGGCCGGGAGGCGCCGCTTCGATCAGATAGGCGGTCGAGGTACCGAACTCGCCGCCGACCGAAAAGCCCTGTAACAGCCGCGCCAGCAGCACGATCAGGGGTGCCCCAATGCCGGCTGTCGCGTAGGTCGGCGTCAATGCCAACAGCGCGACCGACAGCGCCATGATGCCCATGCCGAGCGTCATCGCCGCCTTCCGCCCCTTGCGATCGCCGAAATAGCCGAGCACGAGGCCGCCGATCGGCCGCATGAAGAAACCGGTGCCGAACAGCGCGGTCGTCAGCAGCAGCGCGTTGATCTCACTGCCCGGAATTTTGGGGTCGACCGGAAAGAACAGGTTCTTGATGACCGGTGTCATCAGCGCGAACACGGTGAAGTCGTACCACTCCATTGCGTTGCCGGCGACCGCGGCCACGATGGCCTTCCTGTTCGTCTGCATCTCTCGCTTGCCTGTCCGGTTGTGCCTATTCGGCGGGTTGATGGGTGGCGTCGGCATCCTGCCATTCGTCGCCGGCGAGTTCCGGCGTTGCGAAGGCCTTGAGGTTGGCGAAATGAATCTCGCGATCCTCGACGAAGAGGCGGCGGACGATGCCGCGCGCGAGCCGGTCGGCGCCCTCGCTGATCGCCGGAATATCGCCGGAAAGTTTCCCGTGGCTCAGCGTCGCCGGATAGTTGAAACAGTGCAGCCGTGCCAGCATCGGGCAGGCGCCTGACTGCTTCTCCAGGAACTGAAAGCTGTCGCCGAGGTCGGGCGAGTTTTCCAGCTCCGCATTGTTCATGCCGTCAGGCGTCGGGAAGCGATCGCTCCAGAAGCGGATATGCGGCGCGAACGCGGCAAGCTCGTCGCGCAACGCGAGGTCGACCTTGAAGCCGGTGCCGAAGATGATGAAGTCGGTCGCATAGCGGCCCTTCGGCGTCGTCACCATGAGATGATCCTCTTTGACGACGAGATCATCGATCGGGCTTGCGAGATGGAAATGCGCCTGCGGATAGGCGGAGACGCGCAGCACGCTCTGCCGCGGCGGCGGCGTCTGCGCTTTCAGCGTGTGATCGAGGAAGCGCCATTTCCAGTCGTCCGTCAGGCCGGCAAAGCCGTGCACGACCCCCTGGCTGCCGATGCCGGTGAATTTGTTGACGCGCGGGATGTCTGCGCGCCGGATGAAGAGATCGAGGCGCGCGGCGCCCGCCTCCAGCGCCATCGCCGCGTTGTCCATCGCGGATGCGCCCGCGCCGACGACGGCCACGCGCCTGCCGCGAATCTTTTCGAAGTCGATCGGGTCGGAGGAATGGGCCCAGAAGCGGCGGTCGATGCCGTCGGCGAGCGGCGGCACGTAAGCGCCGCCGAGGCCGTCGCGCCCCGTCGCCAGCACGACGTGACGCGCGAGAATGTGTCGCGACGTGCCATCTTCGCTGATTTCAAGCTCGAACAATTCATCGGGGCGCGCGTGGATACGCTCAACGGAGACCCCGTTGCGGACCGGCAGGCCCAGCACTTTGCGGTACCATATCAAGTAATCCATCCATACCGTGCGCGGCGCGCGGTCGAGCGCCTGCCAGGCTTGCTCGCCATATTGCGCCTCGTAGAAGGCGCGGAAGGTCAGCGCCGGCATGCCCATCGCGGGGCCGGTCAATTCCTTGGGTGAGCGCAGCGTCCGCATCCGCGCGAACGTGACCCAGGGACCTTCCTCGCCTGCGCACGCGCGGTCGAGCACGAGCTGGTTGTCGACGCCGAGACGCTTGAGCATGGCGGAGGCGACGAGGCCGGCCATGCCGGCACCGACGATGACGACGTCGACGACGCCCTCGCCATCGACGACGCGGCGGGGCACCCATGACTTGGCCGGCAGTTCGAGCCAGGCCAGATCCTGCTTCAGGCGCGCTTCAAGTGCCCCGAGGCCCGCCGCACCAGGTGTCATCGTCGTCATGAGGGAGCTTTCTCGAATTTAGTGGTTTCGTCGCCGGCCTCGGCTAGCGCGGTGGCGCCGCTATGCAGCCTTGCGCCAGGCATCAGCGCGACCGCGGCGCGCAGAGCGCCGTTGAGTGCGGCAACCGTCGGCGTCAGCTCGCGCCCGGTCGGCGCAATCGCGGCGAACAGGAACGAAATGGACACATCCAACGGCCGGGTGACGACGCCTTCAACCGGCAGGCTGGAAGTCAGCACCGGCTCGACCACGGCGATGCCGAGCGACTGCTTGGCCATGGCAATCGCCGTCAGTGAAGCGTTGGTGTCGATGACCTCAGCGGGCACGACACCTTCACGCTCCAGCGCCTCCTCCACGCGGCGGCGAAGCCGGTAGGGGTTGGCCATCGTCAGCAGCCGGACGCCACCAAGATCCTTCAGGCGAATGACCTTCTTCTTCGCCAGCGGGTGATCCATCGCGAGGCACGCAACGCACGGCACCTCGCAGACCCACTGCACATCGAGTCCGGGATGCTGGATCGGCAGGCTCGCAAGACCGAAATCGACCGACTGCGACAGCACCGATTGAACCACATTCTCGGCCGAGAGCGCCTGCACGTGGATCTGGCTTGGTAGCAACTCGCGTTCGAGCGCTGCGAGCGCAGCCGGGACGAAGCCGGCCGCCAGCGCCGGGATCGCCGCCAGGCTGAGCACGGGAAGCGCACCCGCGCCGATCGCGTTGGCACGCTGGCGGATGTGCTTCAGGCCCATCAGAAGCCGCTCGACCTCAGCATGAAACAGGATGCCTTTCGGTGTCGGGCTGATGCGCGGGCCATTCCGGGTGAACAGGAGATAGCCGACGTCGGCCTCGAGATCCTGGATCTGACGCGTCGTGACCGGCTGCGAACGGCCGAGCAACCGCGCCGCACCGGTGATGCTGCCGGCCGACATCACGGCGACGAAGGCCTCGAGAAGGCGAATGTCGATAACGTCCTGGTTCATGGTCTGGTTGTCCGAATTATGCGAATATAGAATGAACAATATTTCTTGATGTGCAATAGGTATTATGAGAAGTTGAGGTCATGTCGATGGAGCCAAACCCCTTGCGCCACCACAATCCGGCCGGACCGGCTTATCGGCGCGGCTGGGTCGATGAGGCCGTGGCGGCGATCGAAGCCGACCAGTGCCGCACGGCCGACACGCATCTGATCCGGCTGATCGTGCCGGCGCTATCAGGCATCGACATCTATCTGAAGGACGAGTCCACGCATCCGACCGGCAGCCTGAAGCACCGGCTCGCGCGCTCGCTCTTCCTTTACGCGCTCTGCAACGGCCACATCCGCGAAGGCACGCCCGTCGTCGAAGCCTCGTCGGGATCGACCGCGGTGTCGGAAGCCTATTTCGCACAGATGATCGGCGTGCCCTTCTACGCCGTGATGCCGCGCACGACCTCGGCGGAGAAGATCGCCGCGATCGAGCATTATGGCGGCAACTGCCATCTGATCGATGACGGCCGTGCACTCTATGCGGAAGCGGCGGCGCTCGCCGTGCGCCTGAACGGCCACTATATGGACCAGTTCACTTTCGCCGAGCGCGCCACCGACTGGCGCGGCAACAACAACATCGCCGAATCGATCTTCACGCAATTGAAGGGTGAGACGCGTCCGTTGCCGGACTGGATCGTGATGGGCGCTGGCACCGGTGGCACCTCGGCCACGCTCGGACGCTATCTGCGCTATCGCCAGTACCCGACGCGGCTCTGCGTTGCCGATGTCGAGCATTCCGCCTTCTTCGACTGCTTCCGCTCGCAGGACCGCTCCCATGTCTGCGAGCGGCCTTCGCTGATCGAAGGCGTCGGTCGGCCGCGCTGCGAACCCTCCTTCGTGCCGGGCGTCGTCGATCGCATGATGAAGATCCCGGATGTCGCAACGATCGCAGCGATGAACGTGCTGTCGCGCCGGCTCCGCCGGCCGGTCGGCGGCTCGACCGGCACCAATTTCCTGGCGCTGTGCCGCATTGCCTCGGAGATGAGCAGCGCCGGCCAAACCGGATCGCTGGTCACGCTGATCTGCGATTCCGGCGAGCGCTACCGGCAGACCTATTATGATCCCGCGTGGCTGAAAGCTCGAGGCTTTGATCCGATGCCGATCGAGGCCGCCCTGTCGGCGTTTCTCGATACGGCGCAGCCGCCGGCGCTCGCCGTCGAGGACGTCGCCAATCCACAGACCTTGCGGAGCAGTGCTTGACCACGCTGATCGAAACCATTGTCGGCGTGCCCGCGGCGTCGTGGCTCGGCCACGCTCTGAACGCCCGCACCGAGATTTTGCGCCTCAGCGAAGCAGCCCATGACGCGGTGCTGCTGCCGCGCGAGCCCGGCGGTCTGAGCCACGGCTTGCGGGCGGCACTCGCGGCGCGGATGTGCCGGCATGTCGGCGACGAGGCGCTGACCGCGCACTACGACTCCTATCTGGCGCATTCGAGCGATCTTGACTTCGCCGTGCTCGCCCGGCCCGGCGGTGTGTGTGGCGATCCCCTGCACGATGCCATGGCCCGCCACGCCGATCTGCTGACGCTTTCGCCGCGCGAGTCGACGCGACAGGACATCGCGGCGCTGAAGGCGGCCGGCGTCAGCGAGGCCGATATCGTGCGGCTGTCCGAGCTTGGCGCCTTCGTGAACTACCAGCTGCGGGTCCTTGCCGGCCTCAGGCTCCTGAAAGAGGTCGAAGCCTGATGAGCGAGGTCGTCCACAACTTCACTACCACGATCCCGACCTGGTCGCCTTATGTCACGCCGGTCGAGCTCGCCTCGGCGACGCCCGAGCAGCTCGCGGCGATGAAGGTCACCCCCTCCAACAAGGGCGTCTCGCCTTACGTGCTGACGCTGGCGCATGACCCGGAGTCGCTCGCGGTGCGCTCGCCGCTGTTCAACCTCATTATGTATGGCAAGGACGGACTGTCCCCGGCGGAGCGCGAGCTCGGCGCGCTGAGTGCCTCGGTCGTCAACCGCTGCATCTATTGCGCCGCCGTGCACGCCTCACGCTTCATCAATTACTCCGGGCGCAAAGAGGTCGTCGAGGAGATCTTTACCGACGAGCGCGATGCCACGCTGGAGGCACGCGAGCAGGCCCTGTTCAATTTCGCTACAAAACTCTCGACGACTCCGATCGAAGCGAGCGCAGACGATGCGCGCGCACTTGGCGAGGCCGGGCTCAGCGAGCTTGAGCAGCTCGACCTGGTGCTGTCGGCCGCGATCTTCGGCTGGGCCAACCGGCTGATGCATACGCTGGGCGAGCCGCTGGTGCGGCCGGAGGCATCGTAACCGACGCCATCGGGTCGCTCGCCGCGAACCGAATGTCACGGCAACTTCACTTGCCTTGCGCGCGCGTGCGGGCGAGTTTCGCGGCTTCTCAACGAGGAGACCTGCCGTGCGCCTTCCCATTCTCGATCCGAAAGACCTGAGTGCCGAACAGAAGCCGCTCTACGACGACATGCGAGCCGGCATCAAGGATCACTTCAAGGGCTTTGTGAACATGCGCGACGATGGCGCGCTGCTCGGGCCCTGGAATCCATGGATCCGCGAGCCGCGGTTCGGCAAGCCAGTGTGGGAGCTGGTCAAGGCGATCGCGGCGAACCCGCTGCTGCCGGCGCCGGTGCGTGAGGTCGCGATCCTCGTCACCGGCTCGCATTTCCGCTCCGGCTACGAGCTCTATGCGCATGTGCTGGTCGCCGAGCAGCGCGGCCTCTCCGACGAGAAGCTCGCGACCATCGTCGCCGGACAGCGGCCGGTCGATCTCACCAAGCAGGAGGCGGTCGCCTACGATGTGGCGTCCGCATTGGTCAGCGGCGGCGTGCTGCCGGAACTGACTTATCGGGCCGCCGTCAAGGAATTCGGCGAGCACGGCGCGGCCGAACTGTCCTATCTCGTCGGCATTTACTGCATGGTGTCGGTGACGCTCAACACGTTCGACGTGCCGGTGCCAGACTGACCACGCTGGCTCAGCTGCTGGACTGGACGGAGGCGTCACGGTACCCTGCCGCCGCCATGGCGACGCATCGCCGGTCACGATCGAAGTGCAATGAAGAGGGAACGACAGCCATGGACACGTCACGCCGCATCCTGCTCGCCGGACTGGCGGGACTCGCCGTTGCGCCGACCGCCGCAGGAGCCGCGCCCTCGGCCGCGTCCGACGACGTGACGGTCGCCGAAGAGCGCTTTGCGCGCATGATCGCGGCTGCGCATGCGCCCGACGTCACCTGCGCGCGACAGGCCGAGCGTTATGCGGATGCGCATTGGCCAAACTACGTCGCGGCGGCGCGTTCCGTCATCGAGGCGAGAGCGTGAGGCATTCTCTTTCCTCTCCCGTTGCGGGAGACGGCAACACGAGGTGCTTCACGCCCCCACCGCCCGCCTGACCTGCTCACCGATCTGCGACAGCACGAGCTGCGCCTGCGGCAGGATTGCGCCCATGGCGTGGAAATTGTGGACCATGCCCTCGTGGCAGACGTGCTCGACCGTGACGCCCGCAGCGAGCAGCTTGCGGGCATAGGCATTGCCCTCGTCGCGCATCGGGTCGAACTCGGCGGTGTGGATGATGGCGGTCGGCAGGCCCGCAAGCCGTGTCGCGCGCAAGGGCGAGATGCGCGGATCGGCAGCATCAAGGTCCTCGGGCAGATAATCGGCGAGATCGGCTTCGATCGTGACGCGGTCGATCAGGTGCCCCTCGGCGAACGCCTGCCGCGACGGCGAGGCCTCCTCGAAATCCAGCACCGGGCAGATCAGGCATTGCGCGACGATGGAAAGGCGAGCTGTCTGCGCCGCCTCCTGACACACGATCGCGGCGAGCGTTGCACCGGCGGAATCGCCGCCGAGCACCAGACGTCCGGCGTCGATGCCGAGCGATGCGGCCTCGCGCGCCACCCATTCGGTGGCAGCAACCGCATCGTCCACGGCGGCGGGGAATTTGTGCTCGGGCGCCAGCCGGTAATCGACCGAGACGAGGCGGCAGCCGGTCGCATGTGCCAGCGCCGCCGCGATGCGGTCATGCGTGGCAATGCTGCCGGCAACGAGCCCGCCGCCGTGAAAGAACACGAAGCCGGGCGCGCGATCATCGGCGCCTGCCGGTGAATAGAGGCGATAGGGCAGCGCGCCGCCGGGACCAGGCAGCATGCCGTCGGACGTCGTCACGTCAGGCGCATCGGCGCGCGCAAACTGCATCAGCTTTGCCAATGATTGCCGCCGTGCCTCCACGCTGGGCCGGCTCCGTGCCTGCGGCGCAGCCGCAGCCATCATGGTCAACAAACGCTTTGCGAGCGGATCGAGCGGCATGGTGCTTCCTTTCCCCGTCCGGGAGGGTAACTCACCATTTTCCCGCAGGGAATCATTTAGAAATTGCGCCCAATAGTGGCGCTATAATGCGGCACCACGCCAAGGGAGAGGCCGGTCATGGCCGAGATCAAAAAGCCCATTGCATATTCGCCAAGCTGGACCTTCTTCGAGGGCAAATGGCATGACGGCAATGTGCCGATCATGGGTCCGCGCACGCATGCGGCCTGGCTCGGCTCGGTCGTGTTCGACGGCGCGCGGGTGTTCGAAGGCGTCGCGCCCGATCTCGACCGCCACGTTGCCCGCGCCAATCAGTCCGCCATCAACTTTGGGCTGAAGCCGGTGGTCGATACCAGAACCTGGATGACACTCGCAAATGAGGGCATCGCGCGCTTCGCGCCGAATGCCGAGCTCTACGTCCGTCCGATGTATTGGGCGCAGAACGGCTCGGGCGGCGGCGTGCTGTTCGATCCCGAGACCACTGATTGGTGCCTATGCATCTACGAGGCGCCAATGCCGAAACCCGTCGGCAATGCGATCACGCTGTCGCCGTTCCGCAGGCCCACCGCCGAGTGCGCGCCGGTCGAGGCCAAGGCCGCCTGTCTCTATCCGAACAATTCGCGCGCGCTTGCCGAGGCCGCCTCGCGCGGCTTCCAGAACGCGCTGATGCTCGACATGCTCGGCAACGTCGCGGAGTTCGGCAATTCCAACGTGTTCATGGCCAAGGACGGCGTGGTCTACACACCGGTGCCGAACGGCACTTTCCTCAACGGCGTCACCCGCCAGCGCGTCATCAGCCTGCTTCGCGCCGACGGCGTCACCGTGGTCGAGAAGACGCTGCGCTATGCCGACTTCCTCGCCGCCGACGAGATCTTTTCCACCGGCAATTTCGCAAAAGTCGCGCCGGTGATCCGCATTGACGACCGCGAGCTGAAGCCGGGCCCGCTCTATACGCGGGCGCGCAAGCTCTATTGGGACTTTGCCCATGCGGTGAAGCTGGCGGCTTGAATAGCACTGTCCTAGCTGCGTCGCTTGAACCGGCTGAACTGAAACGCCTGCATCGAATTCCACGGCGTCTGGTGCGCCTCGTTGCGCGTTTCGACGAGCTCGAATCCCGGCCCGAGCTCCGCCGCAAGACTCGCGCTGTCATGACGCTGCACCGGCAAGCCGCTGCATTTCTCGGGGCCGTCGAGTGCAAACGTCGCAATGATGACGTGGCCGCCGGGCGCAACCGCCGACCGCAGCCGCTCGATGTATGCGGTCCTGTCGCGGGAGTCGGTCAGGAAGTGAAACGCCGCCCGATCGTGCCATAGATCGTAGGTCTTTGCCGGGCGCCATGTCGTGGCATCGGCAACGATCCAGTCGACCGTCGAAGCGGCTGCGCCGATCCGCTTCTTTGCAGCGTCAAGCGCATTGGCAGAGAGATCCAGCACGGCGACGTCGCGATATCCGTCCAGCAGGAGAGCATCGACCAGCCGCGACGCGCCGCCGCCGATGTCGAGGATGGCGGCCTCGCGGTCCGGATTGGCCGCCCGGATCATTGCAAGCGAAGTCGCCGGACTGTTCTGAAACCAGCTGACCTCGGCTTCGCCCCTGGTGGCGTAAACATTGTCCCAATGGGTGCTTCGGTCGGACATGCGCGTCCTCCGGCTTGCCGGGAGCCGGCGCAGAGGGACGATCTACTCGTCCTTCTTCGACATCCGCTCGAGGCGTTCCTGCATGTCCTTCATCTGCTGGCGCAGATCGTCGATGTTGCTGTCCTTCGGCGCTTCGGCAGTCGCCTCGGGGGCCGGCTCCGCGGAGCCCGCGGGGCGGGCTGCGCCGGGCGCGAAAGGCTTGAACATCGAGAAGGTCTGCTGGAACAGCTCCATGTTGCGGCGGACCTGTTCCTCCAGCGGCGCAAACGGGGTTCCGGACAGGGAGGTGGCGATCTGTTTGCGGAACTTCTCCTGCTCCTGAGTGAGCGAGGCGATGGCCTGCTCCAGATATTTCGGCACCACCATCTGCATGCTGTCGCCGTAGAAGCGGATCAGCTGGCGCAGGAAGGTGGTCGGGAGCAGGTTCTGGCCGGCCTTGTTCTCCTGTTCGAAGATGATCTGGGCAAGCACGGAGCGGGTGATGTCGTCGCCGGTCTTGGCGTCGTAGACCAGGAAATCTTCGCCGTCCTTGACCATGGAGGCGAGGTCTTCCAGCGTCACGTAAGTGCTCGTTCCGGTGTTATAGAGCCGGCGGTTCGCGTATTTCTTGATGGTGGTGGGTTGGTCTGATTTCGCCATGGGCTCTCACTTGCAAGCGCGGAGAACGGGAACCTGTCGGGCTATGCCGCAGGGCGGGAAGAGTACGCAACGCAACAAAATAAGCATTTTCAAAGGGGTCACGCTACCGTTTTGTGCGCCACGGTTAATCGGGCAGCAAAAACGTGCTTGCGAAAGCGCCAAGAACGCTATTTTGAATGCGCTGCGGGATGAATTCGGCCGCCGGCCGATTGACATGCCTCAACGACGTTAACAGGATGCCGTCCGAGACTGGCGAGCCGTTTCCCCAGCCCCCTCTGCCCCCATTCAACCCAGGAGATGCCCATGTCAGACGATGTCGTCATCGTCAGCGCCGCCCGCACCCCGGTCGGAAGCTTCAACGGAGCGTTCGCAACCCTTCCCGCCCATGATCTCGGGGCCATCGCCATCAAGGCCGCGCTAGAGCGCGGCGGCATCGAGCCCGGCCGGGTCTCCGAAGTCATCATGGGCCAGATCCTGACCGCCGCCCAAGGCCAGAACCCGGCTCGCCAGGCTTCGATCAATGCCGGCATTCCGGTCGAGAGCCCGGCCTGGGGCGTCAACCAGCTCTGCGGTTCGGGCCTGCGCACTGTTGCGCTCGGCTATCAGGCGCTGCTCAACGGCGATTCCGAGATCGTGGTGGCCGGCGGCCAGGAATCCATGAGCATGGCTCCGCACGCCCAGTATCTGCGCGGCGGCGTCAAGATGGGCGCGGTCGAATTCATCGACACCATGATCAAGGACGGCCTGTGGGACGCCTTCAACGGCTATCACATGGGCAACACCGCCGAGAACGTCGCGCGGCAGTGGCAGATCACCCGCGCCCAGCAGGACGAGTTCGCGGTCGCCTCGCAGCAGAAGGCCGAGGCCGCGCAGAAGGCCGGTAGATTCAACGACGAAATCGTTCCCGTCACCATCAAGGGACGCAAGGGCGATGTCGTCGTCAGCGCCGACGAATATCCGCGCCATGGCGCAACGGTCGACGCGATGGCGAAGCTCCGTCCCGCCTTCGAGAAGGACGGCACGGTCACCGCGGGTTCGGCCTCCGGCATCAATGACGGCGCCGCCGTCGTGGTGCTGATGACCGCCAAACAGGCCGCCAAGGAAGGCAAGACGCCGCTCGCGCGCATCGTGTCCTGGGCGCAGGCGGGCGTCGATCCGAAGATCATGGGCTCGGGCCCGATCCCGGCCTCGCGCGCCGCGCTGAAGAAGGCCGGCTGGAACGTCGGCGATCTCGACCTGATCGAAGCCAATGAAGCCTTCGCGGCGCAGGCTTGTGCCGTCAACAAGGATCTCGGCTGGGATACCTCGAAGGTCAATGTCAACGGCGGCGCGATCGCGATCGGCCATCCGGTCGGTGCCTCCGGCGCCCGCGTGCTGGTGACGCTGCTCCACGAAATGCAGAAGCGGGATTCGAAGAAGGGCCTCGCCACGCTGTGCATCGGCGGCGGCATGGGCATCGCGATGTGTGTGGCGCGCGACTGAGATAGTTGGTGCGTCATTTGCGCGTGCGTTGCACACGTGACTGAGTGCGTTGCACGCGATTAAAAAAGCAGCGGTTGCAAATCAAATATTCTTCGCAACCGTACAAGCCTCGACTAAAGAGAAACGCCCGGCTCGATGCCGGGCGTTTTGTTCTTGATGTCCGTCAAACCAACCGCATAATCCACCGTTAAAAACGATCACACAGAAACGTCCGAAGAGTCCAAGGGAAGGAAATACGATATGGCACGTGTTGCATTGGTGACGGGTGGTACGCGGGGCATCGGAGCTGCCATCGGCAAGGCGCTGAAGGCGGCCGGCTACAAGGTTGCGGCGAGCTATGCCGGCAACGATTCGGCGGCGGAGAAGTTCAAGGCCGAGACCGGCATCGCCGTCTACAAATGGGACGTCAGCAGTTTCGATGCCTGCGCCGAGGGCGTGAAGAAGGTCGAGGCCGAGGTTGGCCCAATCGACGTGCTCGTCAACAATGCCGGCATTACCAAGGACGGCGCCTTCCACAAGATGAGCCTCGAGCAATGGAACGCCGTGATCGGCACCAATCTCGGCTCGCTGTTCAACATGTCGCGCCAGGTCATCGAGGGCATGCGTGGACGCAAGTTCGGCCGCATCATCAACATCTCCTCGATCAACGGGCAGAAGGGTCAGTTCGGTCAGGTGAACTATTCGGCGGCGAAGGCGGGCGAGATCGGCTTCACCAAGGCGCTGGCGATCGAGAACGCCAAGGGCGGTATCACCGTGAATGCGATCTGCCCCGGCTACATCAACACCGAGATGGTGCAGGCGGTGCCGAAGGACGTGCTGGAAAAGGCCATCTTGCCGCTGATCCCGATCGGCCGTCTCGGTGAGCCCGAGGAAATCGCGCGCGCGGTCGTGTTTCTTGCCGCCGACGAGGCCGGCGCCATCACCGGCTCGACGCTGACCGTCAACGGCGGCCAATACATGGTGTGATGCGCAGGCATCACGTTCGATCATATCGGTAACTTCGGCATGCCCGGGCTTGTCCCGGGCATCCACGGCCTTACACGTCGCCACGAAAGAACGTGGATGGCCGGGACAAGCCCGCCATGACGAGAGTATGTGGCCGATGACTCCCCGCACTGCGACGCTGATCGGATTGACCGCGATCCTGATGTGGTCGTTACTGTCGGTGATGACGGTGGCGACCGGAAAGATCCCGGCGTTCCAGCTGGCCGCGATGACGTTCGCGATCGGCGGTCTCGTCGGCCTGCTCACCTGGATCGGCCGCGGCTCGGCGGCCAAAAGCCTGCGTCAGCCGCTGGCCGTGTGGATCGTCGGTGTCGGCGGACTGTTTGGCTATCACGCGCTTTATTTCCTCGCGCTGCGCTTCGCGCCGCCGGCTGAAGCCGGCTTGCTGAATTATTTGTGGCCGCTTCTGATCGTGCTGTTCTCGTCGTTTCTGCCGGGCGAGCGGCTGGCCGTGCATCACGTCGTCGGCGCCGTGCTCGGTCTCGTCGGCACCGTGCTGCTGTTCGCTGGGAACACCTCGGGCTTCACGCAGGGACAATTGCCGGGTCTGGCCGCGGCCTTCATCGCAGCCTTCGTGTGGGCGATCTATTCGGTGTTGTCGCGGCGATTGAAGGCGGTGCCGACCGATGCGGTCGCGGGATTCTGCCTCGCCACGGCGTTGCTTGCCGCGCTGATGCATGGCCTGCTTGAAGCCACGGTATGGCCGGACACGACGCTGCAATGGCTCTCCGTCATCGCGCTCGGCATCGGTCCGGTCGGTGCTGCGTTCTACGCCTGGGACATCGGCATGAAGCGCGGCGACATCCGCGTGCTCGGCGCCGCATCCTACGCGACGCCGCTACTCTCGACCGGCTTCCTCATCGCCGCTGGCTTTGCGAAGGCGAGCGCCAACATCGCCATCGCCGCGATCCTGATCGCCGGCGGCGGCTTGATCGCGGCCAAGGACATGGTGTCGAGGAAACGGTGAGGGCGCCGCTAAAGCGCCGGCTGCCAACCCGGCGGCCGATACATCGCCTCCGGAATCTGTCCGAGTTCGGAGCGCTGCAAGCGTTGCGGCGTCAGGCCGTAGAATTCCTGAAAACTGAGAATCAGCGGCCGCCATTTGTCCGGATCGATGCGGTTGGTGGCGCCATCCATCATGATCTCTGGATGCGCGTGCACGCGGGTGATGCGGACCTCGATTGCAGCGAGATTGCCGCGCCAAACCGCGTCGTCCTGTGCCATCTCATGGACATGGGCGACCTTGGCTTCCATCTGCACGGGACACTCGGCCGCACGCGGTGCGGCGACTGTTTCGCCCGGCAGCACGGTTAGTCCGCCACGACCGAACTTGTCCTTCTCGTGCCGATAGCCCCGATAAAGTTTGCCGGGCGGCACCGGATCCGATCCCGTGGTCCGTGCGAGGCGATCGACCACGGGGACGAGATCGGCGGACGGCAGATTGAGCACGCATTCGCCGGTGCGAATCATGTTCTCGGTGGTCTTGGAATTCCGGGCCAGTCCCAGCATGCAGCGCCACCCGACCCACCATGCCGACGACATCGGCGCGAGATTGGAAGTGCCGTCTTCATTGGTTGAGCCGATGAGGACGACGGGCGTGCCGAAATACAAAATGGCCGGGTCGATCTGGACGGCGGTGGGCCCGAGTGTTCCGTGCATCGTGCGCTCCTGTTCGCTGGAAGCGCTGTCCTAAGGCGTGACGCGAACCGAACCCACCCGATTCCAGATTAAGATTCAGGGCTCCCAGCCCTTCGGCGCGAGCTCGAATTTTGCGAACTCGAAGGCGGGCGCCACGGTGCAGCCGACCAGGGTCCACTCGCCGGTGGTCTCCGCCGTCTGCCACGCATCCGCGGGCACGATCGCCTGTGGCCGCTCGCCGTTCAACAGGTCCGTACCGAGCCGTACCTCGTGCTGGGAGCAGCCGTCATGGGCGATACGCAGCGTCAGCGGGCTGCCGGCGTAATAGTGCCAGCTCTCGACAGCATCGATGCGATGCCAGTGCGAGCGCTCGCCACGCGCCAACAGGAAATAGATCAGGGTCGAACGTGACCGGCCGTTGGCGTCCGTGGTCTGGTCGCGAAACGTCTCGCGGTAATGTCCGCCCTCGGGATGCGGGCGGAGTTCGAGGCGCGCGATGATCTCGGCTGCGGTCGGCATCGATTCCCGTCAGGATTTGCTTTTCAAGATTTGATCTTCAGGACTTGTTCTTGCGCTCGCGCAGCTCGCCGAACACCGCGGTGGCATCCGCGCCCTTCATGTGCAGCCTGGCTGCGATCGAGGGTTCATCGGCGCGCAGGAACACGTTTGTCCGCTTCTCGTCGCCAAGCAGCGAGGGAATGGTCGGCTTGTTCTCGGCCCGCAGCCTGGCCACCTCCGCCGCGCGCGCCTGCAGCGCCGCATTGTCGGGGTCGACGGTCAGCGCGAACTTGACGTTGGACGCCGTGTATTCATGGCCGCAATAAAGTTTGAAGTCGTCGGGCAGGGCACGCAACTTCAGAAGCGAATCCCACATCATGGGGTATGTGCCCTCGAACACGCGGCCGCAGCCGATCGAGAACAGCGTGTCGGCGGCGAACAACGCTTTCTCGGTGTCGAACACATAGGAGATGTGGTCGAGCGTGTGGCCGGGCGTCTCCAGTACGCGCCCGAGCAAGCTGCCGACCTTGACGATTTCGGCATTGGCGACGCGCAGGTCGACGTCTGCGATTTTGGTCGTCTTGTCATGCGGCGCGACGACGCGGCAATTGTATTTCTGTTTGAGTTCGGCGACCCCGCCGACATGATCGCCATGATGATGGGTGATCAGGATGTCGGTGAGCTGCCAGCCCTCGCGCTCGAGCGCCCTCAGGATGGGGCCGGCTTCCGGCGCGTCGATCGACGCCGTCGCCTTGGTGTCCACATCATGGATCAGATAACCGAAATTGTCGTTTAAACAGGTGAAAGTACGAATTTCGGCGGCCATGTCATCTCCGATCGCGCTCAGCTCCGTCAGACAAATATGGCGTTAACGTTGCGCAGGCAATGCAATATTCCGCGCGCGGGGGCCGCCTCGTGCATGTTACATTGCGATCATGACCATTGATGTCGTCGACCTCCGCGAGTTCTACTCCCGTCGCCTCGGGATTGTGGCGCGGCAAATGATCAATCGCGGCATTCGGGAGCGCTGGCCGCGCGTCGACGGCCAGCGGGTGCTCGGCTTCGGCTATCCCACGCCCTATCTCGGGTTGTTCCGCGAGGACGCGGAGCGTTGCCTCGCCTTCATGCCGTCGGCCCAGGGCGTCTTGAAATGGCCGACGGGACGGCCGGCGCTCGCCTCGCTGGTGGACGAGTTCTCGCTGCCGCTTCCCGACGCCGCGGTGGATCGCATCCTGCTGGTCCACGCACTGGAAATGTCGGACGATCCGGCCGCGCTGCTGCGCGAGGCGTGGCGCGTGCTGTCGCCGTCCGGTCGTGTGATTGCGGTCATCCCGAACCGGCGCGGGGTCTGGACCCGCACCGACAGCACGCCGTTCGGTCACGGTCGGCCCTATTCGCGCTCGCAGATCACCGACCTGTTGCGCCAGACCTGGTTCACGCCGACCGCTTGGGGCGAGGCGCTGTTCATGCCGCCTTATGCCGGCGGCTGGGTGCTGAAATCCGCACAGATGTGGGAGCGGGCCGGCGCGGCGCTGTCGTTGCCCTTCGCCGGCGTGCACATCGTCGAGGCGACCAAGCAGGTCTACCGCGCGATCCCCGCCAAGCGCGAGCGGGCGCGGCTGATTCCCTCGCTGGCGAAGCCGGTGCTGGTGCCGTCCTCGACGACGGCGACGCGCGGCTAAAAACAAATCGTCCCGGACATGCCGGGACGATTCAGGTCAGGGTATCTGGCGCAAGATAACGTGTGAATGCGGCTTACTCGCCGGGAGCCACTTCGTCGCTCGAGGCGGCCGGAGCGGCTTCGCGCTCGGGGCGCGGGCCATTCGGGCGGCGGCGCCGCCGCGGAAAGCGCTCGCCACCACCACCACCCTCGAACCCGGCCTGACCGGGCGCGCCACCGCTCACCTGCGGCTGCGGGCCGGTGATGAAGGAGGGCAGACGATCGACGCTGACGGCGTCGGCGACGACGGGCTGGGGCTGGTTCAGCGGCAGCGGTTGCGGCTGTGGCTGATATTGCGGCTGCGGACGATGGTCGCGTTCGCGATGCTCGCGCGGCTGCTGGTTGTCGCGCTGATAGTGGTTGTCGCGGGGCTGATGATCACGCGGTTGATGATCGCGCTGGCCGTCGCGGTCGCGTGTGAAGGGCTGCGGTGGCGGCTGTGGGACAAAACCCGGCTCCTGGCCGAAGTTCGAGAAATTCTCGCCATCGTCCTCGCCGTCGTCGCCGCTGCTGTTGCTGATGGGCTCGTCGCCGCGTGGCTGCTGGTTCTGCCGGAACTGTTCCTGAGCCGTCGCGATCAGGCGAAAATAATGCTCGGCATGCTGGTAGTAGTTCTCGGCCGCAACGGGGTCTCCGGAGGAGCGCGCGTCGCGCGCAAGCTGGAGATACTTTTCAGCAATATGCGAAGCCGTGCCGCGGATCTTGATGTCGGGTCCGTTGGACTCGTAGACCCGGGTCATCGGGTTCTGGCCGCGCCGGTTATTATTGTTGTTATTGTTATTATTATTGTTGTTGCGGTTGCGCATCCGCTGCTTGTTCTGACCGTTTCTCATGTCCTGCCTTTAATTCCAGCCCTAAAGGTTGCACGCATTACTGATTGCCGAGAGTGACCTGATGACAGCGGTTCACATCGCTTGCGCGCAACCGCACGCAAGAGCGGATTGATCCCTGCCGATGTTCGTCGACCGTCGCGTTCAACAAAAGACGCGTTCCCCACCGCCAGCATCCATCGCCAGCGAACCCATTCATATCGCCTGCCGAAACAAGCCCTGCTTTGTTGCGTAAGTCTTCAAGCGCAATATCAGGCTTTCGTTCACGTTGCGGTCGGTAAGCAGCGCAGCTCAAATGGCCATCGCGCTCAACAGGACCTGCGGCTTGGAACCATTATCAGTAAGCTCTCGCCCGAGAGCCCGGCTTTCGCCCGTAGGTCTACGGGGCCGGCACCGATGTGTTGATCGGAAGGTAGTCGTTCCCAAGGGATATTCCAAGAGGTTTTTTGCAGCCCAATCCGGCTTTTATGGGGGCATTTTCCGGGCCGAAACCGCCCGGGGAATGCCCGCCAGATCGGCCTTGGGCGGCCTGTCCACGACTAACGCGGCAGCCGTCATCAAGGTTTCAATATTTCGGGCCTGGCCCTGTCCGGCCTCGACGATCAGTGCCCCGCCGGGGGCGAGACGTTCGCTCGCCTGCGGGATCAGGGCGCGATAGGCGTCGTAACCGTCATTGCCGCCGTCGAGCGCCAGATGCGGATCGTGCTCGCGCACCTCGATGCTCAGTTTCGGAATTTCCGCCGACGGGATGTAGGGCGGGTTCGACACGACGAGGTCGAACGGGCCGCGGAGCGCCGCTGCATAGGAGCAGGCGACGAAGCTGGCGCGGTCGGCGAGGCCCAGAGCCGCGGCGTTGTCTCTGGCGGTCTTGAGCGCGGTCAGACTGAGATCGGTGCCGACGCCGAAGGCGCCGGGAATTTCGTGCAGCAGCGCGAGCAGGATGGCGCCGGAGCCGGTGCCGATATCGGCGATGCGCATCTGATGGGAGGCTTGCCGCTCGCGAAAGATTTCGAGTGCCAGCTCGACGACGGTCTCGGTGTCCGGCCGCGGCACCAGGGTGGCCTCGGACAGCTGGAACGGCAGGCCCCAGAATTCCCGGGCGCCGAGAATGCGGGCGACCGGCTCATGCGCGAGCCGGCGTTGCGCATATGCTTCCAGCCGCGCAGCCTCTTCAGGTGCGAGTTGCCGGGCCGCCTGCGTCACCATGCCGGTCAGATCAAGCCTCAGCGCAGCCCCGATGAGCAGGCGCGCATCGAGGGCGGGCTGCTCGATGCCGGCCGATTGCAGCCGTGCCGTAAGCGCGCGCCGCGCACTCTCGATGCTATGTCCGGGATCGAAATCTGTCGCCAATGGAACCATCCTGCCTGGCATCGTGGATAGATCGGCTGGCTTGCTTGCGTCAACGGAAAGGAGCGCGTCAGATCCCGCCTCGCAATGAAGGAGGGTCCATGACGCCCTACGACGATCAGAACGTCTTCGCAAAGATCCTGCGCGGCGAGGTCCCCTGCTTCGAGGTTTTCCGGGACGACCACAGCCTCGCCTTCCTCGATATCATGCCGCGTTCGCCCGGGCACACGCTGGTCGTTCCCCGGGCGCCGGCCCGCGGCATCCTCGACATCGCGGATGACGACCTCGCCGCGGTCGCCCGAACCGCCAAGCGAATCGCGATTGCCGCGATGAAGGCGTTCGACGCCGAGGGCATCATCCTTCAGCAGTTCAGCGAGCCCGCCAGCGGTCAGGTGATCTTTCACCTGCACATGCACGTCATGCCTGTCAGGGCCGGAATCGAGCTGCTGCCGGCGCAGACGCACAAGGAGGACATGACGGTGCTCGCCGCTCACGCCAGGCGAATGATCGCCGCACTCTAGACGCCGAGATAGCGCTGGAGCAGCTCCGGCTGGGCCTTAAGCTCCCACGCCGGCCCCTCGTGCACGATATGTCCGTTGTTGATGATGTAGATCCGCGTCGCCAGCGCCAGCGTCGCCGCCAAATTCTGCTCGACCAGTACGATGGTCTGGCCGGCGGCGGCGAGCTCGCGGCAGGCCTTGACGAGATCGTGGACGATGACGGGCGCGAGTCCTTCGAACGGCTCGTCCAGCAGCACGATCTTGGGATCGCGCACCAGCGCCCGCGCGATAGCGAGCATCTGCTGTTCGCCGCCGGACAGCTCGGTGCCGCGGTTGCTGCGCCGCTCCTTTAGCCGCGGAAACATCTCGTAAATGCGGTCGAGCGGCCAGCGTTTCGGCGCAGTGATGCCGGCGAGCAGGATATTCTCTTCCACCGACAGGCTGCCGAAGATGCGGCGTTCCTCGTGCACGAGCTGCATGCCGGCCTGGGCGATTCTGTGGCTCTTTCGCCCGGCGATATCAATGCCGTCGAACTTCACGCTGCCGCTACGCGGCGTCACGACGCCCATCAGGCTCTTCAGCGTCGTGCTCTTGCCGGCGCCGTTGCGGCCGAGCAGCGCCACCACCTCATGACGCTCGACGCGCATAGCGACGTCGAACAGGATGTGGGAGTCGCCGTAATAGCTGTTCAGGCCGTTGACCTCGATCAGGCTCATGCGGCGATCTCTCCGTGAACTCCGCCGAGATAGGCTTCCTGCACGGCAGCGTTGGCCTTGATTTCCTCCGGCGTGCCGTCAAGTAGCACCTTGCCTTCCTGGAGCACTGTCACGCGCTCGACCAGCTCGAACAGCGAATCCATGTCGTGGTCGATGATGATCATGGTGCGCCCGCGCGCGATCGATTTGAGCAGCTTGACGGTCTCGACGCGCTCGCGTGGGCTCATGCCCGCAAGCGGTTCGTCGAGCAGCAGCAGGCGCGGCGAGGTGGCGAGCGCGAGTCCGATTTCCAGTCTGCGCTTCTCGCCATAGGCGAGCTCGGATACCGGCGTATCGGCACGGCGGCTCAAATTGACGAGGGCAAGCGTGTGCTCCACCTGCTCGGTCAGGCCCTTGACGCTGGAGAGCTTGCGGAACAGGTCGAGCCGGAATTTTCCACGCAGCTCGGCCAGCGCGGCGATCGTCAGGTTCTGCCGCACCGTCAACCCGGTGAAGAGCTGGTTGACCTGGTAGCTCTTGGTGAGGCCGAGCTGGCAGACCTCGGTGATCTTTAATCCCGTGATGTCGCGCCCCTCGAACACGATCTGGCCGGAGCTCGGCGCGATCTCGCAGGTCAGCATTTTGAAGAAGGTCGATTTGCCGGCGCCGTTGGGGCCGATAATCCCGCGCAGCTCGCCCTGATTGACGCTGAAATCGATGTCGCTGTTGGCGACGAGGCCGCCATAGCGTTTGGTCAGGCCGGTGGCCTTCAGGATCGGCCCGGAATAGGCGGGATGCTCGACTTCCTTGGCCTGCATCGGAGCCGGTGGGGGTTGCAGCGCGGCCGCGGCGTCAGCGGCCTCCTGGTCCATCTCCGCGTCCGTCTGCTTTCGCTTTCCCGAGACGAGGCGGTAGAGATCGGCAAGACCGCCGATGATGCCGCCGCGCAGGAAGCAGACCAGCAGCACGAACACGACGCCGAGCACCAGCTTCCAGGCCGCGCCGAGGCCGAGCGCCGACTGGAGGAAGTCCTGAAGGAAGAGCCAAACGGTTGCGCCGACCAGCGGTCCGAACAACGTTCCCCTGCCGCCGATGGCCGTCTGCATCACGAGCTGGCCCGAGGTGTCGAAGGTGAAGGCGTCGGGCGGCATGAAAGCTTGGAGCACGCCGAGCAGTCCGCCGGCGAAGCCCGCATAAGCGGCTGCGATCACGAAGGCGGTCAGCTTGTAGCCATGGATGTTGTGGCCGACGGCCGTGGCGCGCAGCGGATTGTCGCGGATCGCACTCAGAATCGCGCCGACCGGCGAGCGCACGATCCTGAGGGCGATGACGACGCCGACGAAGTAGCACAGCGCGATGAACTGATAGAGCGACCAGCCATTGGTGAAGTGGATGGAGGTGAAGCCGAGATCGAAGCTCGGCGTCGGCACGCCGGGCAGGCCGTTTTCGCCGCCGGTGAAATCGGAAAGCGGATTGAACTCGACGAAGAAGAACACTTCCGCGATCGCCACGGTGATCATCGCGAAGTAGATGCCGGTGCGGCGCAACGCGATCAGGCCGATCAGATAGCCGGTCGCGGCGGCCGCGATCATGCCGATGACCAGCGCACCCAGCACGTTGCCGAAACCCGCGCGCGTCAGCAGGTAGGCGGCGACGAAGCCGCCGGTGCCGTAGAAGGCGGACTGGCCGAACGAGAGCAGGCCGGTGAAACCGAACAGGATGTCGAAGCCGAGCCCGAACAGGCCCCAGACCAGGATCCTGTTCACGGTATTCGGCGCGAAGCCGAGATGAGGCAGCACGAAGGGGGCTGCGATCAGGCCGATCGCAGTCAGGGCTTCGATCAGAAACGGGCGTTGCTTGAGCATCAGGTGATCGCTTACTCGCGGCCCTGGACGCCGAGCAGGCCATGCGGTCGTACCACGAGTACGAGCGTCATCGCCGCAAACAGCATCACATAGGCGTAGCCGGGGTTGAACATGGAGGTGACGCTGATGATCTCGCCGGCGATCAGGCCGCCGAGAATCGCGCCGGGGAACGAGCCGACGCCGCCGATCACGACCACCACGAAGGTCTGGACCAGGATGTCGTCACCGATGCCCGGTGTCAGCGACACCACCGGCGCGTTGACGATGCCGGCAAAACCGGCGGCCATTGCGCCGATGCCGAACACCACCATGAAGACGCGATAGACATTGATGCCGAGCGAATCGACCATCACCGAATCCTCGATGCCGGCGCGCACAATCATGCCCAGCCGGGTCCGGTAGAGGACGATGAACAGTGCGCCGAGCGCGACCGCGACGATGCCGACGACGGCCAGGCGGTAGGTCGGATAGAACATGAAGCCGAGATTGGTGATGCCCTGGAATAGCGCCGGCGGCGGCACCAGCTGCGACTGGCTCGAGAAGATCAGGCGCACGAGCTCGACGAAACAGATGCCGAGCCCGAACGTCACGAGCAGCTGATCCTCGTGCGGACGATGATAGAAATGGCGGATGATGACGCGTTCCATGAGAACGCCGAGCAGCATCACGAACAGCGAGCCCGCGATCACCGCAAGGATGAACGATTCCGTGTACTGATAAGCGACGAAGCCGGCATAGCCGCCGATCATGAACATCGCGCCGTGCGCGAGGTTGAGCACGCCGAGCGTGCCGTAAATGATGGTCAGGCCGGAGCTGATCAGCGCGAGCAGGGCGCCGAGCGCGAGCCCGTTGAAAAGCTGTGAAACGAGGTTGGGCCAACTTAGCATGCGACAATCGCTGTTGTGGCGCGCGAGGGTGCGCGTCCAAAAAAGGGTGACGCCGCAGGACCGGAGTGCAGTCCGCGGCGTCACAGGAATTAGCGAGGTCTCAGCTGTAGTCGCCGAGATGGCAGCCGAAGGCGTCGGGCTTCTGCATCAGGCCGTCGCCCGGGACGATCTCGACGACGTCGTACCAGTCTTCCTTGTTCTTCATGTCCTTTTGCTGCTTGCCCTTGACGATGATCACCGGGCGAACGCACTGATGGTCCTCGGGACGGTAATGCACGTCGCCGACGAGAGAGGGGATCGTCTCGCCTTTCTCGTAGGCCTTGATCACGTCGGGCGGACTGAAGCTGCCGGCCTGCTCGCACATGTGCGCCCAATGCGCGAAGCTGACATAGGCGTTCTCCGCGCCCCATTCGGGCTTGTAGCCGTACTTCTTCTCGAAGGCTTCGTTGAACATCTTGGCCAGCGGGAATTTGTCTTCGATGGTCCACCAATAGTCGGTGGCGGCGTAGACGCCTTGCATCAGGCCGCCGGTCTCGCGCGCGATGAAAGGCACCTGGTACGGCACGACCAGCTTCATCTTGTCGAGCACGCCGAACTGCTTGGCTTGCTGGGTCGACAGCACGGCGTCGTGACCCCAGTTGACGTTGATGAGCACGTCGGCGCCGGAATTCGCGACGTTCAGCAGGTACGAGGAGTAGTCGGGGGCGCCGAGCGGGGCGACCTGGTTGGTCACGGTGGTCCAGCCGGCCGTCGCGAGGAAGTCCTGCATCGACTTGGTAACGGTGTGGCCGTAGGTGTAGTCGGGCGTCAGATACGCCGCCTTCTTGCCCTTGCCGAACTCACGTACCATCACCGGGCCGATCGCTGCAGCCGCAGTCTGGCCGTAGAAGTTCTGGCGAAAGCCGTAGCGGACGCAATCCTTGCCAGTGGTGTCGTTCGAGCCGGAAATGCCGCATACGAAAATCACATGTTCGCGCTGGGCGAGCTTGTTCAGCGCCACCGCAACGGCGCTCGACGTGCCGCCGGTGATCATGATCGCCTTGTTCTCGCTGATGAAGCGCTGCTGCGCCTGCACCGCCTCGTTCGGCTTGGCCGCGGAATCGGCGACGCCGAACTTCAGCTCCTTGCCGAGTACGCCCTTGCTGGTCTTGGGCGAGATCTTCTTTATCAGCTCATGGCCTTCATTGATGTGCTCGATCGCGAGCTGGTAGCCCTTGAGCTCGTCTTCACCCTGCACGGCATAGGTGCCGGTGCGCGGCACCGAGATGCCGATGAAGGCGGTGGAGCCCGAAACCCCCGCGGGGTAGGAGCCGATCGCCGGCTTGTCCTCGGCAAACGCCGGCATTCCCGGCAGTACCGCGCCGCCGATGAGGCCCGCGGTGGTCTGAAGCAGGCCACGGCGCGAGAGGCCGCGGCGGACGAGATTGTCAGTCATGATCGTTTCCTCCGAACATCGTTGTTGTTTGCAGGCAAAGCACGACCTGTCCGGCGGCGGCCGGCCTCGAGGGCCTGCCCGCGCCGGGCACGTCACATCCGCGTGTAGCTCCTGGGCGCAAGCATTGCTTGTGAACGCCTTCTGTCAATTTCGTCTTTGGTCGAACGCCGAAAATTATCTCGTGAAAACATATCGTATCACGATATATATTAGCCTTTATGATGGGGTGGACGCCCCGCCGACGGCATCGATGTGCCAAAGTGGAGGTGTTTAGCACCACTTAAGGGAGGCGTC
>NZ_JBVVPN010000057.1:0-38417 GCF_055811035.1 Bradyrhizobium sp. MI1.10
CCGCATGGCGGCCTAACCCCGGCAGAGGCTCCACTTATCGACGCGGAGATTCTGTTCAGACAACCGGGACCAGCTCTCTTTAGCACACCCGCCACGAGGCTACTCCCCCGCAAGAACGCTGGCAGGCCACCTTCCACCACGGTGGCCGCGTGCCGGATGCGCGACGGAAGCCACGACGTTCGAAAGTGAAGTTGGGTCATTGATCCGTGTCGGCCTTCGAGGTCGGTCAAAGCTGATCAGGCCGATCAGGACCATCCGACCAGCCGGCCCAAGGCCTAGACTACTCCCGTTTCCGACAAGAATTGAGTGATAGCGTTTGCTGCGCCGGCAGGATTTTCAAATTGAAGAGCGTAGTGCCCCTCAACATCCACCACTTGCGCGTTGCGCCAGAAGAGCACGAGCTCATCGGCTTGCTCACGCGTAAGCGCGACGCCAAGGCTCGCCCGCATGATCAAGACGGGACATTCGACCCGTGCGGCGTAAGGACGGAGATTATAGCTGAGGTGCGCGAGCCCCTGCGCGACGCGTATCTTGTCATAGCGCGGGATCAACCGACCGTCGCCAGTATGCACGTAGTTGTGTTCGATTCGATGATGGAGCGCAGCATCCGGATCGTAAGTGAAAGGCTTTCTCGGCCTCATGAATGCATAGGCAGCTTCCTTCGATTTGAACTCATCAGGCTGACTTACAGTACTGTAGGCACCTTCGAGCACACTCTGCGCACTGTCGCGTGTGCCATAGAAGTTGCTGAGATGAGGACCGGCGATCAGCACAAGGGCTGACACACGCTGCGGATAACGGGCCGCGAAGACTTGGGCAACCCGGCCGCCGAGGGAGTGCCCGACAAGGATCGCACTATCAATCCCCAGTTCCTGCATGAAGATTGCGAGATCTTCGGCGTATTCTTGCGCCGAATAGTCGCCGTCAGCCTTGTCGGTGCGGCCATGCCCTCGCTGATCGGGAGCGTAGATTTGAAACCGGCCCCCCAGAGCTTCGGCCATGAATTCCCACATCCGACCATAGCCGAGAGAAGGATGCAGAAATATCAGGTTCGGTCGCGGCCCTGGCCACTCGTGGTAGTGCACGCCGAGTCCGTTCGAAAGCTTGACAGAATCTTGCCTGAAATGGCGCCGCATTCAAATATCCTCCACGGATCACCGCCTCGTCAGCCTCGGACGCAGACCGCATCGGCTCCAGCCGATCTTGCGCCTGCCGACACGAGGATCCGAGCCGCTCACCTTCTGTCGTCATCCGGAAGCGCAAGAAGCACAAAGGCCATTCGACATGGCTTTCCCGATCGGTTTGACCAGCTGTGGCTGGTTGCGCGCTGGATCAGGACATCACCGGCGCGCATAAGCGTTTCGCCCTTGTCCATCATGGCGTAGATCTCGCCTTCGAGCACGATCGCATAGTCCAGAGAGAGCGTTTTGTGAAACCAGAAGTGTCGACCGGGCCGATCTCCAACAACGTGGTTTTCAGCCAGGAATTCGGCGAGCTTCGCGGTGTTGATCTCTTCATCGGGCGGGAAGTCGGCGATCCTCAGCAGCGACCCGCCTTCGGAGTGAAATCCAAAAGCGTGACCGGCGGGCGCCGGATCATCTCCGGCGGCGGCGGCGGCGCCTGTAGCCCATGGGACCTGTGCCGCCGACGCAAACTTGGTGATCGTGACATTCGGCGTAGGCCCGTCCGACACGATTAAGGAGCGCCCCTCACTGTCTTCTCCCGTGACGATCCTTCGGACCGGCTTGTACTTGATTGCGGCCAAGGGGGTCGATTGCTCGTCTCTCAAATCACTCATCGATATCTGACCTTTTGATGCCCGGCAGGCATTTTAGATACAGTACGTTTCGTTTTGTCAAGAAGATGCAGGTCGCGGAGCAAGCGAAACGCTGGCTAACCCGGCGGCGGCTAGTCAATGAAAGGCAAGACCCGTCGGCACGGCCTCGCAAACACTCATGCCGTCCTTGTTCGAGACGGCGTCATGTTCGGCATAGAAAAGACGCGGAGATGGCAGCGGGATAAGGAGGTTTGGGAATTGGTAGAAGACAACGAGCGAGGATCGTCAGATTCGACGGATTGATATGCGCCACAGGTTGATCGCCGGCTGGTGCAGCAGATAAGACGTGCCGACTCTTCTTGAATGTCCGGACGCGAACTGCAAAGGCAGTCTGCCTACGCTCATTACCAAAGTAGCTGTGGTCGATAGCACGGTGATGTCAAACCGACAGGGCGGCGCGAAAGACCTCCGCAAGGTCCGCGGTTGCTGGGCGGACCCGCCGTGCGGCACCGCGCCTGCTATGTCGGTCCCTACGGCGCAGCAGCCATGTTGCGCTTGATCGGCAATGCCTAGCATCTACCTGGTAAGAACGAGCAACCGCCTCGAGCGCTACATCATTCTTGCACCGAACGGGCTTTCGTCGTGAGGGGGCGCGCCCGCTGCAACTTTATCGCGAGCAGGTTTAGTGTCCATCAGTTCGGGTGCGACCAGTGATGGCCGATGACGACGCCTTCGGAGAATATCTTGCGCGATCACGTCCTCCTGGCCTTCCTGACGGAGGTCGGGTGGCTTCCGGGGCGCCGCAGTGCCATTTCTGGTCTAATTCGCGGAGGTTGTACTAGCCTATGATCTATCTTCATCGCTGAGCGTCGCTAGGAAGTCCCGCTCTGGGTTCCACATCCAGGAGATGCGCGGGGGCGGGATTTTGGCGCTTATACGCGTACGCGCATAAATCGCCTCTATACGCGATCACGTATATTGACAATTTATACGCGCTCGCGTATCTGGACTTGATGGAGACGATTGCTCGCACACCTAAGCAGCTCGGGGCTGGTATCAGGCGATACCGGCGGCAGAAGAACCTCACCCAAGGCGGCTTGGGCGAGAAGATGCATGCGCGGCAAGCCACCGTATCCAAACTGGAAGCTGGCGAAGTCGCAACCCAGTTGCGCATCCTTATGGATGCTATTGCAGCGCTCGATCTCGAGCTCGTCATCCGGCCGCGCACAAAAGTGCCGGCCGACGCGATAGAAGATCTATTCTGATGGCGCGCCGCCCGGCCCGCGCGCCGCTCAATGTATACCTCAACGCAAGACTGGTCGGCCGGCTCCGCCGCGAGAGTAGCGGCGCGATCGACTTCCAATACGATAAGGATTGGCTCGGTTGGGAGAATGCGATTCCGGTTTCGGTCTCGCTTCCCTTGCGCGAAGACCGCTATATTGGTGATCCGGTTGTCGCCGTCTTCGACAACCTTCTTCCCGACAATGACGATATCCGCCGACGCGTTGCCGAACGCTCGCACGCGGACGGTGCAGATGCTTATAACCTGCTTTCCGCTATCGGCCGCGATTGCGTCGGAGCCCTGCAATTCCTTCCTGACGGTGCCCCGCCGGGCGCGGCGGGTGCCATCGATGCCCGCATGGCGAGCGACGACGACATCGCAGGAATGCTGGCCAATCTCGCCAGCAACCCACTTGGCATCGGTCCGGACCAAGACTTTCGCATTTCTTTGGCGGGGGCGCAGGAAAAGACGGCCCTCCTCTATTGGAACGATAAGTGGCACATACCCCACGGTACGACCGCCACCACCCACATCATCAAGCCGCAGATCGGCCGCCTGGCGAACGGGATCGACTTGACCGACAGCGTCGAGAACGAGCACCTTTGCCTGGAGCTCGTCGCCGCACTGGGCTTGCCAGCCGCGAAATCACGCATCGTCGATTTTGCGGACCGGCGCGTCCTCGTCATCGAACGCTTCGACCGCATTTGGGCGCGTGACGGACGGCTGTTGCGTATACCGCAAGAGGATTGTTGCCAGGCGCTTTCTGTCCCGCCAGCGCGCAAATACGAAGGCGATGGCGGTCCCGGTATCCGCAAGATTTCCGACTTCCTCAAGGGAAGCGATACGCCCGAAGCCGACCAAGCGATCTTCTTCAAAGCCCAGATCGTGTTCTGGCTTCTCGCTGCAACTGACGGTCATGCCAAGAACTTCAGCATCCGCCTCGCACCTGGCGGGCGGTTCGTGCTGACGCCGCTCTACGACATTATTTCCACCCAGCCGAGCCTCGACGCCAAGCAGATCACGCAAAATCAGATGAAGCTAGCCATGGCGGTCGGGGACAAGCGGCATTACGTGGTGCACACGGTGGTCGGCCGGCATTTCGTACAAACTGCGAAGAGCTGCGGTCTGTCTGACAAAATTGTCGCCGGCGTCTTCCAACAACTGAACGATACCGCCGCCAACAGCATCGACCAGGTTCTAAGTGCACTTCCGAAGGGCTTCCCGGAGAAAATGGCCAACTCGATTGCCGAAAGCGCGCTGCGCCGTCTAAAGTTGCTGACGGTCGATGGCAAGGAGTGACATACTCGGGGAGTGCTCCTGAAAGCACTGAGCTGATCGAGCAACTGCGTATCGCGGCGTACGCTATATCACTGGCGCCGTCATGCCGCTGACAGCTTGTTCCGTGATTCTGCGCGCGATCAAAGCGGCTCCACGTTGGTTTCGTACACCAGGTGAATGGTGGACGAGTAGCTCAACCCGGCTGGCTTTCACCTTTGAGACCCGGGGCGGGGACATTCCCGCCATCCGGCTCTCGGCGAGATAACCAGCGTCATATCTGCACCTGTCCTCGACACACGCGGACACCGTGGCTCCTGGCCGGACAAGGGCTGCGAGTGTATGCCGGAGCGTGGGGACCGCTCGCCTATGGCAATGCCGGCCCTCTTCTGATCGTAACAGGGACACGATAGAGAGCGTTTCTCCTTCCGTCGTCCGGCTGACGCTCTCCGGAAAGGGAGGTCGCGCGCGAGACGATGCTTCGTTGTTCCGAGACCACCTCAAAGTCACAGACGAATTTGGTCCAAGAACGGCCGGTCGGCTCCTCGAGCGCGCACCCCTTCCAGGAAAGTCCCGCATCCAGACTAATCTCGACGCCCGCAAGGCCGTCATCCGCCCACGCCCAACCCCATGCTCGAATAGATGTCCCCTGCTCCAGCACGGTCCCCGGTGCTGGCCACACGATGATCGATTGCGGGGCAATGTTCCAGACCGGGCGCGTCACGCCTTCGGCAAGGATGTCGTTGTACCAACGCGTCGTAAAGGGACCAAGAGCGCGCTCTTTGCGAAGCTCGATCCTTCGCAGCCATTTCACGCTGTTGGTCCCGTAGAACCCTGGCACCACGAGCCGCAGCGGATAACCATGCTCGGGCGACAGCGGTTCGCCGTTCATCTCGTAGGCCAGGAGGACGTCGGCTCCGACGCGGGAGCGAGGAAGATCCTTCGTGTATTGTCCGCAATCCAAGCCGCCGAACTCGCCCGAGTCCGCGCCGGTAGACCAGACAAAGGCCGCCCCGGAGTCCGGCTCGACGAGTCGGAAGACATCGTCCAGACGCACCCCGCCCCAGGTCACGTTGCAGACGCGCTGCGTCGGTCTATCCGGAGCTAGCGGGCTTCCGGCGCATTGATGCACAGACGAGACACTCACCTTGGGCATCTGCTTGAGATCCCTTACCGTGAGCCGCATCGGCCGGTGGACCATGCCCGCGACTTCGATCTCCCATGCGTCGCCGTCGCTCGCCTCGAGGACGCCCAGGTGGCAGAGAACGATGCAGTCCTTTGTCGGCGTCGTCCGCTCGGTCAGCATGTGGGGTTCGGCTGGAATTCGCCCGTAGAAGCCCCTTATCTTGTAGGTGAATGCTTCAGACATCGACTTTATCCGTAGCGATACCGCGATCCAAGCGAAGCCGACCTGTGACGCCTGAACCATCAGCCGCAGCATGGACAACAGCTCTAGAACTCGTTCAGGTAGGCGTTGTCGCGCTCGAAGACGCGAGACAGATGGCGGCTCACGGTCCGGACGCGCCCGAGGAACTGTAGGTCTTCGTGGACCGAGTGAAAGACGTCCCGATAGACCTTCACCTGGTCGGGAAGCACCGGGATCAGCCTTGGATCGGCCTTCGCGGAGAACAGGGGCAGCAATCCAATCCCGGCTCCCGCAGCGATCGCTTGCTGCTGCGCGTGCATGCTCGACGACCTGAAAGCGACATTCGTAGGATCCAGCACATCGAGCAGCCAGCGGACGGGTTGAATTGCGATCAGATCCTCCACGTAGTCCACAAAGGTATGGGCCGGCAGTTCGTCCCGGTCCCTCGGCGCACCGCGTTGATCGAGATAACCTTGACTGGCGTAGAGGGCTAGTCGGAACGAGCCGAGCTTCTTGACCTCGAGTTTCGCTCCGGTAGGGTGCACGAAGCTGATGAAGATATCGGCCTCGCGTTTAGTAAGGCTGATGATGTGCCGTTCAGTCACCAGCTCGACGGTAATGCCTGGACTCTGAACCGCGAGTTCGGCGAAGCGCTGGGCCAGGAAGAAGGCTCCGATACCCTCCATCGTCACCACACGGACCCTCCCCGCTGCGGTCGCATTGTCCGCCCCCATGGCTGGCTCGACAGCTGAGGCCTCCTGTTCTATGCGCTCCGCGATGTCGAACAAACGATGCCCGCGCTCCGTCAGCACAAAGCCGTCGCGGTTGCGGTCGAAGAGCTTGACGGAAAGATCCTTCTCCAGTTCGGCGATCCGGCGGCTCACCGTAGTATGATCGACCTTCAAGCGACGGGCGACGGGCGCCAGCCGCCCCTGGCGGGCAAGCTCCAAAAAGAATACGAGATCGTTCCAATCGAACAATGCGGCCGCCCGTTTCCCGATCCACTCGAATAGGCATCCCGACATAATCCGGGACAGCTGACGATATCGACACTGTAGCCTTCCATCGGACCTTGGCCAATGGCGGCCCGGACGCTCGTGAGACCACCGTTTCGGCAATTCCCGCGTTTCAAGGTCCCTCGATCAGACATAGTGAGGCCTTTCGAAGGGTCGCCCCTAGGTCTTTTGCAGACTCGCCAGGTATTCCTCCGGCTTGGCGGAATCGAACTCGCGACCGAGAATTTGCTCCTTGCCGAAGGCGATCGGCGGAGGTTCGATACCCTCCTCCTTCAGGATCCGCGCCGCGTCGGTCGCCAGCATCACCTTCTCGGCAAGAGCCTTGTAGTTGATGTCCTCCTTCAGCATCTTCCACCGCTTCAACTGCGTCATGAGCCAGACGGCGGCGGAGTATTGCGGGAAGGGCCGATAATCGACGCGCTTCGGGTCCTCCTTAATCGCTCCAAGCCCGTCCGCGTACCGCCCGGTGATGACCTGGTCGATGACGACTTCGGGCGCGTTCAGGTATTGCGGCTTGGATAGGACTTTCGCCATCCCGGCACGGTTTCGGTCGTCAGAGACGTGAAGGCTGGCCGCCACGATCGCCCGGTAAAAGGCCATAAAGGTGTTCGGGTTCTGCGTAATCCAGCTCTCCGCCGCCGATACTGCGCAGCACGGGTGACCATCCCATATTTCGCGCGAAATGAGGTGGATGAAGCCCGCGCCTTCGAACACTGCACGCTGTCCGCCCGGCTCGCCACCGAAGAAACCATCGATGCTGCCGACCCGCAGATTCGAAACGTATTCCGTCGGCGGGACGACGCGATATTTTACGTCGTTGTCAGGATCGAGGCCGTGCGCGGCAAGATAGTTGCGCAACTGCAATGCCTGATGGCTCTGGTCGAAGGGGACGGCGAAGGTCATCCCTTTCCAGTTTTTCGGATCGCGATTGTCCTTATGCCTCATCGCGAGAACGAGCGAGTTGCCGTTCTGGTTGAGGATGGTCAGAACCTTGATCGATTGCTGGTTGCCGCCGAGACCTGCCGTCATCGTGAGAGGCACGGGCATGACCTGCTGCGAGACGTCGAGTTCGCCGTTCACCATCTTGTCCCTGATAAGGGCGATACCCGCGATCTTCTGCAGCGAGACCTCAAGACCCTCCTTTGCGTAGGAGCCGATCTGTTCGCCGTAGATCAAGGGCGCAGCACACGTGATGGCCAGGAAGCCAACGTTGAGCTTGGTTTTTTCAAGCGGCTTCTTCTCTTGCGCGATGGCTTGGAGGGTCGACACCGGGAGAATGTTACTAAGGGCACCCAGAAGGGTCGCGGCGCCAACCGACTTCAGAAGCTGCCGTCGAAGAACAGGTTCCGGAAACAGGGCATGCAGGAGGGACTGCTCGATTCCGTGCGCCAAGGTCTTTTCGACCGTTGTCCTGGGCGCGTCGCTCGGGGCGCAACAGAAGCAGCCCCTCACCCGGAATAGTCGATCGCGAAATCTGTCGCTCAATGCCGCCTCCTCTGTTGCAATCCATCTAACCGGTGGATCAGTTCGCAGGCTGAATATCGGGGGAACTCTGAAGACGTTCGCCCAACTCGGTCCTCTCCATTTCTGTCAGCGCATCGACGAATGTGGCCGGCACCAGACGCTTTCGGCTGACGGTCAGATCGAAGACATCGAACCGGTTGTAGTAGCCGACAACATCGTGGAACTGCTTGGGTTCGATGCAGCGACGCAGGTCGAACTCGGCATACGCGATACCCTCCTCGTCCTGAAGCGCGTCTCCCAAAGTCTCGCCGGTTGGGTCGACGAAGAAGCTCACCGCGCGGGGCGTCGCGTCGATCACGTCCGCAACGGTCGAATCCCGTTCTATGAGGAAGTCGCGCAGCGCCTTGTCCATGAAGCCAGCTGTGATGATGCCGAACGCCTTTGCCTCGAATGAGTGTGCGCTCGCGCGGATGCGGTTTGCGCCGACGTTGTTGAAGTTTCCTCCGCCTTTGGGCCGTCGGGTCGGCCACATGGGCGGCCAACTCGAAATGTGGACCTGCTCCGCCTGAGCCATCAGACTGTATCGGGCGAGAGGATTGGTGTTCTCGCCGCAGATCAGATTGCCGACGCGTCCAACCGGGGTATCAACGACCCGGAGACCTTCGCCATCCCCCGCCGCCCATACGAGCTTTTCGTAGAAGGTCGGAACCAGCTTGCGGTGATGATTTAGCACGACTCCGTCGGGGCCGATGATGATGTTGCTGTTCCAGATCAGCCCCACGCTGACGGGCGAACTCTCGCTAATACCCATCGAAATGGTGACGCCGAGCGTGCGCGCTTCGTTGCGGATAGCTGCGATCTCGGGACCGTTTGCGGCGACCGACTGCTCGGCCATGCGCACGAATAGATCGTGGTTGTCGATCGGCGCCCAGAGAGCTGCCCAGACTGGGAAAGCGGGAATGTAGGTTTCGGGGAACGCGATCAGTTGCGCTCCTGCTTTCGCGGCTTCGCGGATGATGGAAACGGCCTTCGAAGTAGTGGCCGTCTTATCGAGAAAGATTGGAGCGGCATGCACCGCGGCGACCTTGACCTGTGAAGACATGGATTTTCTCTCGTTCGAATTGATACCGTGATGTCAGGCCGACAGCCTCTCGCCGTCGAAGTAGCTCGACAGGCCCGTCCCCGGCGCACAGTTCACGTACTCGAAGACGTTCCCCTGCTGCGGAATGACGAACACTTCGTGCCAGGTCCGCAGTTGGTTGGCCTTTCCGTATCTTCGGTAGCGCGCGATAGCCGCCGAAAAAATCGCTTCGTGCGACGCGTGATGCTCCGCCCAGTTCTCCATGTGCTTGAGCGATAGGAAGTAGCCCAGCGCGTGCGTCTCGAGCACAGATTCGCCAGCGATGTCGCATGTCTGCTGAAAGCGTAGCGAAGCGCACCCGGTGGCAGTGGGGCTCTCCTTGAGGAAATCCATGCCGCGCAGAAGAGGAGCGCGCAGTTCGCGCATATAGTCCTCCGTCTGAGACGGATCGCAGCGCCCCCAGAATGCCGCTGACCGGATGATCGCGAGATTTTCGGGCGTGACGATACGCCAGCGCGCCCCCTTCGTCGGCCGCTCCTGCGGAGCCGGCAGATCGGGCATTGGCGATTCCAGCTTGTCCGCCGCAGCCAGCGGAATGCGGTCCCGCATCGCGCCGTAGTAGCCGCAATAGGGCGTCGGATAGATCGCCACTTCCTTGGAAAGCATCAAACCGGCGGGGTAGTCCAACCAATAGATGCTCTCCTGGCGGTCGACAGGAACAGTGATGCTTTCGCGGAAACAACCGGTCGGTTCGGCTAGGCGTGCCTCGTTCTCCCACCACGATTTCACGTGGGGGTCGGTCATCCAGTCGTCGCGCTTCTGCCGGTCGACCCAATACGCGGACACGATATGAGTGTGCAGGCCGTTCTGATCCACGAACCAAGCGTGATCGTGGACCGTCGGGCCGTTGCGCAACATGAGCGCCGCCTCTATCCACCGGAAGAACGGCGAAGCCTGCACCTCCTCCGCCGACTTTCCCTGAACGCCATGGAAGGCAACGCAGATCTCCTCGCAGCCGTTCACGAACGCGGTCGACCATCGCTGGACGACCGGTTCGAAACCCTTCGGCTTTCGCAGCGGATTTACCCGCTCGTGTATCTGGATGGTCATTTCCTTGCGCTCTCCCTTAATGGACGCCGAAATACGCTCTGTGCAGTTCGGGATTCTGCATGAGCGTCTCGGCGTCTCCTTCGGCCATCACCTGGCCTTGAACGAGTACGTAGCCATAGTCCGCAACCTGCAGCGTTTGCCGGACGTTCTGCTCAACCAACAGGATTGAAAGTCCCGCGGCCTTGAGCCTCTTCACGATCGCGAATACCTCGGACACGAACAGCGGCGAAAGACCGAGAGACGGCTCGTCGAAGACGATCAGTTCCGGGTCCGTCATCAGACCGCGGGCGATTGAGAGCATCGAGCGCTCTCCGCCGGACAAAGTCCCGGCGAGTTGGCCGGATCGTTCCTTAAGCCTCGGAAACGTCTCGAATAGCTCCTCCATTCGGGCCGCGACGCGGGCATTGTCCCGAATGAGAAGTCCCCCTACCTGGAGATTTTCCGACACCGTCATCTTCGGAAGGACGCGATTTCCCTCAGGGACTGTCGCTATCCCGAGGGCGGCAATCCGGTGCGTGGGCATCCGCGCGATCGCATCGCCTCCGAAGTAGATATCGCCTTTCCGTGCCCGGTTGAGGCCGAGGATCGTCCGGATGAGCGTGCTCTTGCCGGCGCCGTTGGCCCCGAGGATACACGTTACCTGACCAGGCTTCGCCTCCACGTTCACGTTCTTTAGGACGTCCGCTTTGTCGTAACCAGCCGTGACGCCGATGACCGACAGCTTGCGGGAGATCTCGGACGTGATCTTCATGCGTCCTCTCCCAGATAGGCAGTCTGCACGTCCCGGTCCGCTATCAGCGCGTCGAACACCCCTTCGAAGATCTTGCGGCCGAAATTCAGCACGACGCAGCGGTCGGATACCCTGCGGATCACATCCATCTCGTGCTCGACCAGGACCACGGCGAGCCCCGGAAGCTCGGCCCGGAACGCCAGAAGATCGGACATGAGTTGACGGGTCTCATCCTGGGTCATGCCTGCCGACGGTTCGTCGAGGAGCAGCACGCGCGGCTTGGCTATCAGCGCCCTGCATATCTCGATGCGCCGCCGGTCAATCATCGTGAAAGAGCCGGCGGGCTGGAACAGACGGTCGGCCATGACCGGGTTGAAGCGGCCGGCCAGCGCGCGCACCTCATGGACCGACGCCTCGAGTTCGGCGCGCCAGCGTCCGCGGCGGAAGATGTTCGTCGTCAGCCCGAGATCAAGGGACGAGAGTTTGCCGACTACGATATTGTCGAATGCGCTTTGTTCGAGCATGAGGCGCGATCGCTGGAACGTTCGGGCAATGCCTGCCTGCCCGATCGTTTGGGGGGATTTTGCGAAGATATCGAGGCCCTCCAACCTTACGGTTCCCGCAACTGGGCGATAGAGGCCTGTCACGACGTTGAAGAACGTCGTCTTACCGGAGCCATTGGGTCCGACGAGACCTACGGTTTCGCCGCGATCGAGCGTGAAATCAAGGCGGTCCAAAGCGACCAGACCGTCGAAACGCATCGTCAATCCCGTGCACGCGAGCAGAGTTCCGCTCACAGCCCCTCCTCCCGACTCGCGGAAAAGCGGGAGAAGTCCCGCACCGGCCGCGGCAAAATGCCCAGCGGTCTAAAGAGCAGGATACAGAGCACCAGCACCGCGAAGATGAGCAGGCGATACTCCTGGATCGCCTGCAGCTTCTCCGGGAGGACGATGATGATGCCCGCGGCGACGACTGCGCCCCACATGTTTCCTAGCCCGCCGAGCACGACGATCGACAGCAACAGGAGTGATTCCCCCAGACCAGCTCCGTTGGGAGTGACGAAGCCGTTCATCATGCCGTAGACGGCGCCGGCGACACCCACGATGGCGTTGCCCAGGATGAACGCGACGGCCTTCCAGCGCACGATCGAGAGCCCAAACACTGATGCGGCCGTTTCGTCACTGCGGACGGCGTCCAGCGCGACCCCGATCCAGGAGGCCTCGAGGCGCCTGGCGAAGGCGAACGCAAGCGCGAACAGGACAACCGAGAGGATCGCATACGGAAAGTAGAACGAAACGTCCCACGGGCCGATCGAAGTTGTCTGGCTGAAGTCGATGCCGCCGAGCGAAAAGCCCTTGATCTTCATTCCCTGCGGTCCCCCGAGGGTGTCGTTCACCTCGAGGAGGGTGCGCAGGAGCAGCCCGAACGCCATGGTAACCAGCGCTGCGTAGTGTCCGCGTGTGCGGAGGACCGGAAGCAGCAGTACGAGGCCTAGCGCGCCAGTGACCACACCGCTGATCGCCAATACCGCGAGATGAGGCAGGCCCGGATAAGCCGTGAGCACCGCGGCGGTGTACGATCCGATCACGAAGAAGGCGGCCCCCGCAAAATTCACGATGCCGGCGAACGCGAGTTGGATGTTCAAACCGATGCATGCCGTCGCGAAGAGCGCGACTGTCGAAAGCATCAGCAGCGTATAGTGCTCTCCACTGAAGACGGCCGCGATCGTCAAAGCAGCCATCATCGCGAGCGTGTTAGTGAACCCGCTGAAATCGTCGCAGATGGCCGCGATCTCCCTGCCCGCCGCCGATCTGTCGGCGAGCGCGAACACGACCAGGAATACCGCGACTGTGCCGAGCACCTGCGCCTGGGATTCCGAATGGATCACAAACGCGCCACCTCCGAGAAGAAACAGCACGGTGGAGGCCGCGACCGCGCGCGGGAAGCGCTGAAGTCGCATCATCAGGGACAGGGATGGCGCGGAGGCCGGAAAACTGCTCATCCTACACCCGCTCGCTTCTGCGCTCGGCAATCAGGCCGGTGGGAAACAGACCGATCAACACGATCACGGCGGCAAAGGCGATTACATCCTTGTAGGCGCTCGAGAGCGGCAGGACTACGACGACCAACGTCTGCACACCGGCGAACAGAAAGCCGCCGATGATCGGCCCGAGCAGGCTTCCGAGCCCCCCTACGACGGCAGAAGCGAAGCCGATGACACCAAGAAGTAGCCCCATGTTGAAGTTGATCTCCCGGTAGTAGAGCCCGAGCATGCAGCCGGCGAAGGCCGCAAGCGCGGAGCCAAGGGCGAACGTGCCCAGGACGACGCGCTGGAAATCGACGCCAGCGAGCCTGGCGACTTCACCGTCCTGCGCCACAGCGCGGATGGCCAATCCCATTCGGGATCGCGAAATCAGAATGTGCGTCGCGAATACCAGCGCCAGACCCGCGCAGAGGATAATGACGCTATCGAAACCGACGCTGAAGGAGCCGAGCCGGATGGATCCGGCCGGCAGCAGCGCAGGGAAGGGCTTCGGATTGCTGCCGTTGGGAACGCCCAGTCGAATTGCTTCACGGAGCACGGTTCCCGCCATGAGCGTCGCCAGGAGAACGTTGACGGCGGGCGCCTGGCGCAGCGGCAGGATCAGGAAGCGGCCAATCAGCGATCCCACCAGACCGCCGATCGCGACGGCCGCGGCGATGCCCGCTCCCAGCGCGACGAGCGGGGGAAGTGCGACCAGGCCCCCGGCGATTCCGACAGCGCCCAGGCTCGAAAACGCCCCAACTGTCACAACATCGCCGTGGGAAAACTTGATCACATCGAGCACGCCAAAAAACAGCGAGAAGCCTACGGCGATCATCGCGTAAATGACGCCGAGCATTACGCCGTTGAACACCTGCTGCGCCAGTATTCCGAGGTCCATCGCACGATTCCGAAGTTCGGGGAGTGATGGCCGCCGCGCGTCTCAATGCGCGTGGCAGCCACTCTTAAATCCGTCAGTCCTTTCCGACCTTCTTCTTGCCGGTCGCGTAGTCACTATCCGGCCAATAAACCCACTTCCCACCCTGGGCGACGTAGACGTTTGCGCTCATGATGTTTTGGCGGTGGTCGTCGAAGTTGATCTCGCCGACGAGCGCCTTGTACCCTTTCGTTCCGTTCAGTTCGGCCTTCACCTTCTTGCGGTCTGGGCCGACCTTCTCAATCGCATCCATGATCAGGTTCGCAGCCGAATAGGCGAACGGCCCGTACGCGTCCGGATCCTCGCGGAAACCGGCTTTGGCGTACGCCTCCTGGAAGGCTTGGCCCTCAGCATACTTGCTCAAAGGCGCGCCATTATGGAACGAGACCGTTCCTTCGCTCGCCACGCCTGCGCCCTCGATATAGCCCGCCGTCATGATGCCGGAGACCCCAGCGAACTGGGCCTGAACACCCACGCGATCCATCTGTGACCGCAGGCGGACGCCGAGGGGCGTCAAGCCGCCAACCATGATCACGTCCGGCTTCAGTTCCTTGATCTTGGTGAGTTCTGCCGTGAAGTCCTGCTGATCGGGACTTACTGGAAAGGTAGCGAGGATCTCACCGCCGGTCGGCTTCAGGTACTCGGAAAAATACTTGAATTGGCCTTTGCCGTAGTCGGTAGTATCGTGAATCATCACGAACTTCTTGTAGCCTTGCTTGGTCAGGAATTCCGCGGCCAGCTTGCCTTCGTTTATCATCGTGCCATTGACGCGATGGACTTCTTTATAGTCGTTGCCGTACGTGATCTCCGGCAGGATCGCTCCCCAGACGACGACCGGCAGCCCGAAGCGCGCATAGGTATCGACAGTCGCGATGCCGACGGCGGAGCAGTAATGCGTCACGCCGGCGACGATCGAATTGTCGGACGCCGCCTTGGTCGCGACCTGAATACCGACATTGGGCTTGCACTCGTCGTCGTAAGTGACGAGTTCATAGGTGTACTTCGCGTTCGCGTCTGAATTCCTCTGCTGTACCGCTAAGGTTGCCGAATTCCGTCCGCCGAGGCCCGGTGCCGAATTGCCACCGGACAACGGGCCGATGAAGGCGAACTTGACGATATCCTTTGCCGCTGCCGGGGCGGATACCCAAGCACTCAGCAGAACAGCGCTGCCCAAAAGTGAAAGAACTTTTCGCTTTGTGATCATATTGTCTCGCTCCCCCGTCGGTCTGGTAGGAGCGTAACTGCGTCTAGATTTGCACCGCCATTGGGAATCTTCGCAAGGTGCTGTGCGGAGACGAACCCACCTGCCCGTTTTATGCGCTGTGGCAGCATCTATGCGATGCATCGTGCCGATTGCTAGCGCAATACCGCCTCCCGACACCACTTTGGTCGATCATGGACGATTCGACGCGAGACCCATCTCCCACAAGCGAGCATACGGCACGGGCTTAATGCTACTCTCTAGAGAACCACCGAGCAGATGACGCGGCGAGGTGGTACGTGGCCCGGGTCGACGCCACGGCGTCAATTCGTAGGTCGCCGTTGTCGTCGACCATACAATCAGACAAGTGGCGGCGAGGAGCGGAGCGCAAAAGGTCGCGCTCAGTCGAGGCGACCGAACAGGGGGCCATCATCCATCCGCCATTCCGAGCGCAGCTAAGGGCTTCGGTTTGCGCAGGCGCACGTAGACCTGCCCAGCGAGCAACGCCACGCATAGAAGGAGAAAGAACGCGCTGATCGGGCGCTCGACGAAGATCGTCGCGTCGCCGCGAGAAATCAGAAGGGATCGCCGGAAGTTCTCTTCCAAGCGCGGTCCCAGCACGAAGCCGAGGAGGATCGACGCCGGGTGGAAGTCGAGTAGCAGTAGCAGGTAGCCGACCAATCCGACGACGACGGTCTCGCCGACCTGAAACATGTCGTTGTTGGTCGAGTAGACGCCAATCGCGACGAAGAACAACGCGCTTGGATAAAGATACTTGTACGGAATCATCAGGAGCTTCACCCACAGCCCGATCAGCGGGACATTGAGCAGCACCAACATAATGTTGCCGATCCAGAAGCTCGCGACCAAGCCCCAGAAGATGTCCGGGTGCTCTTTGATGAGTTGCGGACCTGGCACGATGCCCTGGATCATGAGCGCGCCGAGTATGAGAGCCATGACTGCATCGCCAGGTATGCCGAGACTCATCGTCGGGATGAAGTCGCCCTGAACCGACGAATGCGTGGATGCCTCGGGACAGGCGACGCCTTCGATCATCCCAGTGCCGAACTTCTCTGGTGTCTTCGAAACCTTCTTCTCGGCCGCGTAGGAGATGAAGGAAGCGATCGTTGGGCCCGTTCCAGGAATGAGGGAGCACAGGCTGCCGATGATGGTACCGCGCAACATCGCCGGGATCGAGCGCCGGAGTTCATCGCGCGATGGACGCAGATCGCGCAACCCAACATTCGAATAACGCGTATTCACTTCGGAATACTGGTTCACGCTCTTCATGAATTCGGCGATACCGAACAGACCGAGAGCGAGGCCGACGAGTTCGATGCCGTCAAGGAGGTTCGGGATACCAAACGTGAAGCGCTCCGAACCCGTCTCGACGTCCGTCCCCACGATGCCCAAAAACAGGCCGAGTAAAGTCATGGCGATGCCCTTGAGCGGCGAGCCCTTCGCCAAGGTCGAGCCTGCGAGGAGGCCGAGAAGCATCAGCGAGCAGATTTCGGTTGGACCAAATTCAAGCGCGACCTTCACCAGCAGTGGAGCTAGAAAGATCATCTCCAATATGCCCCAGGACGCACCGACGAAGGACGATAGTACAGTGATGCCGAGAGCTGCACCGCCGCGGCCTTGTTTCGTCAGCGGAAATCCGTCGAGACACGTTACCGCGTGCGGCGGGTGACAAGGTAAGTTGAGCAGGATCGAGCAGATCGCGCCGCCGTATTGAGCTCCGTAGAACACCCCCGACAGCATCAGGATGGCCCCGACCGGTTTGATGCCGAAGGTCAAGGGCAGCAGCACCGAGATGGTAGCGAGCGGCCCCATTCCCGGCAGGACGCCCACCATGTTCCCGACCAGGACGCCGATGAAACACCACATAACGTTCTGCGGCTCGAAGGCGACACCGAACCCGTACCAAAGATCTGAAAGCGCGCTCGCGAACATCTAGAACCCCCAACGGTACAGCGGGAAAGGAACCTTCAGCACGTATGAAAAGAGGAGACAGCCGGCGGCAGTGACGACCGCGGCCAAGGCGACCGAGGCTTTCAGCGTAGCGGTCCTGTCGCCGAGCGCCGACACGAAGACGCACATGAAGGTGGCCGCAGCCATGCCGAAATAAGCGCCGAAGAGGATGAACATCAGCGGCCCCGTGAGGATGCAGGCCCAGCCGCGCCATTCCATGACCGGCGGCAATATGCGCTCTCCCTCTTCGAGAGGCGCCGCCAGCCCCGTGACGAAGATCAAGGATCCGACGAGGACCATCATGACGCCGAGAATGAACGGAAACATGCCCGGCCCCACATGCGCCAAGGACCCGAGCGAATAAGTCGTCGAGTTGAGACCGATCCCTGCGCCCAGCAGCACCATGAGCAGCCCGGCGTAAAAGTCCTTCTTTCGCAGCATGATCGGCATCTAGGCACCTCTATGGGGCTTTGGTCGCTATCACGACGAGCGCCGACGCCGGTCCGGAAGAGACCTGGATCAGCTTGTGTGGGATCGTGGAATCGAACTGAATGCAATCGCCCGGATTCAGAATCTCCTTCCGCTTACCGATGACGAGTTCGATTCGGCCGGTCAGGATAAACAAGATCTCTTCACCTTCGTGGTGGCTCATGATGCGACCACGTTTGGCCGTCTTGGTCGGCCGCACGATGAAGGCGCGCATCGTGCGTTCGGGAGCCAGTCCGGCGACGAGCGACAGGTGCGTGTCCACGTCGCCCGCCTTCCCCTTCTTCGCGCGGACAATGGTGATGGGGTCGTGGTCGTCCGGCTGTCCGTAGAAGCGGTCTAGAGTCGTTCCGAGAGCCTCCGCGATCTTGAGTGCAGAACCGATTGACGGAGAGGAGAGCCCGCGCTCCAGCTTGGAAAGATAGCTTCGGGTCAAGCCGGAATCAGCGGCAAGCTGCTCCAGGGTCATGCCGCTCTGCACACGGAGGAATTTGAGGTTGAGTGTCATTGCGCTCGGATCTTCCTGTTATCGCCCGCATCGATCTCGCACCAAAACGCCGGTAGTTCAAACTGCGAACCGGGACTCTGACCGATCTACAAGTCCAGCACCAAGCGGGCTCCCGCGCAGTCGCCCACGCAGACAATGAGCTCCTGCTCCCGCTCAGCAGGCGAAAGGACGCGATCGCGATGGATGGGCGGCCCCTCAGTCCAGCGCGTGCGGCAGGCGCCGCAGATTCCGCCGCCGCAGGACACGGGTACGTCGACGCCGAGCGCGTCAAGAGTCCCGAGAAGGCCCACATCCGGCGTGACGGTCGCCAGCTTGTTGCTCGCCGACAGAAAGAGCTCGTAGGGAGGTACGTCGCTTCTGGCGGTGATCTTCGGCGGGGTGAACATCTCGATGTGCTTGCGCTCTTCCGGCAAGTCTGAGACGGCTTCTTCGAAGGCCTTCAGCATGCCGTCAGGTCCGCAGCAGGCCGCCAGACCGCATCCGGCGAACTTCTCAATGATGTCCGCAACGACCGGCTTATCCTGCGTAGTGGTGTCATATAACCGGACCCGGCGCGCTTTAATCGCCGCCCCGATCATATCGGCAAGGACTGGCCGCCCGCGGGTGGTCCAGTGGAGCACGTAGTTAGACTGCCCCCTGCGCTCGAGATGCTGAATGGCCGAGATGAACGGCGTCACACCGATGCCGCCTGCGACGAACAAGTTCATCCCCTCCGGGGCCAGCGCGATCCCGCCGCGCGGCAGCGAAACGGAAACAGGCTGTCCGACCTTGACATGATCGTGGATGAAATTCGAGCCACCGCGGCCCTCTCGCTCACGCTTTACCGCGATCACGTAGCGCCGATCGTCGTCCGGTTCGTTGCACAGTGAATAAGTTCGGACGAGACCCTGCCCCAGATGGACGTCAATGTGCGCCCCTGGTCGGAACGGGGGCAGTTCCCAATCGTCCTGGTCGACCAGGGTGCAGCGCTTGGTGTCGTTGCCGAGATCCTCGATCTTCGAGACTACAGTGGAGACGGTCTTGATCGCCTTCGCCATTTAGATCGGCCTCACGGCGTCGCCGACGCGCAGTGTGCCGCCGGCGACGATTTTGCAGTTCAACCCGGATCGGTTGATTAGTGGATCGAACACTGCTCTGCCGAGGATCTCCTCGATGTGGCGGCACGGCGTCGAAAGGCGGGTCGCCTCAAGGATGATCTCTCCAACCCGGAAGCGACGCCCGACCAGATGATTCAGAGGGACCCCTTCGACTGTCACGTTTCGGCGGTGTTCTTCGGGCAACAATTCGATCTTGTGGTCTCGTCTCAGAGCCTCAAGAGTTTCCATCTCGAAAAGCGTAACTTGCCGCCCCTCCTCTGGCTTGTGGGAGTAAAAACCCGTTTCGTGGCCTACGAAGTATCGGTCGCCCTCGATGCCGCGGCCGGCGACCAGTTCGAGCGAAGGAAACGAGCGCATCGGAAGGAAGGCTCGCGGGGTCTTGTGAAGAAAGCGTACGACGCCCCGCCAAGAGGCTGCGACTTCGGCTTTCTCGCTTGCGACGGCATCCATAATGTCTCTCCCTGAAATAGTGTTCCGGTTAGGCTTCAGCGCGGAGCCGCAAGCGACTTCTCAAGCGTCTGACGCACGTCCGACCGCACTTCGATGACCACCGGTCCCACGATATCCATTGCATCCGCCACGGTCGCTGCAGCGCTGTCTGCATCGTCGATGACGAATCCCGTCGCGCCGAATGCGCGGGCAAGGGCGACGAAGTCTGGGTTCGAAAGATCGGTGCCGTATGGACGACCGGGAAAGGCCCGCTCCTGGTGCGAACGGATGGTGCCGTAAGACCGGTTGTTCGACACAACGATCTTGAGGTTCGCATTTCTCGCCACGGCCGTCGCCAGTTCGTTGCCGGTCATCAGGAAGCCGCCGTCTCCGCAGAAGGCCACCACCTGCCGTCCGGGAAAACGAAGGCTCGCGGCCAAGCCAGAGGGAACCCCGCTGCCCATGGCGCCGCAGGCCGAGCCGAGCAGCCGCGCGCTCGGCTCAAGGCTGAAAATGCGATGAACCCACCCGGCAAAGTTTCCTGAGTCCGTCGTGATGATCCCGTCGGCCCGGAAGTGGGAGGCGATGGCCGCAACCGCGTGGCCAAAGACGTCGGCCCGCGGTACGCTGGAACGAGGCCAGCCATGCGTAGCCGCCCGCACCGCGGCAGCCGCGCGGAGCCACTCGGTGCGGTCCGGCGACGTCGCGGGAGCGGCGAGCATGGCCGACAAGAACGCGTGCGATCCGGAGACGACCGCGACGTCGGTCCGGACGCGCTTTCCGATCGCATCGGGGTCTGGATAGACGTGAACCAGCCGCTGGCGCGGCTCTGCCTGTCGCGGAAATGCGAAGCCAAGTGAGGACAGATCGCCCAGACGCGTTCCGACGGCAATGACGAGGTCCGCGCCCTCGAGCAGCTTCACATGAGGTTGGGACGTGAAGAAGCCGAACTGACCGGCCCACAGCGGGTGAGCGTTGGGAAACTGGTCCTGCATCTTGTTCATGGTGAGGACCGGGACGCTCCACGTCTCGGAGAACGCGACCAGATCTTCGCGGAACGATGCCGTCCGGCATTCGCCGCCAACCAGCACGATCGGCCGCTCCGCGGCCGCCAACGCCTCCGCCGCCTGTTTGATCGCCGCAGCGCCCGGCTGCGGTCGCACAGTCCCGTTGATCGTGGCAACAAATCCCTCGGCCAAATCCTCGAGGAGATCTTCCGGGAGTTCGACCGCTACCGGACCGGGCGTTCCCGCATGTGCCACCGCGAACGCGCGGGCCATCATCTCCGGAACGAGATCGGCGGAATTCAGACGCACCGACCACTTCAGCACGCCGGCAAACGAACGGCCGCAATCGATTTCCTGGACGGCGTCCCGTCCGAGGTTCGGACGATCGACTTGACCGACCAGCATCACCAGCGGAATCGCCTCCTGCGCGGCCACATGCAGTCCGAGCGCCGCATTGAAAGCCCCCGGACCACGGCTCGCCATCACGACGCCGGCGCGGCCTGTGAGCTTGGCGTCGGCGACAGCCGCAAGACTCGCGCTCCCTTCGTGCCGGCAGGTCACCAAATCGAAGTCGGTTCGGTCGCGCAGTGCATCGAGCAGCGCCAGAAAGCTCTCCCCCGGCACGCCGAAGGCCCGGTCGACCCCATGGGCGACCAGGCAGTCCGCGACGAGTTCGGCGACCCGATAGATCATCCGACGCTCCCATCTTGCCTGATGGTCTGGACCTCGCCGGGCACGTGCAGCGGCGCCTCGGTGTGATCGCGCAGCACCTTGATTGTGACGCCGTCGAGGACGGCTCGGACAACCAGCGCTTCCTCGGTCACGTCCATGATGGCAAGGCTGGTGAATATGCGGCTAACCACTCTGCGCGCCGTGAGCGGATATTCGCATCGCTCCACGATGCGGGAGCGACCATCCTTCGTGGTGTGGTCCATCATCACCCAGATCGACTTCGCGCCGACCGCTAGATCAATGGCTCCGCCGATCCCGGGCGGCGAGCCGTTGTCACCGGTCGTCCAATTCGCGAGATCGCCAGCTTTCGAGACCTGGAACGCGCCGAGCACTGCGACATCGAGATGGCCTCCCCGCATCATCGCGAACGAAAGGCTTGAGTCGAAATATGAGCCGCCGGTCCGCAACGAGACTGGCATCTTCCCGGCGTTGATGAGATCCCAATCCTCCGCACCGGCCGCAGGCTTGGGGCCCACATTGAGAATGCCATTCTCACTGTGAAGGATCACGCCCGAACCCGCCGGAAGGAAATCGGCCACATGCGTCGGGGCGCCGATGCCGAGATTCACGAAGCCTTCCTCGGGAAGATGCAACGCAACCATGCGCGCCAGAGCGTCGCGTGAAAGCGGGTTCATCGGGAACTCCTTGCAAAGACGCGGTCGACGAAGATGCAGGGCGTAACGATCGCTTCCGGATCCAAATCGCCGACCTCGACCACGCGATCGACCTCCACGGCTACGGTCCGGCCAGCGGTCGCCATGACCGCACAGTGGTTGCGTGCCGTCTTGTTGTAAGTGACGTTGCCGAGCTTGTCGGCCAGATGACCCTTAACGAAAGCGAAATCTGCCCGAAGCGGTAGCTCGAGGATGAATTCCCGCCCTCCGACCACAATCTTTTCCTTCCCGTCCGCGAACACGGTCCCGACGCCGACGGGAGAAAGGAACCCACCAAGACCGGCGCCGCCTGCCCGTATACGCTCAACCAGCGTGCCCTGTGGAACGAGTTCAAGCTCGACCGTGCCAGCACGATATTGTTCGGCGAACTGCTTGGCGCTCCGTGGATAGGAGCAGACGATCTTGCGGACGATTCTCGCCTCGAACCACAGCGACAGATCGTCTTCTGTCGAGCCCGCGTTATTCGATATCAGCGTCAGGTCGCGGACGCCCCGCTCGAGCACCGCCTTGATCACCCCGAGCGGAAGGCCCGCGCCGCCGAACCCGCCTATCATGACGGTGTCGCCGTCCTTGATGCCTTCGACAGCCGCCGCCGCGTCCTCTACCACTACGTTGCGCATCGTTCGTCCGCCATGCTTGCTACAGGATTGAGCTTTGGTACGTCGTTGACAGGCCACGACCGACCCGATCGAGCAGCATCTCGTTGGTACCGTCGGCGTAGGCGGCCATCCGGACCTCAGCGAAATGCATGTTCAAGCGGTGGGCCACGCCTGCGCCGGTGGCGCCCACGATCCGGACGCACTGATCGATGCCCCAGAGCGCAGTGTCTACGGCGAACTTTTTGGCTTGCGCCGCCAGCGCGACCGGATTTGCTCCAGCCTGTATCTGCTCGGCGGCCCGGAAGACGAGCGCGTTGGCGGCCTCGAGCCGGATCGACACCTCTGCGAGCTCCCAGCGCAGGCCCTGATGTCCCGTCAGCGGCTTTCCGAATGCCTGCCTGCCTTCGCAGTAGTCGACGGCTTCGCAAAGGGCCGCATGCAGCGTCGCGACGCACATGGCCGCCACGTGAACGCGCGCCGCGTTGACGGAAGCCATCGAGGCCTTGAGGGCTGCGCCTGGCGCAGCTATCAGGCACCACTCCGGCACGAAGTGACCGTCGAAGACTACTTCGGCCAAGCGGAAGGATCGCGCTCCTGGAACGAGGATCTCGGTCCGCTTTACCGTCTCGACTTCGCCGAAAGGCACATAGAAGCTGGCAATGTCCCCTGCCCCGGCTGCGTCACCCACACGGGCAAGGACGATTAGACCCCCAACCAGCAAGCCGTCCGTCATCCAGGCCTTGGTGCCGCTTAGCGCCCAGCCACCGTCGACCGGAACGGCCGTCGTAGCGAGGGCGGAGACATCGCTGCCCCCCGCCGGCTCGGTCATGGCGGTCGTCAGAAGAAGCTCGCCGCTCAGCGCAGGCTTTAGTAAGCGCTCAATCTGGATCGGCGTACCAGTTTGGGAAAGCCGCGTCGCTCCGCCTTGGTGATGATTCAGGCAGAACGCGGCGGCGAAGCCGTGGCGCGCCACTTCCTGCGCGACGCGGATTTTGCACAGGTAGGACGCTTCCATCCCGCCGTGGGCGCGCCTGGCTTGAAGCCCGAACATGCCAAGCGCCGCCCATTCGGCAATCCACTTCTCGGGAAACGGATCGCCCGCCATGTGCGCGGCGAAGACGCTGTCGGAAAACGCCCCCGCGCAGAATGCCCGCACGTTTGCGACATGACCGCACTCCTCGGCGGAGAGACGATCATCGTACTGATGATAGAAGTCCATCGTCGATCCTCCGCCGAGCTACTTCTGAAGAGGCGCCCCGATGTCCTTGGCCCACTTATTCCAATAGGCCTCTTCCTTTCCGACTTCCGCCGTGAAGCTCTCCACCGTCGAACCCGTGATCGGCGTAGCGCCAATCGTTTCCATTTGCTTCAGGAATTCGGGGTCGCTCGCAGCCTTGTCGAGGGCGGCGCCAACTTTGGCGATAACGTCTGCCGGAAGGTTCGGGGGACCCGCTACTCCGAACCACGGCGAGATATCGAGAGGCTTGCCGCCGGCCTGCTCGATGGTCGGCAGATCCGGGAAGCCCGGCGACCTGTCGGCCGACGTCACCGCGAGCGCGTTGAGGGAGCCGGCCTTGACCTGCTGACCGATCGTGGCTTCGGTAAAGAAGCCCACCTGCAAGATACCCGACATGCAATCGACGATCGGTTGATTGCCGCCCGAATAGTTGATGAAGGACATCTTCGTATCATAGGCCATGTCGAACAGCGTCCCGCCAATGTGGGATGTCGCCCCGAACGTCCCGCCGAAGTTCACTTCTCCCGGATGGGCCTTCAGATAGGCGACCAGCTCCCGAACGCTGGAGACTGGAAGTTTAGGATTCACCACGAGCAGGTTGCGCTGCTTGGCGACCTTCCGGATGAAGGTGAAACCTTTCTGTTGATCGTAGCGCACCGAGGAATAGAGCGCCTTTGCACGGGTATTGGACGATTCGACCGCGACGAGGAGCGTGTAGCCGTCAGGGTTCGCGCGGGAGACGTTGGAAGCGGCGATCATTCCGCCTGCGCCACCATTGTTCTCCACGATGACGTTCTGGCTCAACTCTTTAGCAAGCAAACGCCCGATCACCCGACCAATAATGTCCGTCGGACCTCCGGGCGGAAATCCAACCACCAGCTTGATGGTGGTCGAAGGATAGGCGTCGGCTGCGATCGCCGACGCGGAAAAAAGGCCGACACATGCGGCGACTGCACCAGCCAGCCGCGCGATTCTCCTGAATGAATGAGTCATGACGAAGCTCTCTCCAAGGACGGCTCACCTTCGAACTAAGGACACTTTGTGTCAAGTAAGAACGTAGGCGCCGTGTCGAGCGGTCGCACGACGGAGCAGCAAAGCCTGCGGAAAACGGGTGCAAGCTGCGCCTGGAACAAGCAATTCAGCCCTCTCGTAGTCTTTTGCAAAATGCAGGCTCGGTTTCCTGTGTTGCCAAATGGGGGCAGCTGTGTTCTAGACGATCGGTCTAATTAGGACAAATTAGGACAAAACCGGTGGCGAAAGAGAGCATTCCACGGAAATCCGGCCAGTCGGACCGACGCGATATCGGATATTCGCCGACGTACGACGTCCTCTTACGTTGCGGGATGGAAGTGATGACCCAGCAGGGCTTTGCAGCCACCGGACTGGACGCGCTGCTGCGCCGGGCAACGGTTCCGAAGGGGTCTTTCTACCACTACTTCGAAAGCAAGGCAGACTTCGGCCGCGAAGTCATGAAGGCCTACGATTTGTTCTTCTGCCATAAGCTGGACCGCGCCCTAAACAACGAACAGCTCGCGCCGTTGGCGCGCATGCGAGCTTTCGTCGAGGACGCCAAGGGAGGTATGGCTAAATACGGCTATGCGCGGGGCTGCCTCGTTGGAAATCTCAGCCAGGAGGTCGAGGCGCTGCCGGACGACTACAGGTTCTTGTTGGACGAGATCGTCAGGGGTTGGCAGCGGAAGGTGGCGTGTTGCCTCGAACTCGCACGCGAGGCCGCCGAGATCGGGGCCGCCGCGGACTGCGATTCACTGGCCGAGTTCTTCTGGATCGGGTGGGAGGGAGCAGTGATGCGAGCTCGCCTCGTCAAGAACGCCCTTCCGCTCGATACTTTCATCGCCGGCTTCATTGCCGGCCTACCGCGTCCGATGCCGAGGGTCAGACCCAAGAGCCTCGCGAAAAGGAGTTAGACTTGTTTAAAGCCGTGTTGATTGAGAAGGACGAGCGCGGATATCGCGCCGGTGTTGCCGAATTACCCGAAAGCCGTCTCCCCGAAGGTGACGTTACCGTCGAGATCGAGTACAGCACGCTGAACTACAAGGATGGCCTCGCGATTACCGGCAAGGGTCCGATCGTGAGATCCTTCCCGCTCGTGCCGGGGATCGATTTCGCGGGCGTGGTCTCGTCGAGCTCCGATCCAACCTTCACGCCGGGGGACCGCGTGGTCCTCAACGGCTGGGGCGTCGGCGAACAACACTGGGGCGGCTTGGCGCAACGAGCCAAGGTCAAGGCCGGCTGGTTGATCAAGCTGCCCGCTTCGATGCCGACCCGCCGCGCGATGATCATCGGTACCGCGGGCTACACTGCGATGTTGTCCGTTATCGCACTCGAGAAATACGGAATCCATGCCGGTTCCGGCGACGTGCTTGTGACAGGCGCCGGCGGTGGCGTCGGCAGCATCGCTATCATGCTGCTTCACAAGCTCGGCTTCCGCATCGTGGCTTCGACGGGACGGCCGGAGGAAGAGCGGTATCTGAAGAGCCTGGGGGCTGCCGAGATCATCGGTCGGTCCCAACTGTCGTCGCCCGGCAAACTGCTTCAAAAGGAACGATGGATTGCCGCGATCGACTCGGTCGGCAGCCACACCCTGGCCAACGTGTGCGCCGGGATCAAAGCGGACGGAGCGGTCGCCGCGTGCGGCATGGCGCAAGGATTGGACTTTCCCGCAAGCGTGGCGCCCTTTATCCTACGCGGAGTGGCGCTGTTCGGCATCAACAGCGTGACTCGCCCAAAAGCCGAACGCGTGGAAGCCTGGGATCGCCTCTCTTCCCTGCTCACCGACGCGGATTTGGAGAAGACGGCGGTCGAGATCGGTCTGAAAGAAGTCGTCCTCACAGCGGATCGCCTCATGAGCGGCCAGGTGCGTGGACGCACGGTTGTCAACGTCAACAGGTGACTTCAGAGAGAACCTAGAGTGAAGCGACATCAGGAAGACGAGGCAGATTTGCTCCGTAACCTGAGTAATCGCTGAACCGTCTTAGCTCGCCCGCAGGAGCGTTCGTCAGGGAGGCCAAACATGATTGCCCCACCGCGGGACTCGAGCCCGCTTTGGACTTTGCTACCTCTGTTCTAATGCCGCAAAAGGAAGTTGTCCGAAAGTTCTACGGAGATGTGGGACATGCAGACGTCGCGCTCATCCCAGAACTCTTTGAGCCGGAATTCACCTTCCGAGGCTCCCTCGGCCCCGTCCTCGTCAGGTTCAATCAATTCACGGACTACGTCCGATGGCTGACAGATTCCCTCGAACACTACACGTCTGACATCCTCGAGCTCTTCGAGGAGGGGAACGCCGCTTCGGGCAAGCTGCGTTTCCACGGCATCCACCGAACGCCCATGTTCGGCCATGCTCCTACCGGGCGCCACGTATGGTGGTACGGCACGCCGATCTTCACATTTCGAGGCGGCAAGGTGAGCGATCTGTGGGTGCTGGGTGACATTCACGGCCTGATCGGTCGTCTTGCGCCGGAGGACACAAGCCAGCCGGAATTTACGACGGACAAGTAGCCCTGTCCCTGATCTCTCGCGCCGAGCGGACCACCTTCGAGCCTGAACGGAGAGAGACCAGCTACAACACCCCCCATCTTAGAAAGTCGCACACGCCGCCGACTTCAATATCTGCGCCCGGTTCAAAAGCTGCCGTTCGAGAGTCAGATCGGCGTCCGGCCTGCCTCGCATGTCGGTACATCCCAGCGCCTCTGGTTCGCTAGATTCCGCCCCATTTTTCGCAAAGCTTAACATGCCTGAATCCCCAAGCCGGCAAAACCGCGCTAGGATGGAGTTTTCCCTTGGGGGGAGCTCATGTTGGACCCGGAAACTACCGCGCTTTTGCGCGCGGTCCTGGACGAAGTCTGCGAAAGCGTTTCGCACCGCGAGATCGGGGCGCGGACTCACGTCGCTTCGAAAATCCTGGAGGCCGCCACCAGAGGCGAGGTTTCGGTCGATGGCCTCAGGCAAGTCGGCCGCGACGCCCTTTCCCGCGCACCCACGATGTGGCGCTGATTGATCCGGAGGGCGCGTGAACTTCCAGGTGACGGTCCTCAAGATCCTAGTGAGCTATCCGGCCGGCTTCGCCGTCATGGAGGACCTCAAACGGGACATGGCCATCCTGGCGACCAGTGGCCGCGAATGGGCGGACCGGACCAAACGCCTCGCCGCGCGGGTGCCCGATCTCGACATCTTTTCCAACGGCTTGGTCGAACGCCTCAGCGGCGGCTGGCAGATCACGGCAAAAGGACGGGCAGTGCTCGAGTTCATGGAAGCCCGCCCCGCTGCGCCCGAACCGATCCAGGCACCCTTGGTCGACGAGACTACGGCAGCGATCGCTGCGACGCAGCTTCCTCCGCTGCCGCAGCCCGTTGATCGAGCCAAGCGGCGGCGGGAACGCCGCGAACGTCGGCGCGAGGCGCGCGAACGAGCGAGGGCGAACGCCTCCTGATTTGTCCTACACAGCCGGCAAGGCGCGAAATGGCGAGGACGGGAGCCTAACCCGCGCGCTATGGCCAGGCGCGACCGCTCCGCCGACCCTGACCACGCCCAGCACCCCGCATTTGAATGGAGGGCCCGTTTCCGCCGACGAGAGCACCTGCCGTTTCAAGCCGGCCTGGAAGCGGTCGATGAGGACACACGGCGTCCGGAGGCCGGCCAGTTCGATGATCGGAACGGGTCCGAGCTCGATCAGGGTCCCGAGCGGCATCCGCTCGAGGTCCAGTCCGGCAGTGGTGATATTTTCGCCCAGGTTCCCCGCTGCGACCTGGAAGCCGGCATCCGAGAGTGATGCAAAGAGCTCGGCCGGGATGAGGTGCACCTGCCGGAGATTGGGTAGGCGCGGCTGCCGGCGGGCGAGATAGCGGTGCCGGACAAACGGGCCGGCGTGGGCGTCGCCTTCGACATCCTCGCGTTCCACCAGCACGATCCGATTCTGCGGCGGTTTGCTGAAGTGGTGACCGTGATCGGCCGCGACCGAGACCACCGTGCCCTCCAACGAGAGCGCGTACGCCTGCTGCATCAGGCCGCCCGGGCGAACGAGCGCCGCTTCTGGCGGAGGTAGCGCGTGATCTCCGGAAGAGCCATCGCGTTCAGGACCCGGTCGGCGGGGACACCGCCCTTGCGGGCCATCTCGACGCCCCAGTGCATGTGATCGAGCTCGGGGATGGAGTGCGCGTCCGGATTGATGCTCAGCATGCACCCGAACTCGAGGGCAACCTGATGCCAACGCCAATCCAGGTCGAGTCGCCAAGGGTGGGCGTTGACCTCAACCACGACGTCATGCTTGGCACAGGCACGCAGCGCCTTCTCGATGTCGATTTCGTAGCCTGGCCGCCGCTGGAGCTGGCGCCCGGTCATGTGGCCGATGATGGTGGTGTGAGGATTGGCGATGGCCCTAAGCAGGCGCTGCGTCTGGGACTTGCGGTCCAGTTTGAATCGGCCGTGGATGCTCGCGACCACGAAGTCGAAGCGCTGCAGCACATCGTCCGCGTAGTCCAGCGACCCGTCGGCCAGAATGTCGGACTCGATGCCCTTCAGGATCCGGAAATCCTTGCCGAAGCGCTTATTCAACCGGTCGGCGTCCCGGTGCTGCTGCGCGATCTCTTCCTCCGAGAGACCGCCTGCGTAGTGCGCGGACTTGGAGTGGTCGGCGACGCCGAAATACTCGAAACCGCGCTGGCGCGTGGCCTTGGCCATCGTCTCCAAGGTCTCCGTGCCGTCGGAGGCATCGGTGTGGCAATGAAGGATTCCGCGCAAGTCCTTGTCGGTGACGAGCTTCGGCAGCTTGCCCTTCTGAGCCAGTTCGACCTCTCCGCGCCCCTCTCGCAGTTCAGGATCGATGAACGGCAGGTCGAGGGCGTTATAGATTTGGGCCTCGTCGCCGGCGATCACGGTGCGACCCTTGTGCAACCCGTCCCTCTCCAGCCGCATTCCTTTCTCCGCAGCCAATGCCTGGAGCCTCTCGATGTGAGCGGCTGAGCCGGTGCCGAAAAGAAGGGCGACGCCGAAGTGGTTGCGGTCGGACAAGCGGATTTGCAGTCCGTCCTTCGGCGACGGCTTCGCCGCCTTCTCGATCTTGGCAGCCTCCGCGACGATCGTGAGGTCGCCGACGAGTTCGCAGCCGCGGCGGAAGTCGCCTGCGATCGTCACCCGCTTGAGCTCCGGCCGGGCCTTCCGAAGTGAATCCTTGGCGTGCGCGAGCAGGGAGGCCGCACGGTGCAGATGGAGGCGACCTTCTCCGCTTTTCGCGATTGCCAGGTTCTGCAGAATCTTGGTCTGCAGCGCGGCGCCGAGGCCTTTGGCCTTCTTGATGCGGTCGTCCTTGGCGGCCGCCTCCAACTCCGCCAGCGAGGTGATGCCGAGATCCTTGTAGAGACGCAGCACCTTCTCGGGTCGAAGACCGGGTACGGCAAGCATCTCCAGCACGCCCTCGGGAATCTCCTTCCGCAGCTTTTCAAGGCTCGGATGAGTGCCCGTCTTGTGAAGCTTGGTGATGATGTCGGCGATCGCCTCGCCGACGCCGGGGATTTCGGTCAGTCGGTCCTCGGCGATGAGCACGTCCAGAGGGACGGCAAGGGCCGCCAGACTGTCTGCGGCGCGCGCATAGGCTTTGGCCCTGTAGGGGTTGCCGCCACGCAAAGCCGTACGCTCTGCGTATTCTCGCAGGAGACTTGCTACGGTGCGAACGTCAACGGAAGCCACTCAACGAGCCTCCCGTTCCGCGCCCGGCCTCGCGGGAGCAAAGCGAGGCCAAGGGGGTGGGCCGTCATCCGTCCGACCATCGAGAGATGCCTCAAGCTCCTGCGCTGCCCGGAAGTCCTCAAGGTGCTGCGTGTTAGGAGTGTAAGCTGCCTCCTTCTTGAGGAGATTGTAAATTCGCCCCACAACCAGCTGCAGATGCTTCATCCTGCCGCGCGGCATGGATCGGGCCTTGCAAAGAGCCCGGACGGCGTAAGCGCGGAAGTAGTCAAAAGCGTCTGACATAGTCGGGTAAACGCCGGCCAACGACTATGGTTCGGTCCCACCGGCCCCCAGCAGCCGCTGCCGCAACACGGCGGCGCGGTAGTGCTCCCTAAGTTCCTCTTCCTGCGCAAAGCGTGGATCTCCAAGGCGCCTTCGAGTCGGTCCGAAATACTCGACATACAAATCCATGAAAGATTTGGTCAGGGTTTTTGGAGTCTGCGAGCATTCTGCACCTTCCGATTTCGAGGCAGTGTGCACTCGAGCGTCTCCGGCCGACCATCATGCGGGAGTCGGCGGACCGCTCGCGGATGCCGCCTGTGGCGTCGGCCGCAGCGCACTCCAGCAGTTAGGAAACGGCCGTGGACTTCGAACTCACGACAGATCAGCTGGACCTCCAGCAGCGTGCTCGCGCCTTCATCGATACCGAAGTCCTGCCTCATTATCGTTCCTGGCCCATCACGGTCCCTGACTACGGCCCGGAATTGACCGCGCGTCTCAAGGGAAAGCTGAGCGATTACGGCCTCACCAAGCTGGTCGTGCCGAAGCAATTCGGTGGCCAAGGGCTGGGAGCGGCGGAGGACGTCATCGTCCTCACCGAATTTTCGCGGTCGCCGCGGCGGCTGCCGCAAGCCACCTTCTCGCCGTGGCCGGTCCTCTACCAAGCGAGCGAGGAGATCAGGCGCAAGTACCTTCAGCCCGTTCTCGACGGCAAGACCGGTTGGTCCATGTGCTTCACCGAGCCACAGGCGGGCTCCGACCTTGCGGGGATCAGGACGACGGCGGTCAGAAAGGGCGACCACTACGTCATCAACGGCCGCAAGATGTGGCGCACGGGGCATCGCGAGGCCTCCTACACCGCCGTCGCGGCGGTCACCGATCCGGAGAAAGGGCACCGCGGGATCAGCATGTTCCTGGTGGACAACGACACGCCGGGGTTCGAGAAGATCCGCGACATTCCCGTCATCTCGCGTCAGTGGGGGATCGAGCAGGAAGTCAAGCTCGAGAACGTCATCGTACCCGCCGAAAATCTCCTCGGCGGTGAGGGAAACGGCTTCTCGATCGCGCAGCATCAGTTCAACCGCTTTCGCCTGAGGCTGGGCGGTGTCGCGCTCGGGATGTCGCTGCGCAGTCAGGATCTCGCCATCGAATACGCCAAGGAGCGCGAGGTCTTCGGCGGCAAGCTCGCCGACAACCAGGCCATTCAGTGGATGCTCACGGACTCGCAATACGACATCGAATCGATCCGCTGGAACACCTACTACGCGGCCTGGATGGTGGACCGCGGCGGCTATTCTGCCGCGCGGCTCCAGGCATCCTTAGTCAAGGGATACTGCATCGATGCCGGGCTGCGCGTCATCGACAGATCAATGCAGATCTTGGGAGGCCGCGGCCTTGCGATCGATGACTATCCGTTCGGCGATTTTTACAACCACCTGCGGATGTGCAAGCAGATGGAAGGCTCGACCGAGATCATGAAGATCGTCATGGCCCGGGAGATCTTGGGGAAGTAGGTCCCCGCGTCCTTCGATCCCGCTCCGGAAAGGGAAAGCCGTTAGATTGTCACGACGACTTTCCCAATCGCCCGGCGATCGGCGAACAGCTGAATGGCTTCGGCGGCCCTGTCGAGAGCAAATTCGGCGGTGATCCCGGCGGAAACGCGACCATCCCGATACCACGTATGCAGCTGCTGGCGGTTGAGATCGTTCTGCGGGCTGTCACGCAAGGTGAACGTCCGCCAATTGATGCCGAGCACGTCGCCGTTCTTCAGAAGCGGAAGGTTGAGCGGCAAGGACGGAATGCCGGCCGTGAACCCGAGCACCAGGTAACGTCCGCCTTCCGCCAAACAGCGGAAGGCGGGCTCCGCCAGCCATCCGCCAGATGGATCGACGATGATGTCGGCCCCCCGGGGACCGACCGCGCCCTTCAGGCGTGCGGCGATTTCCCGCCGATCGTCCGGCATGACCTCGGGATAGATGAACGTATCCTCCGCCCCGAGCCGACGGGCGAACTCGAGCTTTTCTTCGGATGATGCGGCGGCCACAACGCGGCCATTCATATTCCGGGCGATCTGGATGGCGGCGCTACCGATGCCCCCTGCTGCCCCGAGCACGAGAGTCGTGTCTCCGGGTTTCAGGCGCGCCCGATCGTGAAGCGCATAGTACGCCGTCTCGAACGTGAACTGCATGACGGCAGCGTCCGTGAGAGACATGCCGTCCGGGACTGGGCTGCAGCGCGCGGCATCTACCGCGACGAATTCGGACATCCCGCCCGTTCCGACTCTGGCGGCCACGCGCTGCCCGATATGAAATTCCGTTACGCTCGCGCCGACCGCCGCGACGACGCCCGCGACTTCGGCGCCTGGCGCGAAGGGTCGCGGCGTTTTGACCTGGTAGAGATCCTGTATGGTCAGGAAGTCAGGATAATTGACGCCGCAGGCGCGGACCGCGATCAGTACCTGGCCCGCCGCGGGAAGTGGTTCGGGGACATCAAGCAGCCTCAACGTATCCGGACCGCCCGGCTCCAAGCTCATCAGGGCTCGCATAACGATCTGGCTCCTTTTCCAGCGCGGAGAATGGGACGATCGTCTCGCAGGTCAATGTCGAAAGTGATCATTCCTATTGGCCCGACGTGCCACAGGCCGAAGGATGGTGACGGGGCTCCGCCCCGCGCGTATACATGGGTGGCATGCCGGGTAAGCCTGCCAAAATATCCAAGTCTGCCGCTGCGCCAAAGCGTTCAGCCGTCGATTCCGGCTACGTGGGCTTGGTTTTGAGCGGTGTCCGCGAAGCCGGATTTGATCTGGATCGGCTTCTTGCTCGCGCAGGAATCGACCCCGCCGCCCTCGAGGCCGGAGCCAGGCTGCCGCAGGACCGGTTCGCAAGGCTGATCTCGGTTCTGACGAGAGAAACGCGGGACGAATTCTGGCTCCTTTGCGGACGTCCCGTCAAACCGGGCACGTTCCGCATGATGTGCCGGCTCTTGATCCGCTGCGGAAGCTTGCGCGAGGCCATCCGCGTCGGCTGTCAATTCTATCATCTGGTTGCGGACGACTTCGTCGTTCGGCTGGCGGTCGGCCCGCGCGAAGCGTCGCTTTATCTGACGGACAGCATCGCGCAACCCAATCGAAGTCGCATGGTCAACGGCGCGGTCCTTTTGTTCGCGTACGGATTGATGTGCTGGCTTGCCGGCAAACGGCTGCCCTTGACGACCGTGCACTACAAGTTTCCGGAAGAGCCGTTCAGTTCGGAACTCGAGCCGTTCTATCGGGCGCCGATGCTGTTCAACCAGCCCCGAACGGAAATCCGTTTCGACTCCGATCTGCTCGATTTGCCCGTGATTCCCGATGAAGAGCGCATGCGCCGCTTCCTCGCGTCCATGCCCAGCGCCCTGCTGCTGCGTTACCGGGACGACAGCAGCATGGCGGAGCGCGTACGCGCGCTCCTCCGCCGCAATCTGAAGCGCTCGTTGTCGCTCGAGGATATTTCCACCATGCTCGCTGTCTCGCCGCAGACCTTGCGTCGCCGCCTCCTCGACGAAGAGAAATGCGGTTTCCAGGAGATCAAGGATCAGGTGAGGCGGGACCTTGCGGTCCATCTGATCGAACGATCTCGGCTTTCCCTGGAAGAAGTCGGGCTATCTTTAGGCTTCTCCGAGCTAAGTACCTTTCATCGTGCGTTCAGGCGATGGACGGGCTCGACGCCAGGCGAATTCCGCGACCGCAGCAATTCGGGGAAGTAAGAGGCATATTCGGCCAACGCGATTGGCGCGCCAGGTCATTTCACGTTCTGCAGCACGGATCGATGATCGAATGAAGGCCGGCACCAACCGGCATCATGAACTCGTTCGATCAGGGGAAGAGATGCCTATCTTACGCCGGTGGGCGGAGCGCCATCCCGACAAGGTCGCGGCGCGAATCGCGTTTTCGGACGAACAGGTGACATACGGCGAGCTGGACCGCCGCGCCAACGCCGTGACCCAACTTCTGATCTGGATGGGACTCACTGCAGGCGACGGCATCGCGGTGCTCCTAGAAAACGAACTCACGTACTTCGAGATCGTCTTCGGAGCCCGTCAGCACGGCGTCTACTTTACGCCTGTAAGCACGCACCTCACTCCGGACGAGGCCGCATACATCGTTCGCGACAGCGGCGCGAAGGCTCTGTTCGTTGCTGCTAAATTTGCGGACACCATGGCGGCTCTGAAGGCGAACAATCCACACCACTGCTCGATATTCCTGATCGGCGGCGATGGGCTCGGCGATTTCGCGTACCGGACGGAAGTCGCGCGGTTCGATCGGCCGATCGAACTCGCCGATGGTCCCGTCGGCAAGGACTTCATGTACTCGTCGGGCACCACGGGCAGGCCGAAAGGCATCAAGCAGCCGTTGTTCTCTGGCGCGGGTCAGTCGCACGCATCCGGCGACTGGGTTCGAGAGAACTTCAAGATCGGGGACGATTCCGTCTACCTCTCGCCGGCGCCGCTGTACCATGGCGCCCCGCTGCGCTTCACCTTACGCACGCTCGACAGCGGCGGCACGGTCGTTCTCATGAGGAAGTTCGACGCGCAGCGGTCCTTGGAAGCGATCGAACGATATTCCGTCACCCACAGTCAGTGGGTGCCGACGATGTTCTTCCGCCTTCTCGCGCTTCCGCCGGAGGTGCGGAACGCGCACGATCTCTCCTCTCACCGCTGCGCGATCCATGCCGCGGCGCCTTGCCCGCCCGAACTCAAGGAGCAGATGATCGCCTGGTGGGGTCCGATCGTGTGGGAATACTATGCGGGCTCGGAGCGCAATGGCGCGACCTGCATCTCGACGCCGGAATGGCTCACGCATCGCGGCTCCGTCGGATGTGCCTGCATCGGCACGATCCACATCCTCGACGATGACAAGAACGAGCTTGGACCCGGGGCCATCGGCGACGTCTACTTCGAGGGGCCAGCTTTCGTCTATCACAACGATCCGGAGAAGACGGCCCGGTCGCGCAACGACAAGGGATGGTCCACGATCGGCGACGTAGGCCACCTCGACGAGGAAGGCTACCTGTACCTCACGGACCGTCGTTCGCACATGATCATTTCGGGCGGCGTCAACATCTACCCTGCGGAAATCGAGAACCGGCTGGCGCTGCACCCCGAAGTCGCGGACGTCGCCGTGTTCGGCATTCCGCATCCGGAGTACGGAGAGGAAGTGAAGGCTGTCGTGCAACTGAAACGGCCTTCCGACGCGTCTGCGGACCTCGCAGCCGAGCTGATTTCGTTCTGCAGGCAAGGTCTGTCCCATGTGAAATGTCCGCGATCGGTCGACTTCGACCCCGAATTGCCGCGGCAAGAGAACGGGAAGCTTTTCAAGCACGTGCTGAAGCAGCGGTACGTGCGTTCGGCCTAACTGGCTAGATCGACAGCGGAGACAGACGATGGGCATAAAGAGGCTGGCCTCGGCGGCCACTATGATCGCGTGCGTGGGACTTGTGACCCCCGCACTCGGGCAGAAGAACCAGTACGGCCCCGGCGTGAGCGATAGCGAAGTGAAGATCGGCCAGACGATGCCTTATAGCGGGCCGGCTTCGAGCTTCGCCACGGTCGGGCGCGCCATGCTGGCGTACTTCGAGAAGGTGAACGCGGAAGGAGGTGTCAACGGCCGCAGGATAAACCTGATCTCTCTGGACGACGCTTACAGCCCTCCTAAGGCGGTCGAGCAGACGCGCCGTCTGGTCGAGAGCGAGGAAATTCTGGCGATCGTCGGCACCTTCGGCTCGGCCTCGAGCTTCGCCACTCAAAAGTACCTCAACACCAAGAAGGTCCCGAGCCTGTTCCTGGTAACGGGGGCTAATCGCGTGTCCGATCCGGCCGTCTATCCCTGGTCCATGGGCTGGCAGCCTAACAATCATGCCAAAGGCGTGATCTATGCGAAGTACCTCCTGAAGGAGCGCCCCAGCGCAAAGATCGCCGTGCTCTTCCAGAACGACGATTTCGGCCGGGACTACATCAAGGGCTTTCGCGACGGTCTGGGCGAGAAGGCGGGAGGCATGATCGTAAAGGAGCTCAGCTACGATGTTTCGGAGCCGACGGTCGACTCGCAGATATTGAACCTGAAATCGAGCGGAGCCGACATTCTGGTCGACATCTCGACGCCCAAGTTCGCCGCCCAGGCGATCAAGAAGATGGCGGAAATAAAGTGGGACGCGCTTCATCTTCTTAGCGATGCTGCCGGCTCGCTGTCCAGTACGATCGTGCCCGCCGGGCTCGATAACTCCAAGGGAGTCATTACGGTCGCCTTCAGGAAGGACCCCAACGACCAGGCATGGTCGTCTGATCCGGGAATGCAGGACTATTTCGCCTTCATGAAGCAGTACATGCCGGAGGCGAACCCACTGGAGACCTATTACATCTTCGGCTATGCGACGGCGCAGACTTTCGTTCATGTCCTGAAAAACTGCGGGGACAACCTGACCCGTGAAAATCTGATGAAGCAGGCCGCCAGCATCAAGGACCTTGAACTGCCGATTATGCTGCCCGGCATCTTGCTGAACACCAGCGCCACTCGGTACACGCCGCTCAGTCAGGAGCAGCTGATGCAGTTCGATGGCGTCAAATGGAAGCCGATCGGCGGCGTCATCGACGCGGAGAAGTAGTGATCGGGCAGAGGGTGGTTGCGATGGCGCTCCGGAGGACTGTGCCATCGAACACGAGTTTCTGCCGAATGCTGTCGTTCAAGCTTCGGATTTTGATGGTGTCGATCATGTGGGGTCTCCCTTGGCTTCCACGATCCACTTGACCATATTGAACAAGAATTCTGATGCAGCCAGGAGGGCCCCGAGGCCGAGCGCCGCCGCTCCAATGAGGATAAAATCTGAAAGCACCGCCCCATACATTCCAGCAATTGCTCGTTGAACTCCCACACTTCGCTTGAGTTCACGGCCTTCGAACAGCGTAGATGTCGGTCACGCTGACCCGTCGTCCGCCCAGTGCCGTGGTCAGGGTTTTGCGGGTGGCGGCGAGCTCGGCGAACTCCCCGTTGATGCGCACCTCGCGCGGCAGGAGCGTCATGCTGCGATCGCCAGCCGGCGGCGCGGCTGGCGAGCTTCAGCTTCGTCCGGTGCTGATGACCTGCGTGGTCGCGCGTATCTGGCTCCTGCCTGCGGCGCTCTCGAGCGGCATCGGTTCTCAGGTGCAGAAGCCGCTCGCGATCGTCGTTGTGGCGGGCATGATGCTCGCGCCCATCGTCGTCCTGGTCACGTTGCCGGCGTTGATTGCGATGTTCTCGCGGCGGACGCGGCCAGGCTCTTCCAACCTGCCAGAGGCAATTGTCCGGCGAAAACTCGCCAGTCGGATCGGCGCGCACGAGCGGGTGCCGCCATGACGCTTTCGGATGAAGATCGCGGTAGAAAGCCCGGAAGTTGGCCCAGCGTGTAAATCGGCGTGGCGTCCCGACGCCGATCGGCGAGCTAAAGC
>NZ_JBVVPN010000058.1:0-37785 GCF_055811035.1 Bradyrhizobium sp. MI1.10
CTGGCGAGCGCGACTTTCACCAACGAGGGCAGCAGTGGCTGGCAGACCGTCACGTTCAGCAATCCCGTGTCCATCGCCGCTGGCATCCCCTACGTCGCGAGCTTTCACAGCAACGGCCACTATGCCTCCAGCAACAGCTACTTCACCACCGCTCGCACCAGTGGTCCGCTCACGGCTCCTGCCAACATCAATGGCGTCTACACCTACGGAACGAGCAATCTCTTCCCGACCAGCACCTACAAAGCCGCCAACTACTGGGTGGATGTCATGTTCAACAGCTTGAGCGGCGGCGCCAACCAGTTACCAGTCGCTGCGAACGACAGCGGCCTCTACGTCACGCAGAACGTCCCCTTCGCGATACCGACCTCGGTACTGCTTGCCAACGACACCGATCCCGATGGCGATAAGCTCACGATCACGAGCGCGAGCGGCGGTGTGAATGGCGTTGCCAGCTTCAACGCCCAAAGCAACAGCGTGATCTTCACTCCGACGACCGGCTACACGGGATCGGCGTCCTTCAACTACAGCATCTCCGACGGCCATGGTGGCACCGCCAGTACATCCGTCGCTCTCAATGTGACCGCTGCGTCTTCGACGACTGTGAGCCTGTTCAGCGCAAGTCAGGTGCCTAGCATTGTGGCAGCAAATGATCCAAATTCAGTGGAACTGGGCGTCAAGTTTCAGACGTCTACCCCAGGCGATGTTGTCGGCATTCGCTTTTACAAGGGGCCGTCCAACACGGGCACCCACGTAGCGGATCTTTGGAGCAGCACTGGGAATTTGCTGGCAACCACGACATTTACCAGCGAAACGGCCGGCGGCTGGCAGCAGGTCAATTTTGCCACGCCCGTGACGATCATGCCGGGAACCACCTACGTCGCCTCCTATCACACCGCCGGAAATTACGCGGCTGATCCGGGCCTCCTCGCCAACGCAATTACCAACGGACCTCTGACGGCTCCATCCTCGGCATCGATCGCAGGCAACGGTGTGTTTGCGTATGGGACGGATAGCCTATTTCCAAACAACACTTACAACGCAACGAGCTACGGCGTTGATGTGGTTTTCAGGCAGCAGCTCGCAGCATAGGAGATACCAGATGCACGCCGAACTTTATACCGACGGAATCGAAGAAATTACCGTTAGCGGAACCATCGTCCGCGTCGATCTGGTCAGTCTTTCACCGACGGAGCGTGACGCCAACAATGTCCCGAAACGCGTGTTTTCTCAGCGGCTGATCTTTTCGGTCGAATCCTTCGCCAATTCGGTCGATGTGATGCAAAAGGCGCTTCAGGGGTTGGTCGACGCCGGCGTAGTCCGGCGAAATCAGCCAGCCGAGTCGCACAACAGTACGTCGGTCGTACGCGATGCGCTCGCGCCCAGCACGCCACGGTCTCATAATGTCTCTTCGAACTTCCGGTGAAATCGACGCCGCTGGTGGCGCGAAAGGTCGGGTTGTGGAACCGTCTGGATTGGCGACGCAGACGGCATTGGAGTGCCTGTCCAAGATTGCCGGTTATCATGGGATCGACCTGCCGGTCGAGCGTCTGAAGCACGCCTATGCCGTAGCCGCTCCGCTCTCGTTGAACCTTCTGTTGCGCATGGCCAAGGATGCAGGTCTGCGCGCGAGAAGCACGAAAATCGAGTGGGGTGCGCTGATCCGTCTCGGAGAAGCCTATCCGGCGCTGACGCGGCTAACCAATGGCAACTGGATCGTTGTCCTTGGTGCAGGACTGGGAGCTGAGGGCACTGAGGTCGTCAGCGTCTTCGACCCGCTCGCCGACCGCAAGGACGAGGTCTTGGTTGTCGACCGGGACCGATTCTGTGCCCAATGGGCCGGGGACACCATCCTGATCAAGCGCGAGCAGTTGACACAGGATGGGCGCAGAAATTTCGGCCTCCGGTGGTTCGTACCGGAATTGCTTCTTCAATGGCGACTGTTCAGGGACGTCGCGATTGCCGCCATCATGCTCTATGCGTTGGGCCTCGTCGTCCCGATCTTTTTCCAGCTCGTCATCGACAAAGTTCTGGTTCACGAGAGCTACACCACGCTCTACGTACTCGCGGCAGGCGCGGCCGCAGCACTCGTCTTTGACGCGATATTCGGCTTTCTGCGGCGCTACCTGCTACTTTATGCGACCAATAAGGTCGACATTCGAGTTGCTACAAAGACGTTCGGTCATCTCCTCGGGCTGCCCGTCACCTTCTTCGAGCACATGGCAGCGGGGGTCTTAGTCAAGCACATGCAGCAAGCGGCGCGGATCCGAGAGTTTCTGACCGGCCGACTATTCTTAACCACCCTCGACGCGCTTTCGCTATTCGTCTTCCTGCCGGTACTTGCGATCTACAGCGTCAAGTTGACGCTTATGGTTTTGGCCTTCACTGCCGCGAGCGGTGCTGTTGTCGGCCTGCTCATGGGCCCTTTCCGGCGACGTCTTTACGATCTTTACCAGGCGGAAGGTGCGCGGCAGGCTCTCCTCGTCGAAACAGTTCACGGTATGCGCACGGTGAAGTCGCTGGGGATGGAGCCCGTGCAGGGCAGGATTTGGGATAGCCGCTGTGCACAGTCGATTACCATGCGATTCGGTGTCGAGAAGATTTCCGCCGGTGCCCAGGCGCTCACCGGATTTCTCGAGAAGATCATGACACTTGGGATCATCGCTGTCGGAGCACTCGATGTCTTCGCTGGAGATATGACAATCGGCGCGCTGGTCGCGTTTAACATGTTGGCCGGCAGGGTCTCCGGACCACTGGTTCAACTCGTGACCATGGTGCACGAATACCAGGAAGTTGCTCTTGCCGTGAAAATGCTCGGCGAGGTGATGAATCAGAAGCCTGAGCGAGATGGCAAGAAAGATGGGCTGCGGCCCGACTTCGCCGGAAAAATCGAGTTCGAAAGCGTTTCTTTTCGCTACGGAGCTGAGGGAGCGCCGGCGCTCGATGATGTCTCCTTCACCGTCGAGCCAGGTTCGATCTTCGGGATCGTGGGCCGAAGCGGCTCCGGCAAGACGACGCTCACAAGGCTGATTTCGGGCATGTATCCGGTGCAACAGGGGCTGCTCCGTGTCGACGGATACGATTCGAGGGAACTCGACTTGGCACACCTGCGCCGAAACCTCGGAATCGTCTTGCAGGATAATTTCCTGTTTCGAGGGACGGTCCGCGACAATATCGCATGCGTGAAACGGGACGCGACATTTGCCGAAGTCGTCGCTGCGGCGCAGCTCGCAGGCGCCGACGAGTTCATCGAGCGGTTGCCCCGTGGCTTCGACACCATGCTCGAGGAAGATGCCTCGAACCTGTCCGGCGGGCAGAAGCAGCGGCTCGCGATTGCGAGGGCTCTGATCGTCAATCCACGGATCGTGATTTTCGATGAGGCGACGAGTGCCCTCGATTCCGAAAGCGAAATGATCATCAAGCGCAACCTCCGCCGTTTGGCGGCAGGGCGTACCGTCATCATCGTCTCGCATCGGCTGTCAATGCTGACTGAAGCAAGCCGGATCCTGGTGATGGACCGCGGCCGAATCGTTGACGTGGATCGCCACGACCACCTCCTGTCGAAATGCACCATCTACAGGCATTTGTGGAACCAACAGATGAAACAGATTGCATGATGGAGCCAAGGCAACCACGGACGGACGCGAACACGAACGGTCTGGTCCTGGCCAGAACGGTCGAGCGACGGCGGAAGCTATTCAGGCCGGTGCCGAGGCGAGCGCCTGTGATCGCCGAATTCCAGTCGGATGCAACCGAAGTCGAGCAGCAAGCGCCGCCGCGGCTCGCGCGTCTTACCCTCTACAGCGTGCTTGGACTGATTGCCTTCGCGGTCACCTGGGCATCCGTTTCGCAAGTGGAGATGATCGTCACGGCGCAGGGGAAATTGACCACGACACGTCCAAACCTGGTCGTACAGCCGTTGGAAACGTCGGTCATACGCGAGATCCACGTCAAGGCCGGTGATCGCGTCAACCGCGGCGACGTTCTGGCTACGCTCGATCCGACCTTCTCGCAGGCTGATTTCGATCAATTGCGCGGCAGGGTGGCTGGTTTCGATGCGTCGATCGATCGCCTGGGCGCCGAAGTGAATGGAACGGAGTATGCCGCCAAGGAGCTCACAGATGCGGACCAAATCCTGCAGGGCAAGTTGTTCTTGCAGAGGAGAGCCGCCTATGAGGCGCAGATCCAGAATTATGACGCACAGATCGCTTCCGCTCGAGCCAATCTGAAGACAGCGCAGGACGAAGAGACGGTTCTCCTTCAGCGACTCGATACGATGCGTTCAATTGAAGCCATGCGCACCACGCTGATGGACAAAGAGGTCGGTTCGAGGCTGAACTTTCTACTGTCTCGCGATGCACGGCTCGAGGTTGAGAGCAATCTGGCGCGCGTTCGTGGCAGTATCGCCGATACGACCCATCGGCTGGACAAGGCCCGCGCTGACCAGAAGGTCTTCACCGAGGAGTTTCGTCGCACCACTTATCAGGAACTGGCAGAGACGCTGCCGAAGCGCAACAGCGCAGCAGAGGAATTGAAGAAAGCCGACCGTCGTCGGCAGCTGATCGTCCTGCAGGCGCCGGCAGATGCCGTGGTGCTGGACATCGCAAACCGCACAGTCGGCTCGGTGGTTCGCGAAGCGGAAACGCTGCTTGTCCTGGTTCCTCGTGATGTGCCTCTCCAGGCGGAGGTCAATGTCGAGGGTCGGGATATCGGTCAGGTGGCGCTTGGACAAGCGGTCCGGATCAAGTTCGAAGCGTTTCCTTTCCAGAAGTATGGAACGGCAACGGGCGAGGTCCGCGTCATCAGCCAGGACACGTTCTCGCCGGATCCGAAGGCCGAAGGTGCGCGCCGCGCGCCAGCTCCCTATTACCGCGTACTGGTCGATTTGTCCGACACGCACCTTCGGCTGCCGGCTGAGCGCATTCAACTGATTCCGGGTATGGCCGTGACGGCCGAACTGAAAGTCGGCAAGCGCACCGTGATTTCTTATTTCCTGTACCCCTTGCTTCGCGGTCTGGATGAAAGCATCCGGGAGTACTAGGCATTCAGCGCCATCGGCGATTCAATGAAAGCAATTCCAACGGCATGCAGCACGCTTCGCATGAATTGCAGACGATTGCAGGCCATCGTCTGACGGCCGCACAGCAGAGGCACCATCGACGTGATCCGATGGGATCGGATGGCACACAGGACCGCAATGGCTTAAGTGCGCGCCGACGGAATGCACGGGACTGCTGGCTCGCGGCGTGAAGATACCAGCTAATGCCGAAGCGAGTACGAGCGGTGCCTGCTATCAGCGGTATTTGCGGGGGTGGGCGGCCTTCCGCCATATTCCGGTAATGCGCGATCTGCCTGTCTCACTTTGCACAGGGGTCACGGCGCGAGCCGGGGGCCGATCGAAGACGAACGTCGCCTGGTCCGCGCCACACCGGTGTTGCGAAGGGACTGACACCCGGTAGAGCCACGTGCAGCGGCGAACCGATCGCCTGGAATGTTCTGCGCATCGAGACTGCAAAGCGCGTCGGCCGCTGAGGTGCAGAATAATAATCGAGAACATGGCTTATCTGGCCCCGATTAATCCGCCTTACGCGAAATTATTCAAAAATACCCGAGGTTTGCAAGCGATTACGTATTTTGAAAACCCGACAATTTAATCACTTGAAAATAAAAGCTGCCCCTGTATTATAAGATTATAAATCAAATACCAAAATTAAATAATTTGAATGGTCGTGTTTCTTCGCAGGAGCCGTGATGCGCGCGCAGCGTCGATATTCGAAACATGACCGAGACCGTGGCTCTCGCGAGCGAGGCCATGCGCAGCCGGCAGCGCATGTGGCGGCGATACATCAGGACCAAGACTGCTTGCCGAGCGCTTAGCTATGAAGGAGCGTGTCATGATCTTCGTAACCGTCGGTACGCAAGTCCAGTTTGACCGTCTGATCCAAACGGTCGACGATTGGGCCGGTGCACGGGCGAGAAGCGATGTTTTCGCTCAGATCGGGCCATCAAAGCATCAGTGCAAGCACATCCGCACCGAACGATTTGTTGACCCCAGTGGATTCAGGAATTGCGTTGAGGCGGCAAGCCTCGTGATCGCTCATGCAGGCATGGGCTCCATTATCACCGCCCTCGAACTTGGAAAGCGAATCATTGTCATGCCGCGTCGTGCGAGCTTGGGCGAACACCGAAACGATCATCAGGTCGCAACGGCAAAACAGTTCGCCGCACAGGGCCGGATTGAGGTCGCTTTCGAGGAAAGGGAATTATCCGACAAGCTCGATCAATTGGACGTCCTCAACCGATGCGAGCGCCTTGGTGGTGAAGCATCACCACAGCTGATCCTGACAATTCGGACTTTTATTGAAACGGGACATATCCGTTCACAACCTACCAGCGCTTCAGCTTAGGCGGTCAATATGGAGCTACAAGACAGTCGAGCCTCTTCTCCTCGCCGGTCGCGCCGGAACGATGATGGAAGGGGTGCATTTACCAACAACGAGGACTGCCGAATGAACGCGCAGCCATGCTCGACGTATCCTCCATGATCGTGAGATGGAATGTCGGAGATACACTGCGCGTGTGCCGGCGTTCATTTTCCACTGGGTATTGGCCAGCAGTTCGGCTATCGCCAGAGCAACCGAAAGCCATAGCCAAGTAAATTCTACATTTCACCCGATTTCAAACCACTGGTGCAGTTATGTCGAACGACACAATAGGAATTGGAGTTATCGGATACGGCTATTGGGGACCGAACTTGGTCCGCAATTTCGCTGCTCATCCCTCGGTTCGTCTAGTCGGCGTATGCGACTTTGATTCGGAAAAGCTCGCGGCAAGCAAGCGGCTTTATCCGGGGGTGATAACGACGTCCTCCTGCGACGAGCTGCTCAAGAACCCTGCCGTCGATGCCGTGGCCATCGCTACGCCGGTTAATACACACTATGAACTGGCTCTATCCGCACTGAAGGCGGGCAAGCACGTTCTGGTGGAGAAGCCGCTTGCACAAAATTCAGATCTGGCCCGACGCCTGATCGATGAGGCGGCTCGGCGCTGCCTGATATTGAGCGTGGACCACACTTTCATCTACACGCCCGCGGTGCGGAAAATCCGCGAACTCTTGGTCAAGAAAGAGCTCGGCAGTGTCTACTACTACGACAGCACACGCGCGAGCCTTGGCTTGTTCCAGAGCGATGTCAATGTGATCTGGGACTTGGCGGTGCACGATATTTCGATCATCCACTATATCTTCGATGAGCAGCCCGTTGCCGTTTCGGCGACAGGATCATGCCATGTGGTCGGCTCGCCGGAAAACATGGCTCATATAACGTTGTTCTTCGATAGCGCGTGTGTAGCCCACATTAGCGTCAACTGGCTCTCGCCAATCAAAGTCCGCCAGACGTTCATCGGAGGCAGCAAGAAGATGATCGTTTACGACGATCTTGAACCGACGGAAAAGATCAAGGTATATGACAAGGGCATCACAGTTGATGGCCCCTCCGACAAAGCCCATCAATTCCGGATCGGTTATCGGGCTGGCGATATGTGGGCTCCCCACGTGTCCCCGAAGGAAGCGCTGCAGGTCGAGGTCGACCACTTTATCGATTGTGTGCGCAGCGGGACGCGACCGATTTCAAGTGGCATGTCCGGACTGCGGGTGATCGAGGTCCTGGAGGCTGCATCCCGCTCGATCGCCGAGCATGGCAAACCGGTCCTGCTGAAACGCCAGCCGCGCAGGGTCCCGGAACGTGCGACGGCAACGGTCTGAATCATTGGCGGGCGATATTCAAATGCGCGAACAGCGCGACGGTCTTGCGATTAGTGCGGTACAACGCTCCATCCTGTTTTCGGCGGTCGATCGCTATGGCAGTCTTGTGCTGTTCCTGGTCGCTACCGCGGTTCTCTCTCGTCTACTATCGCCCGCGGAATTCGGAGTGTACGCGGTCGTCAATGCCGTCACCGCGGTAATTGGTGCATCCTTTCAGGAGTTCGGGGGCGGAAACTATCTGATTCAGAAGCGTGATCTATCGCCAGCCGATGTTCGCTCAGCTTTCACCATCTCGCTCGGGATCTCAGTGGCCATAGCGCTTCTTCTGTTTGTTCTTGCAGGCGCGCTCTCAGATCTTTTCGCCCAGGACGGTCTCAAGAGGGGCATTGAGGTGTCGGCGATGAATTTTTTCCTGGCACCAGTTTCGGGGACAATTTCGGCCTTGCTGCGCCGGGACATGAAGTTCGGCACGTTAGCCATTTGCAACTTCGCCGCGGGTGTGGCTGTTGCTCTGGTCTCGATCTGGCTAGCGATGGCGGGATTCAGCTATATGGCGCCGGTCTGGGGAGCCCTGACGGGAAGCGTGATTTTGACCTTGGCGCTGCTCGCCAGTCATCGGGACTTAAACGCACTGCGTCCCTCGCTCCTCAAATACCGCGAGATCGTCAGCTTTGGCCTTTATGCCAGCGGGGTTAGCGTCATCAACGTCTTCTACAATCTGGCGCCCCAGCTATTCCTTGCAAGAATTCTGGACTTTATGTCCGTCGGTCTGTACAGCCGCGCGATTAACCTAACGCAAACGTTCGACAAGCTCGTTACGCAAGTATTGAACCCTGTGATCATGCCGGCGATTGTCGCAAGGCGCGAAGCGGGGGACGACCTGAAGGCCATCTATCTCGAGGCGATCGAGCTGCTTTCCGCCGCGCACTGGCCGTTCCTGATATTCGTGGCCATTATGGCGCGACCGATCATCGCGATCTGGCTCGGCGAGACGTGGCTGGAGGTCGTGCCTCTCGTGCGGCTGCTCTGCATCGCAAACATGGCGCTTTTTGCAGCGTGCTTGAGTTATCCCATGCTTGTAGCGGTTGGAAGCGTGCGGGACGCTTTGATCTCCTCCTTCATCTCCCTACCTCCGTCGCTTCTTGTAATTTTTTGCGCATCCTTCTTCGGTGTGCAGGCTGTCGCCGCCTCCGCCGTTTTGACGTTGCCCTTCCAAGCTGCAGTTGCGATCTATTTTATCGGCCGGCACCTAGGCCTTAGGCCAACGGACATTACTCGCGCGCTGATGAAGAGTGGGGTCGTCACAGCGATAACAGCATTGGGCACATTCGGATGCGCGGCGCTGACGGAACAGGGAATCCTGACGTCATTTGTCGGTTTGGCCTCGGGATTGTGTGCTGCGGCGCTTTGCTGGTGCCTAGGGCTGCTGCTGACCGGCCACCCGCTGCTGCATCAGCTCCATCTCGCTGCAGCTAGTCTGGCCCGTGTTGCACCGAAGCTGAGGCCATCGCGTTCGGCCCTGTGAGGCCTTGCGATTCGTGGAGGCGGAGATGCCCATTACGAACGACGTAAAGCTCGGTAAGGACGTCAGGATTTTTCATCCCGATCTAGTCAACCTGTATGGTTGCACCGTTGGTGACGAGAGCAAAATCGGAACCTTCGTCGAAGTCCAGGACGGGGCAAAGATAGGCGCGCGTTGCAAGATATCGTCGCACAGCTTCATCTGCGAGGGCGTCACGATCGAGGATGAAGTGTTTGTTGGTCATGGTGTGATGTTCACGAACGATAAATTCCCGAAGGCAACGACCGCGGATGGTCGTCCTCAGCAAGCGTCGGACTGGACACTGCAGCGCACTCATGTCGGTAGGGGAGCTTCCATCGGATCGAACGCGACCATTCTGTGCGGTGTGACAATCGGTGCGGGTGCCTCCGTAGGCGCGGGTGCGGTGGTGACGAAGGACGTTCCGCCCGGCGCCATCGTCGCCGGAGTGCCCGCTCGGCTTCTGTTCGGAACTGAGAACACCGTTCTGGGCGATAAACCAGTTTAAATCGAGAGGTGCACGGTATCTAATTTAATGCTTGATTTAATACAATAATGCGAGTTAATTTGTTTATACAATTTTACTCCATCCAAGGTGTTGAATCTTGATACCCTTCCTGGATCTGAAAGCCCAATATAGCCAGATCAAGCCGGAGATCGACGCCGCGGTCGCGAGAGTCGTGGGCAGCGGTCACTTTGTGCTCGGCCCAGAGGTGGCTGCCTTCGAGGAACGCTTTGCGGAGTATTGCCGGGCCGCCCATTGCCGCGCGGTGAACAGCGGAACTTCGGCGCTTCACCTTGCCTTGTTGGCGGCCGGCATCGGACCCGGCGACGAAGTCATCACGGTGTCCATGACGTTCGTTGCGACAACCGCAGCCATTCTCTACAGCGGCGCCAGGCCCGTGTTTGTCGACGTTGACCCGTTAACATGGACGATGCATCCCGGCTCGATCGAAGCTGCGATAACACCACGAACCAAAGCGATCCTGCCGGTCCATCTCCACGGGCTGATGGCCGACATGGATCCCATCATGGAGATCGCGCGTCGTCACGGTCTGGTCGTCATCGAGGACGCCGCGCAGGCGCATGGCGCGGAATACCGCGGACGTCGCGCAGGCTCGATTGGCGATCTGGGATGCTTCAGCTTTTACCCCGGCAAGAATCTTGGAGCTTTTGGCGAGGGTGGGGCCGTCGTAACCGATCGACCTGAATTGGCGCGCCGCGTGTCACTGCTAAGGGATTGGGGACAGGAGACGAAATACAATCACGTCATTCCCGGATACAACTATCGCATGGACGAAATTCAGAGCGCGATACTGAACGTCAAGCTGGACTACATCGAGCGCTGGACGGAAGCGCGTCGGTCGCTCGCCGAGCGATACAATGCACTGCTGTCTGATCTGCCATTCGCGCGTCCCCAGCCTCCCCACCACGCCCGCCACGTGTACCACGTCTATGCGGTCAGATCGCCGTGCCGCGATGAGGGGCTGACGCTGTTGCGTGACGCCGGCATCGGCGCCGGGATCCACTATCCCGTTCCCGTGCATCTCCAGACGGCCTATGCGGACCTCGGTTATCGTGCCGGTGATCTCCCCGTCACTGAGATGCTGGCGAACGACTTCCTCTCTCTTCCCATTTATCCGGAGTTGCTGCCGGAACAGGCGGTTGAAGTTGTCTCGACATTGAGGAACGCGGCGGCGCTGCAGCCCAGCGAAGCCGTCAGCAATCGAGCGGAGCATCCACAACACGTCATGACATGGTCCCACAGCAGGAGGGCGTCTTGATCGATCTCAAGGGAAAACGCGTTCTGGTCACCGGCGGCGCAGGTTTCATTGGTTCCCACATCGTTGATCTGCTCTGCGATGAGGGCTGCATCGAGATTGTTGCCATCGACAACATGATAAGAGGCCGGCCGGAAAATCTCCGGCGCGCGCTCGGGCGTGGGCCGGTGAGATTGGTTCACGGCGACATCCGAGATCGCAAGCTGATGGAAGCGTTGGTCAAGGCTGCCGATATCGTCTTCCACCAGGCCGCACTCCGCATCACTCATTGTGCGGCCGAACCACGCCTTGCCAAGGAGGTCATGGTGGATGCCACCTATGACCTGTTGGAGTTGTGCATCAAGCACGATATCGAGAAGATCATCGCAGCGTCGTCGGCGTCCGTATATGGCATGGCCGAGGAGTTTCCGACGACCGAGCGGCAGAATCCGTACAACAACCGAACTCTCTATGGGGCTGCCAAGGCGTTTAACGAAGGGCTCCTGCGGGCCTTCAACGATGTAAGCGGCCTCGACTATGTGGCATTCCGATATTTCAACGTCTACGGCAGCCGAATGGATATCCACGGACGTTACACCGAGGTCTTGATCCGTTGGATGGAGCGCCTGGAAGCCGGATTGCCTCCGATTATTTTTGGTGACGGCCGCCAGACCATGGATTTCGTCCATGTCCGCGACATCGCGCGTGCCAATATCCTTGCGGCCAGGGCGAAGATTACTGATGAGGTTTTTAACGTCGGGAGCGGCACTGAAACCAGTCTGACCGAGCTGGCGACTGTGCTTGCGTCCGTGATGGGACACCGCGGCTTGACACCCGAATTCGCGCCCGAGCGCTCGGTCAATCCGGTGCCGCGACGGCTGGCGTCGACGGGCAAGGCAGAGCGTTTGCTTGGTTTCCGCACCACGGTCTCGCTTGAGCAGGGGCTCGCCGATCTCGTAAAATGGTGGCGATCCGAACGCGATCTCGCTTCGGACCGTCAGCGACAGGCAGCAGCATCGTGAGTGCGGCTGAGGCAGAACGCGCGGCCGCGCCATCTGAATAGATTTCGTTGGTGCCGTGGATAGCAGCTCTAGCAGGGGATGCGCCGCAGAGACTGATGGACCCTGCGGCCGCCTCAGAGAGGTACGGAAATCTGATTCATTCCACCGGGCCCGCCATGATTTCGATCGTCGTCCCAGCTCACAACGAGAGTTCCGTGATTGCACGGACGTTGAGCCAATGGGTTGGCAAGCCAGCTTCGGACGAGCTGCGCGTTGTCGTCGTTTGTAACGGCTGTACAGACGACACTGCGAATGTCGCCCGGCGTTTCGGCCCGACTGTCAAGGTTGTGGAGTCGGACACTGCAAGGAAGACCCACGCTCTGAACCTTGGTGATCAAATCGCGGACATGTTTCCGCGAATTTATGCTGACGCCGATATTGTTATTACCGTTGATGCCATTCTAGCTTTGGCAAGACGCCTGAATGAAGGTGACGTTTTGGCGGTGGCGCCTACGGCAGAGATCAATCTGGCGGGCTGTTCCTGGCTGGTTCGCAAATACTTCGGAATTCGGTCACGGCTGCCGTCCTCGCGCGAGGGAATCGGCGGTTCAGGCGTGTACGCCTTGTCCGAGGCTGGACGCAGGCGGTTCGGCCAATTTCCAGACATCACTGCTGATGACACCTATGTCCGACTTCAGTTCAGACGGGAAGAGCGGGAGACTCTGGCCTGCGTGAGGTCCACGGTGTTCGCCCCACGCACTCTGCTGCAGCTCGTTACCGTCAGAACACGGGCCTATAGGGGAACATTCGAGCTCGCCCGGCGCTTTCCCGAGCTGCGCGCAAACAAGGGAGCGGCCAATAACTGGACACTCGTCACACTGTTCAAAGAACCTCGCTTGTGGCTCGGCTTGTTGATCTATTGCTGGGTCAACATTGCTGCTCGATGTAACGCTACCACAGGCGGCCGACCTGGAGATCATCTCTGGCAACGAGACGAGACTTCGCGGGTGGCGCTGCCGGATTCGATCAAATGAGGCGCCAGTTCGGTTGGGCGCGTGATAGGAAAATCGAACGGGTCGCGCCATATAAAATGCTTGATTTTAAATACCCGCCTGTTAATTTAAATAGTAATTTAATAATAAATGCAAGCAATTCGAGGCTTTCGATCCGCTCGTTCAGGGGGAGCTCGCGAATCTTGCAGCATCTTAGGGAGGCCAGCCAATGCTTCGGAGCCCGGTCTTTCACCACAACGCGGTGCTGAACCCCAATAGGGAGCGGTCACGGAACGTACGGCCGAAAGTGCTGGCAGTCTCCTCGGGTGGGGGCCATTGGGTGCAGCTGTTGCGGATCAAACCCGCTTTCGAGCATTGCGATGTTACGTTCGTCACCGTCCATAAATCTTATCGCATGGAGGTGCCCGAACACAAGTTCTACCTCGTCAACGATGCTAACCGCTGGACCAAGATCGCACTGTTGAAAGCAGCGCGCAGAATCGCCTGGATCGTTTGGAATGAAAAGCCGGACATCGTAGTCTCGACGGGTGCCGCTCCGGGATATTTGGCGCTGCGGTTCGGACAAATGATGGGTGCGCGCACCATCTGGCTCGACAGCATCGCCAACGTTGAGCAGCTTTCGATGTCGGGAGACCGAATTGGCCATTGCGCCGACCTCTGGCTAACGCAATGGCCTCATCTGGCGCGACCCGATGGACCCCACTACACAGGCGCGGTGCTGTGAGCTTCGCGATGGGCGGAACGCCTGGATATCTTGAGCACTTCATCCACACGGTTGATGAGTGGGCCAATGGGGCTGAGCGACTCGGCACACAAGCATCGCACGACCGCACGCATTGGTTTGTCGGATAGTACTATTGTTGTGGGCGGAAACGAGCAATGTGGAGTAGCAGGGACGCAGAGATCCCAGGCACGCGCCTTCAAATTCTAAGCTTAACCGCAGCGTAGCGACGCGCGTGCAACGCAGTTCTAGACATCGGACCTCGTCAAAGGAAGTGGAAATGAAAGAATCTCACGCCGGCGCGCATGTAATGGAGGCGGAGTACCTGCCGAATAATCGGGCCGCCAGCAGTGCGCTGGAGCAGGGCCCGCCGCAATTCGTGAAGTGGCGGCGCGTGGAACGCAAGCTCGCTGCGGTTAGCCCGCGAGAGGCGGTTGCATCGTGATCCCGATCGCAATGCCGCTCCTCGCCGACGAAGAAGCTGGTGCCGCGCGCGCAGCCGTCCTATCGGGCTGGGTGTCGCAAGGTCCGCAAGTCGCCGCCTTCGAGCAAGAATTCGCCACCCTGGTCGGCGCACCCTTCGCATGCGCTGTATCAAATTGTACCACAGCCCTGCAGCTCGCGCTGGCGGCGCTGGACATCGGCCCCGGTGACGAGGTGATCACACCGAGTCATTCTTTCATCGCAACGGCCAACTCGGTCCGGTTTCAAGGCGCAACACCCGTTTTTGTAGACATCGATCCGTTAACCTACAACATCGATCCCACCCGGCTGGTGGAAGCGATAACTCCGCGAACGCGCGCGATCATCGCCGTCCACCAAATGGGCATGCCTTGCGATCTTGCAGCACTTACCGAGATAACTGACCGCCATGGCATTGTCCTGATCGAGGATGCGGCGTGTGCTGCCGGCAGTAAAATCCGCATGAATGGGCAATGGGAGTCGATTGGAAAACCGCGTGGCCGCATCGGCTGCTTTTCCTTTCACCCTCGGAAAGTGATCACAACCGGAGAAGGCGGAATGCTGACCACCGCCGATCCGGAGCTTGATGGCAAATTCAGACTGTTGCGCCAACATGGCATGAGCGTCCCTGACACGGTGCGGCATGGTTCGCCTCTAGTAATCTTCGAGGATTATCTGGTCGTCGGGTACAATTACCGCATGACCGACATACAAGCGGCGATCGGTCGCAAACAGCTCGAACGCCTTCCGCAACTGGTGGCGCGCCGCCGCGCCATCGCTGCCAGGTACACCGAGCTACTGTCGAATTTCGAGGGGCTGCGCGTACCGGAGGAGCCCGAGTGGGCCAGGTCCAATTGGCAAAGCTATTGCGTGCGTCTGCCTGACCACCTTGACCAGCGCACCGTGATGCAAGGCCTGCTCGATAAGGGAATCGCGACACGACGGGGGATCATGTGCTCGCACCGCGAACCCGCTTACGCCATTGGGAAGCCGCGCCATGATCTCCGTCAATCCGAACTCGCGCAGGATCGGTCGATACTGCTGCCGATTTACGCGCAAATGAGCCAGGAGGATATCAATCGAGTTATCGGTGCCCTGCTGCAGCATATCCGAATAGCTTGATAGTCAGGATAACGGGAATGGCGAAGGTCGATATTGTTGTCCCCTGTTACAATTATGGGCGCTTCCTTGAGGCTTGCGTGTCGAGCATTCTCAGCCAATCCATTTCGGATTTGCGCGTACTTATCATCGACGACTGCTCCTCGGACAATTCGGTGTCAGTCGCAAGGAAACTGGAGCAAAGCGACCCGAGGGTGACGGTGAGAGCGCATTCGCGCAATCATGGTCACATCAATACGTTCAACGAAGGAATCGCGTGGGCATCATCCGAATACTTCTTGCTCTTGTCCGCTGATGATCTGCTGGTTCCCGGAGCCCTCCAGCGGGCAACGGAGATCATGGACGCAAACTCCGACGTTGTTCTTACATATGGAGAATGCATCCTCTGGTTTGACGACTTGCCGTTTCCTACGTTACCTGCGGGCGAGAACCATTCTTGGACACGGCAAGATCTGATAAAGGAGATGTGCACCACAGCCAGAAATGACGTTCCCTCAGCGACCGCAATTGCGCGGACACGGACACAGAAGGCGATCGGCGGATACCGCACGTCGCTTCCTCACGCCGGTGACATGGAGATGTGGTTGCGTTTCGCTGCGCATGGCACAGTTGTCCAGATCAATGCGGTGCAGGCGATCTATCGCAAGCATTCGATGGCAATGTCCAACGCCTACTATGCCAAAAGAATGCTAGATTATCGGCAATGCTTGCTTGCGTTCGAGAGCTTTTTTGATGAATGCGAGGATCGCGTTCGAAATGCGCGTAGTTTACGTGCCCTGGCCCGTCATAGATTGGCTGACCAAGTGTTTCGCAGCGGGATCGGATTGTTACGACGAGGCCGCGTTAGTGACGGCCTTGGCCACATCCGCGAAGCCATGACCATGGATCGCCGGTTGCGTTACTTTCCTCCAATTTGGCGAGTGCTGAAGATTCCGGGCAAGGATGGCCGTCGATGGGCGTTGTCTGTCATCAGAGGAGCGCCGGGCAAGCTATTGGAGTGATGAACATCTTCCGGGCTCGCGGAAAACAATCATTTCGCTTCCAGGAACCATGCGGGTCATCAGATGGAATCAAAACAGATGCGATCCCCAATCGTCCTTGCTTGTGACAGGCGCTATGCGATGCCACTTGCGACGACCCTACGGTCTATTGTGGAGACGGATAGGAGCGGCGAACCGTTCGTGTTTCATGTGCTTGTCGACGGTGTTTCCGAGCGTATTCGAAAGAGGATACTCGACTCCCTTCCGCATGGTTCTGCGTCGATCCGATGGATCGAAGTGAACCTGGAAATGTTCCGGGACTTTTCGACGATTGGGTACATTTCAAAAGTCACCTACGCCCGGTTCCTCATCCCGCGTATTTTTCCAGAGACTGTCTCCAAAGTATTATATCTAGACTCCGATATCCTTGTTCTTGATGATTTGCAGGCGCTCTGGACAACAGATCTCGAAGGAAATGTTCTTGGCGCAGTTTTGGACGGACTCGACTCTCAGCTGAAAAATCAAACCGTTCGCCTACCGGTACCGCGCGTGCATAACTACTTTAACGCCGGTGTACTTCTGATAGACCTCCACCAATGGCGAAAGGCGAAAATCTCCGAAACAGCCTTGGAATATCTCAAGCGCTATCCGGGATCGCCTTATTCGGATCAAGACGCGCTTAATGTTGCGTGCGATGGCGTTTGGAAAAGGCTCGCTTCCCGATGGAACTATCTAGCCTACAACGCAGAGCTCGATGTCTCTGAATTGGCAGGGGAGTACAAGCCTAGCATAGTTCATTTCACAACCTGGAACAAACCTTGGAGACCCGGCGTTCCGAACGCGAATGCCGCATTGTACGACTCGTTTCGAAGCCACACGCGGTTCGCGCGCAACTCTATGGACAAAATGGAAAGCACCCTGCGTATCGGTTGGTCCCGCATTAAGAGCTTCCAGGATGGGAGATGAGGCAAATCAACTCGCTCGGAAGAGGTGGTCGATCCCTAGCAGTCTGCTGAAAAACGTCGAGATAGAGAGTTTTTGTGTTCTCGCCGGTCATGTTGGGTCGGCGCGGTGGGGTTGGATGTAAGTTTTCAGCTTGGCGTTGGGTGCCCGCTGGCGCGGGATGGCTAAGCGGCAACCAGTTTGGGAATGCGGATCAGGTTATAGGCGATCAGATTGAGCAGGAAGTCGGCGGCGACGCGAGCGATGCCCCGATGTTTTGTCTTGCGCATGGTGCCGTGCTGCTTGCCCCATCCGAAGATACACTCGCCCGGCGCGATTGCGACATTCCGTAACCCGGATGCCGCGTGGTTCGCTCGTCGATGGCGCTGTTGCGGGTCTTGCCGGTTTTGGTGACAGGCCTGGTTCTGCGTCACATGCGGCGTCACGCCGATAGCGCGAAGATTGGCGACATGATCGGCGGTATCGTACGCCTTGTCCTCACCGGCCGTGATGCGGCGGCCAGCAGCTTTGCGCCTCGCCTTCAGCATGGTCTCCGAAGCCCGGCGTTCGGCGGTGCCATTGGCATGCGTGACCCTGCCGGCCACCGCCAGCCCGTGCTGGTTCCCCATGGTGGCGCCCATGTAGCAAAGCTTGGCCTCCAGTCCGGCCGCCCCGCGATAAAGCCTGCTGTCCGGGTCTCTGGTACTCGCATGGGTGTCATTCTTGCGCTTCTGGCCGTGGAAATTGGCGCCATCATCGTCGTCGCTGCCGTCCTTGGGACGAAAAATCTTCTGTGATGCCCAAGCCTCGATCAGCGTTCCGTCCACCGAAAAATGCTCGTCCGACAATAGCGATTTGACCTGAGAATGGTTCAGAAGCCCGGTCCAAGAACTTCGTGAACACATCGCTGTTCTGCAGCCGCTCCCGCTTCTTGGTGAAGGTGGTCGGGTCCCAGACTGGATCGTCCGGCGACAGTCCCACGAACCAGCGATACAAAAGACTGTAGTTCAGTTGCTCCATCAACTGGCGTTCCGAGCGGATGCCGTAAGACACCTGCAGCAACAAGGCGCTCAGCAATTGTTCCGGAGGGATCGAAGGACGTCCCTCGCAGCGTAGAGCTTCCCGAGGCTGGGTTCAAATCACTCAAAAAACATCACGGACAAGGTCCCGGACCTTCCGCAGCGGATGGTTCGCTGGCACACCCTTATCCGGCGCGATTTACGAAAACAGGCCGCCATGATCCGTACACCTCCCGCGCATGATCGTCTCCGCCGATTCGAGATGATAAAGTGAATCATCAAGCCCCCTCCGTGGCGAGGGGGTTCTTCAGCAAACTGCTAGATTAATCGGAGTAGCTCAAATGATCGAACGGTGTCCTCTTTAACCATTCATCGTGAATGTTGGCTGACTGAAAAGCAATCTTCTGGGTGAGGACCGCGTTCCGGGCGGAACCGACCCGTTGGATTTTTCGAAGTCGATGCTTGCCCTGAACGTGTGGAGGGCCGCCGACTCGGGCCATCTAAGCAGCGGTCAAGAGGAAAGCTACCTGATCTCCCTGTTGTTCGAGATTCAACTTCTCCGCTCGTTTGGCAAACCTTCTCAACTCGTGCCGGCTAAATAAATCGTCTGGACCGGATGTGAGCGGCTTGGACTTTCTGTACATTTCGCTGCCCCAGAACTGAAACGCAGTAGAATCGTCAATCGATTGCTTAACAGACAGGCTGCAGCGCTTGGCTAATGCGTTCATTCCCTCGCGAGAGGGGATTACAATGTGGCGCGGTGCATCCAGTTGGACCCAATTCGGGCCGTATTCCATCCATGCATGCGAGGACGACGTTGGGATGCGAACCAGGATGCGACCACCTGGCGCAAGTAGCTTTCTTGCATTGGCAAGACTTTGGTCCGGATCAGGGACATGTTCTAACGAGTGATTGAACATGATGAAATCAAACTCGCCGGACATACTTTGAAGTTCCGATTTGTGAATCGTCACGGCGCCTGATGCTGGTTTGGAAATATAAGGGTCTACTCCGGTAAGATTCTTGAACCCTGCCGCAGACATTCTGTGAAGGAGCCTCGCAGAGCCGCAGCCAACGTCCAGTACCCGAGAGCCAGGATCAATTCCGAAATCTCCGATGACCCCTACGATGGGATCGTACCTCATAAAGGACGCCACGGCTCCCAATACGCTTTTCATGCCAAATGCATGCGCATCCCTGATTGCGGCAAGCCGCGAATTTCGCGGAGGCGTGGTGAACGAATAATAGCCACTGGGGTAAAAACGACCCTCGTCTGCAACTTCCGACAGGCGCTGAATCGTTCCACAATCAATACATTCCTGGTATTCAAACCGCTCTCTTGTGCCAAACATCATCTCAACAAATACGTGGCGAGGATGTTCGCCGTCTGACAAGCAGGCTTTACAAATCATCTCAAGTACCCAGCCATAGCAGAGTATCAATCCGGCTTAGCCAGCATCGGAGAAGCCGGAACGGGTGTAAGAAGGCCGGGTTCGTCAACCAAACCCGCCAGTCGTTTTCCATTTTAGAAAGATGAACCTGACTCTGTCCGCGAGGCGAGTAAGCCGGCTGCTTCCGCTGCGCGCTCTCGGTTTTTCCATGCCCGGCGAGCCATCTGAAGCCTTCTCGACAAGGGTCAGACAGTCCAAATTCCGGGCTTCGTCCCAATCTATGGTAACTTGCTCGAGCACACGCAAACCAGATCTACTCGCAGCGTGGGCAAACAGATTTCTGCTCATAAAATTGCGCCAATGGGGATTGTTTCTGTAATCCGAGCCTGGGTATGTGTCTAAGTTCGAATGATGGAACAGTGCGCGGCCGCCTTGTCGCAGGATACGAGAAGCATCCTGTAGGTATGAAAAAACCGCATCATATTCAAAATGCACCATCGCATCAAAACAGAATATCGCGGAGACGGACCCGTCCGCGACGGGATGGAAATCGTAGCCGCTATTGGTATGCGCGCTTACTTCAGGAACATCCGAGAATCTTTTCTTGCAATGCCGCACATTCTCCTCAACGACGTCCATCAGGACGAGCGATCGCAGCGTGGTCTGGTCGCGTTTCGTGCTCAAAAAACGAGCGGAATGCCGACCGTGCCCGCACGCGAGTTCGACGGTTGACGTCGTATCCAATCTCTCGAACAAACGCCGGAATGGCGTCCCCGGCTTCCAAAACGGGTCGGTCCAGGCATCCGATTCCGCTTTATCGTAATAATCTGTGCTCTTCCAATCGTGCGCGATCTCTAAAGTTCGCGAGGAAACCGTGGTCATCACATTATCTCCATATTTAATCGCGATGCGTTAACTAATTACGCGAGCGACGTCAATATAGCACGAATTAATCGGAATATTAACCCCGGCGTCGAATCTCGTGTTGTCGGGTCCATGCGCATTCCACGGGGCCGGGCGGCGGATTCCAGCGGAATCCGAGCGCGAACAGCTAATGTCCTGGAGGTGACGGCTTGGATAGGAGGGGAGGCGGGCAGCAAAGCTGCCAAGTTCCGGCACCTCGCCGCCCGATGTCCCCTCAATCGGCTCGGGGAGTTAATTAGATCGTGGCGGCGCAAGCCTGTTTTCTTTGACCGATTAATGTGATTTAATTGCAGTCAATCGGAATATTAACGTCGGTTTATTAAATCCCGGTCGGAGCCTGTTTGCGAGGTTATGTCAATGACCGTCTCGCGGTTCACAGCCGGACTTCTTGCGGGACATGCTAGCGTGTCGAAGCTAATGCACTGGCCTCGGCTGACCAGGAGCGTTTCATGACGTCCCAAGCACGTCGGCCCAATGCTGAAGGGGGAGCTGAAGGTCCCCTCGTCACGGTCGTGATGTGCGTTTACAACGCAGGGGAATATTTGCGGCCTTCGTTGTTGAGCATAATTGATCAGACGTATACCAATTTAGATATCCTCATTATCGACGACGGAAGCACTGACGGCTGCTTCGACTCAGTTCAAGATTTGCTGGCGGACGAGCGTGTTCGCGTGATCCATCAAGCGAACGCAAGCAAGCCCGTGGCGATCAATCGAGCGCTCGATCAGATCCGCGGCGAGTACTACGCAATTCAAGATGCGGATGACATCAGCTATCCAACGAGAATTGAAAGACAGGTGCGTGCGCTGCTCAACGGGCTGCATTTGGCCGCCGTATTCTGCGGTAACGAGCTTGTCATTGACGGAAGAGCCATGGCCCCCGTGTTTGCACCGAAAGGAGAGGACGACTGCCACTCTGAGATCCGAGCCTTTCGAATGCCTGCCCTTGATCCCACAGGAATGTTTCGGATGTCATTGATCGGCCATTTGCGATTCGAGCCTTCATTGCAGGTCGCCGAGACCTACGATTACATATTGAGAATTGGCGAAGAGCATCCGATGATTGTATTGGGTGAGTGCCTTTACGCGTACCGCATTCTTCCCAATTCACTTACCCGACGTGCGCCAGCGTGGCGCAAACGATTTGAATCTGAGGCCTTCAGGCGGGCCTGCGAGCGGCGAGGTTTACGGTTTGAGCCAGAATGCGAGGATGGAGGCCACAGGTCCCGCAATAGCTTGCTGGATAATAATATCGCCGCCCATTTCATCAGGAGTGTGCTGGATTTACGTCGGTCAAACCATCGTTTGTCAGCGCTAAGGACGGGTTGGCAATGTGCTTCTTTGCATCCCGCGGATCCACACTATTACAAGGCGCTTGCTTATGCGCTGATTCCACCCAGCGTAACGAGCCGCCTACGTCGTGACTTCTTGGCGATTCCTTTGGAGACGACGAAATGAAGCGCCTCTTCGGCGGAACGGTCGTTTTGATGCGGCGGCTCAATTTTGAGCGCTGCTTCTTGTTGGCGCAACGTCTTCGGCATTCGAGGTATTCGCTTTGAGCCGCAAAAGCTTTGAATTGGATTCGGATTTTCAACGTACCTATCTGCAGGATCGCCAGCAGAGTGTAGTTAGGCGTGTTACAGGCGGTTCGCCCTCACGTGCCGAACTATATCTCAAACTATTATTGGTCACAATTTTTTTGCCCGAGGGTCTATCTTTCTTCGTCGGTGACTTTCGCCTCACCGTCGCTCGAGTTCTGATTTTTGTGTTCTCCATCGCAGCGATATCGCGGCTCTCCCAGCGCAATCCGCGAGCTGTAGTCTGCGTTCCATCGGATATTTTAGCTCCGGCTGCAGGCGTCTGGATGATGTTGGCTGCCACCGTAACGGATGGTTCCACGGGTCTTAAAGGAGCCGGGATCGAGGCAATTTCATTCACCGGCGCATATTTGAGTTTCCGGTATCTTCTCGGTCCGGCGGTCGATAGTTCCGTGCGAATCGTACGCTTCTCTTGCAAGTTGATTATTCTGATTGTCGGTGTCGCGCTTCTCGACTCTCTGACTGATAGACTGTTCACCTATGACTTCGTCAAAGGAATTACTGGTTATGTGAAACCCAGTTATGAAGGTGCATTCGCGTTGAAGTCGGAGACCTTGTTTAGGGACGGGGTCATTCGTGCCATGGGTCCAATGGAGCATTCGATATTATTCGGTGCCGTTTGTGTGTGGTTTGGACACTTGGCCCTCACTACGTTTAGGCCCCAGGTGTTGGGCTGGGGTGTTGCAGGGATCGCGCTGGTAGGTGTCTTGGCTTCGCAGGCGCGGAGTCCATTGCTAGCCTATGTGATCGGATTTGCTCTCGCGATTTTTTATGCTGCAACCCCTCGCTTTAGAACCAGATGGAAGTTGGTCGGACTGGCTGTGACTGCTGTTCTCCTTACCGTTTTCACTTTCTCTGGCAACCCCGTCGTAACGCTTGTACGCCTTGGCGGAGTAAGTCCGGAGGCGGCCTGGTACCGTCAAGCGATCTGGGAGACCGGGGGGCCTGTAGTACTCGGTTCGCCGATCTTCGGAATTGGTTTGAACGGCGACTGGAATTGGCAGTCTCACGGCGCGCTTGTGAGCGGGAGCGTGGATGCTTTTTGGCTTGCCGCCGCAATGAATTACGGAATTCCTGGGAGCGCATTAATCCTTTTGACAATTGTGGGCGCATGCTGGCTTGGTTCGATCGATAGATCGCGTCACCTTACTCCCGAGGAAGGACGGCTATCGGTGGCGCTCGGAATTGTCATAGTAACCATCGTTTTTCTGGGGTTCATGGTTCACTTTTGGGGCATCTGTTTCATCCTTATCGCTGTCTTTGCCGGAATGCGGGCGAACCTCGCGGAAACCGCGGTGCTGCGCGATAGAGGCGCGGAAACGGGATATGATTCGATTACCGGAGGCGTTTTACTGCAGGGCGGTGACGCGCGTGCCACGCAGAGGAGCTCCGTTGTTCTCGGGTGATCGCTCTGGAATCTAGGCGCCGCCACCATAGCGATCGTCGTGATTTCTCGCGCTGCGTCAGTCTGAACCTGGGATGTCGATCATGACGATCCAAAATATTCAAGTTCCGACGTTTGATCTGGGGCCTCAGATCCCCCGCGTTATTCATCAAATATATTTCTCGAAAAATCCGTTACCGATCGTCTTGGCAAGGAATATACAAGCCATCAAAACAATGAATCCCGGCTGGGAACACAGACTATACGACGAACAAGCGATTGCTACGTTCATCGTCGAGCATTACGGCCCAGAAATTGCGAGCCTGTTCTATAAGATCAATCCGCAGTACGGAGCGGCGCGAGCTGATCTCTTCCGCTATCTCCTCATGTACAAGCGCGGTGGGGTCTATCTTGATATCAAAAGCACAACGGTCGAGCCTCTCGACGGAGCCATTCGATCAGACGACAGGTTCATTCTGTCACGTTGGCGGAATAGCCCTGGCGAGCCGCACGCGGGCTGGGGCGTGCACAAAGAGTTTGGGGCTAACCGGGAACGCGAATTTCAACAGTGGCATATCATAGCCGCTGCCGGTCATCCGTTTCTAAAGGCGGTGATCGAGCGGGTTTTGACAAATATCCAAAATTACCGATCGTGGGTGCATGGCGTGGGAAACAAGGGCGTCTGGAGAACAACGGGCCCCATAGCGTATATGCTGGCCATCGAGCCGCTGATGAGTAGCAACAGTTACCGCATGGTCGCAAACGAGACGGAGCTGTCATTGCAATACAACATATGCAGCGATCCCTCTCATCTTTTCGGCAAGCATTACGGGTTACTATCAGATCCCATAGTCTCGATGGATGGATGGCTTTCCATTCCAGCGCATCATATCTATTCTCAGGCGCGCAGTGTCTATCGCCAGTTTCTTTTAAAGCCCCCGGCGTAGCGCACGATCCGGCCGTTGCTCCACTGAGCCCTAGGGGCTCGGACCCCTAAGCTCTACAGCTCCTGGATGAAAGTTCATTGGTCAATGAGTGCAAACCTTGCACCCGCGACAATAGGGTATTTTTTCATGCGCGAAGCGCCCAAATTCGCGATCTTATAACGATGCCTCGCGCCGCGGATCTTCGCGCCGACTGCAGCCAGAATTAAATAAACTGGATAATAATTACAATCTCTGGTAATTAATATGGAGGCCCCAGCGCTATGGCGGGGTTGCGATACGATGTTGAATTCTGAGGAGCCGGCTGTGTTTGTCGGAGCAGGGCAGGGCGGTCACGTTACCGAGGTGGCTGATCTTATCGTAGGTTTTTGTAAGCCGGTTGCGCCGTGCGAGGGAATAAGATGAATCAGCGCTCCCTCTCCGGCGGCCAAACAGCGCGGCGGATTGCTTTCGCCACGATCGGCGACGCAAGCGAGGTCAGGTTCTGGTCCGGCACGCCATTTCACATGGCGAAATCGCTCGCAAACGAAGGTCATGAGGTGGTCCATATCGGTCCCCTGAGCGCACCGATCTTACCTCTTTACAAGACGTATTCCAGACTTTGCCGTGCCTTTCGCAGGCAGAGCCTCTCCCCATTTCATGCGGGGCCTGTCGTTGCACAGTATGCAGCGGACGCAGCACGCAAAATCTGCGCGGTCTCACCCGACTTCGTCTTCGCGCCCGCCGGCTCCAACTTCGCCTGGGCAGTGCCTGCGGGCGTTCCCCTCGTCTATGCGTCCGATGCGACCTTTCGGCTTGTCGACAATTACCATCCTAATTATCGGAACTTGTCACGCAATGCTCGGGAGATTGCTGAACGCCTGGAACGCAACACCATCGCACGTGCGGATCTTGTCCTCTACCCGTCGGAATGGGCCGCCGAATCTGCTGTTAGAGATTACGGTGCCGACCGTGGGCGGGTGCATGTCATTCCCTGGGGTGCCAACCTCGAAGAAACACCCAATCGTGACTCTGTGCTTGCGTGCCGCAAGCCGGGTCCCTGCCGGCTCTTGTTCATCGGTGCCAACTGGGAGGAGAAGGGCGCGGACATCGCGGTCGGGACTCTTGCTGAACTAAGGGACAGGGGCATAGAGGCGGAGCTCGTGATCTGCGGATGCACTCCGCCCAAGCCAGTCACCCAGGATGGCCTGACGATCATCCCGTACCTGGACAAGAATGATCGTGAACAGCGCAGCCGGCTGGATCAACTCTATCGCGACGCGGATTTCTTTCTGTTGCCGACCCGGGCAGATTGCTACGGCATCGTTTTTTGCGAAGCGGCGGCCCATGGCGTACCGAGCATTGCGCCGGCCACCGGTGGCGTCTCCTGCGCTATCCGCGACGAGGAGACGGGAATCTTGTTACCGCCCAATGCGACGAAGGCGGACTATGCGACGGTGATCTCCCAGACCTTTGCTAACAAGGACCGGCTGGCACGCCTGAGACAATCGAGCCGGGACGCCTTCGAGGCTCGATTGAACTGGCAGGCTTGGGCCCGGCGCGTCTCAGATCTGATTCAAACTCTATGATTGTCCTGAATTATCATGAGCTGGTGGAAGCCTCGCCTTCGAATGCGTGGTGCCTGACGCATGAAATGTTCGAAGCGCATCTTGCGCTTTGCGAGGAAGGGCTGGTCTCGCCTCAGAGTTTTCTGAAGCATTGCTCCGATCCGAAACCCAGCCGTACCGGTGCGGTCCTGTTAACCTTCGACGATGGATTTCTTTCGGACTACACGCATATCTATGCCCGTTACATGACGACCGGTCGTATTCCAGGTTTCATGTCTTTTATCCCGGTCGACTTTGTAGGCTCGCCGGGACGTATGAGCTGGGAGATGATTGAGGAGCTCGGCCGGGGCGGCGTTGCGATCGGCTCACATGGCATGGCCCACGTCGATTTGACGACTGTCTCGGATGCAAAACTCGAGCGCGAGCTTAGGGTGTCGAAATCGATGCTCGAGGATCGCCTCGGACAAGAGGTTACTCTTTTCGCTTTCCCATACGGGCGGTTCTCCCGGCGGGTCTGGGAGGCGGCGCTGAGGGCTGGCTACACACACCTCTTTACAATCCAGCTTGGGCATCATCGCGGATTCGAACCCTTCCTCTATTCCCGCCTTTGCCTGACGAACAACATGGATGCGGAGTACATTCGCCAGCACTTGCTTGATCCGGATGAGATGCGCGGCTTTGCCTGGAGGATCAGCACAAAGCTCGGGCTCTATCGTCAGCTGATGCGCTGGCGGTATCGATAGCGCTTTGGCGGCGGATTGCAAAATGCGCAGCCATCCTGATCATTCGCCGGCGCCTTCTCGCGACCGGGATCGACGTTGGTGGATCCCGGCTTCTTCTCTGGCGCGGCGTCTGTCGGACGCCGCATTCGAAGCTGCGCAGGCGTTTACGTTCCCGACGGTCGCTCGTCATCGTCGAGGGCAAATGAGAAGGTGTCTGGGCTATGTCGACTGCTAGCATCAACCTTGCCGTCATCATCGTCTCATACTGCAATGCCGATGACGTCGATCGCTGCTTGAAATCGCTTGCTCGTTCGGATTGGGATCGGTTTGAGGTCTTCATTTGCGAAAATGGCGGGGAAGCGGCCTACCGGAGATTGCTGGCTGCGCTCGTGGGACCGGACCGAACGTTGCAGAGAACTTCGGATGCGTCGGATACTCTTGACCAGCCACAGAAACGATTGGCCGCAGTGGCGAAATGCCGATTTAAGGATCGCACGAATGCTGTCCGAGTTGGGCTCGCAATTGAGAACCTCGGTTACGGCGGCGGCGTCAACGCGTGGCTCGAGCCATTGCTTGGCGTCCCCGGCTGGGGTTCGGTGCTTGTCCTGAATCCCGATACCGAAGTGGATAGCCGCGGCCTGTCTGAGTTGATTGCCAAGTCTGCTGAGGGATTCGGCATGGTGGGCGGAAGCCTGGTCTTTCACAATACCCCCGAAAAGATCATCAACTACGGACTGCATTGGTCGCAAATGACAGGCCGTGTTGTTGCTATAGGAAGGAATGCGCCAATTGGTAGTGCCCCCTCCGCCGAAGACCTTGGCCGGATCGATGCGGTAAGCGGAGCGTGTGTTCTGGCAACGCGAGCGTTCGTCGAAGACGTCGGTCTCATGGCTGAGGACTATTTCCTCTATATGGAAGATCTGGATTGGGGACGGCGGCGGGGAAGGCACCGCATCGGCTTCGCGAGCAAAGCTATCATTCGCCACATTGGAGGAACGACCATCGGCTCGGCCGTTGCCCCCGAGAAGCGCTCGCATCTCTCGATCTATTTGTCTGCCCGCAACGGCATTGTCTATGCTCGGCGCTTCGCGGGATGGCGCTGGATCTGCCATTTCGGAGTCGGACTGTTGTTCGTAGTGCGATACATGATCAAAGGCTCCTTGTCGGCCGGAAGAGTCGCTTTCGTGGGTTTGCTCGACGGCGCCAAAGGCAAGACAGGGCGGCCGGATGCCGCGCCCGCACCGCAACAGCTCGATTGATCTGCGACGATCCCAGTCAGCATCTCATCATTGGCCACCAGAGTTGAACTCGCTGAGATGGCGGAGGGCTCCGCCGGCATGGCGATTGTCGGTCTAATATCGTCCAGCAGCCATCGAACTGAAAATCAACGACGGTTATGCTCTTGATTGTCCGCAGATGAAATGGTCGTCGCGACACATATTCTTCCAGCCGGACGAGCCCTCAGCGGACGTATCTGACGGCAGATAATCTTGACCATCGAATATTTAATTTATTTTCTGCTGTAGAGGCGTCGACGGCGACTCCTGGCGAGCTGTCATCTGGCGGTGACGGCGCACCTTCGATCCAAGCATACTTGCGTATATCTTCGTTCGTTCTCCGTGTGACTCTTTCAACGCGGTGCACGAGTGCTTGATCGGACTAAGGAATTAACGCCGCATTTAAATTTGTGCGATGCGACTTTGGCCAGGGTAGCTAAGAAATTACCTTGGGTGAGCCGTCGTGTCGTCGCAAAAAAGCCTCCGCCCACCGAGAAGACGGTTCCAACGGCGCTGCGCCAGCAGGGTCGCACTTGGGGTATCGTCGCTCGGGGAAATCGAAATGGGCGCGTGCCAGAACAAATCTAATCGAAGCTACCAGGAGAAAAACTAGATGGCGACCATTCCTCTGAGCTGGGACGACCCGATGTTTAGCGGCGTTACGAATTCGAGTGGGGGTGCCATTGCTGATGGCGGGACGCTTTCGAACGCAAGTATTACCGATTTTAGCGGCGATGCGGTCGTTGGAGGCTTTGGCTCGTTCAACCTCGACCACATCCGCATTGACGCAAGGGAAGGCGTGCGCATTGGGGGGAGCGGAGATATAACCATCAACAATTCGTACATTGAAACGACGGGACAGGGGGCCGACCACGCCGATGGTATTCAGGCCTATGCTCCCGGCAGCACTGGCAATGTGACAATCACAAACTCGGCAATTGTGTCCCACGAGACTTCTGCGACCGCTGGGATGTTCATTGCAGATAGTTATAGCGGAACGTTCAATTTCGATAATGTGATGTTCGAAGGTGGTCCGTATGGCCTGCGTATTGCCTCGGATGCGGATGACATCTACGTCTCAATGAAAGACGTGTATTTTGTAGGACCATTTGGGGCGGCGCCGTTTGTCTTTCAGGAAACCAATTCGCCCATACACATCACTCAGTGGGAAAACGTACGCTCCGCAACAATCGTGAATGGTCAACTCGTTCCGGGTGATCTTATTCCACCCCCATGGCCGGTTGAAGGGGGGACTGCGCCCTCCGCGCCCACCACGCCCACCGTACCGGATGCACCCACTATCGCTTCGTTCTCGACCGACAGCGGCACGGCTGGCGACAAGATCACCAACGACAATACCATCGAGCTCAAGGGTGCCGCTGCTGCCGGCAGCACGGTCAAGATCTACGACGGTGCGACCCAAATCGGTTCAACGACTGCGAACTCAAGCGGCAGTTGGGACTACATCACAAAGGTCCTGACTGACGCAAAGCATACGCTCACCGCAACGGCGACCAGCGCGTCGGGGCAGGTCAGCGCGGCGTCGTCTGCGTTGGCAGTCACCGTCGATACCAAAGCGCCGACCGCGCCGACCATTGCTAGCAATACGGTGAACAGCGCCAATCAGATGGTGATGTCGGGCAGTGCCGAAGCGAGCAGCGTCGTAAAGGTGTTCGACGGCACGACCCAGATCGGGACCGCAACCGCCAACAGCAGTGGCGTGTGGAACTATACCACCAGCGGCCTTGCGGCCGGTTCGCACAGCCTCACCGCGAAGGCAACGGATGCGGCAGGCAACACCAGCGCGGCGTCCACCGTGGTCACGGCCAGCACCGGCACCTCGACGTCCCCATCCGCACCGACGTCCCCAACCGCACCGACGTCGCCAACTGCTGGTAAGCAAATCGAGTCGAATGGCGCGACAACTCTCGTTGAGAGCAGCAATGGCAAGTATTACCTCAACGGCAGCAGCGGATCGGGCCCCACGCTGAAGAACAAGGGTGTGGATTTTGTAGACGGGTCAGATGGCACTTGGGCACCGATTGCCGCGGAGAAGACGGCGACGGGCTATCAGGTTGTCTGGAAGGAGGGCGCCGGTCTGTTCACGGCCTGGAACACCGACAACAACGGCAACTACGTATCCCATGTCAGCACCCTGACCGGCTCCACGTCGGGCGGCTTCGTGTCGGGTACGGACTCTGGCCTCATATCGCTCGAGACGAGCTTCCATCAGGATCTCAACGGCGACGGGCAGATCGGTACTTCCAGTGCTTCCACACCGACGTCCCCAACCACACCGACGTCGCCAACCACACCGACGTCGCCAACTACTGGTAAGCAAATCGAGTCGGATGGTGCGACAAGCCTCGTTGAGAGCAACGGCAAATATTACCTCAACGGCAGCAGCGGATCGGGGCCCTCGCTGAAGAATCACGGCGTGGATTTTGTGGACGGGTCAGATGGCACCTGGGCACCGATTGGTGCGGAGAAGACGGCGACGGGCTATCAGGTTGTCTGGAAGGAGGGCGGCGGTTATTACACGGCCTGGAACACCGACAACAACGGCAACTACGTATCCCATGTCAGCACACTGACCGGCTCCACGTCGGGCGGCTTCGTGACGGGTACGGACCCTGGCCTTAAATCGCTTGAGACGAGCTTCCATCAGGATCTCAACGGTGACGGTCAGATCGGTGCTTCCAGCGTAGCTACGTCGTCCACGAGCACCCCTCAGCTCGCTGCGACTTCGAACTCGACAAGCAGCAACGTACAGACGAGCACTTCAGGCAATGACGTCTTGGTTGGCACCAGCAAGGCCGACACTTTCTCGTTTGCCGCGAATTTCGGCAACGATGTCATCAAGGACTTCGCTGCCAGCGGACCTGCTCACGACACGATCGAGTTCAGCAAGAGCGTGTTCGACAGCTTTGCGAGTGTTCTTTCCCATGCGACCCAATCGGGCCAGGACGTCGTCATCGCGGCGACGGGGGGCGACACGCTCACGCTGAAGAACATGAAGGTCGGTTCGTTGACTAGCCAGGACTTCCACTTCGCGTAAGGGACGGGCATCCACACCGAGTAGTACTCAACAACTGCCTTGGGGATCTCTTGGGGGATCTTCAGACAAGGGCATGGTTCAAGGGCGGCTACCATGATTGACTTTGGACGGCGGGGGGCATTCCCCCCGCCCGCGAATCTCTATCGAATTCCACTTCTTTACCTATCAGAGCTCTGGGCGGTCGGACGGCAGTGGGCGGAAGACGCCGAACTGCGGACGCCGCAACTGATCGGCTGGGCAAAGCGCTCGGTCGAAGCCCTGCGGCAACGGATATTCGCTGGTCGACCCGGGCCGGCGGAGGACTATGACGAGTCGCAGTCAGAGATGTCGGCTTTCCTGCGGTCTTGCCGCCGGATTTTCTGGGCTCTCGCGGCCTTCAGCGGGATGAGCAATCTCCTCATGCTCACCGGCTCGTTTTTCATGCTGCAAGTCTACGATCGGGTGCTCCCCGGGCGCAGCATACCGACGCTGATAGCCTTGATGGTTCTGGCGACGGTGCTTTACCTGTTTCAGGGTGGGCTGGACCTCGTCAGGAACAGGATCAGTGCCCGGGTCGGCCGGTATTTCGATGAAAGGCTCGGCGTTCGGATATTCGACGCGCTTGTTCGCCTTCCTCTCAAGACCAGGGCCGATGGCGATGGCTTGCAGCCGGTGCGGGACCTTGATCAGGTCCGCAGCTTCCTTTCGAGCGGAGGGCCGACGGCGCTCTTTGATCTGCCCTGGATGCCGATCTATCTCGGCGTCTGCTTCCTCTTTCACTTCTGGATTGGCGTCACTGCGCTGGCCGGGGCGTTGGTGCTGGTCGGGATTACGATGCTCACGGAATCACGCACCCGAGGGCCGGCAAAGGCGTCCTCGCGCCTGGCCGTTTCGCGAACTGCCCTTGCGCTCGAGGGGCGGCGAAATGCCGAGGTTCTGCAGGCCATGGGCATGCGGCAACAAGCGGCTTTCCGTTGGCGGGATGTCAACGCGAAGTACCTCGCGGCCCACGAGCGGGCCAGCGATGTCGCAAACGGACTCGGTGGCGCCTCCAAGATCTTCCGGGCGATCTTGCAATCGCTGGTTCTCGCCGTTGGCGCCGTCCTCGTCATCAACCAGGAATCGACGGCCGGCATCATCATTGCAGGATCGATACTCACTGCGCGAGCCCTGGCGCCCGTCGAAATGGCCATTGCGAACTGGAAGGGATTCGTCGCCGCGCGGCAATCCGGGCAACGGCTCGATCGCTTGCTGAAGCTTCTGCCCAACGAGGAGGAGCGGTTGGCATTGCCTGCACCTGTTGAAACCCTCACCGCCGAGCACCTCTATGTTGGCGCCCCGAACTCGGAGAGGCCCACTCTCAGCGAAGTGTCGTTCCAGCTTCGGAGCGGGCAGGCGGTTGGAATCATTGGCCCGAGCGGATCCGGCAAGTCGACATTGGCACGTGCACTGGTCGGGGTGTGGCCGTGCATTCGAGGCAGGATCCGGCTCGACAACGCCGCGCTCGATCACTGGTCTTCGGACGCCCTCGGCAAGCACATCGGTTATCTGCCGCAGGACGTCGAATTGTTCGATGGCAGCATCGCAATGAACATTGCGCGGTTCGACCCGGATGCAACGGCCGCTGCTGTTCTGGAAGCCTCGCATGCCGCGGGCGCGCACGACCTCATCCTCTCCCTTCCGGACGGCTACAGCACGAAGATTGGCGAGGGAGGGCTGGCGCTGTCGGCGGGACAGCGGCAGCGTATCGGGCTCGCGCGCGCCTTTTACGGCAAGCCCTTCCTGGTGGTACTTGATGAGCCCTCTTCCAATCTCGATGCCGAGGGCGAGGAGGCATTGACCGAGGCGATCCTGAACGTGCGCCGCCGGGGAGGGATTGTCGCCGTTGTCGCGCATCGTCCGAAGGCGCTGGAAGGTGTGGACCATGTCTTGTGCCTCGGGGAAGGCAGGATTCAGTCCTTCGGCAAGAGGGAGGAGGTTCTCAAGAGAGTGTTGCGAAATCCAATACCGCTCAAGGTCGTCGCGGAAGCTCAAGGAGGCAGCCGATGAACGGCCAGGTGACACCGGCGCTGGAATCCATCCAGCGTTACATGATCGTCGGTATGATCATGTTCGGTTTGGTGACCTTTGGGGTCGGCGGTTGGGCGACAACGACCCAATTGTCGGGTGCGGTGATCGCCCAAGGCGTGGTCGTGGTGGATTCGAGCGTCAAGAAGGTTCAGCACTCCACTGGTGGGATCGTGGGAGAGTTGCGCGTGCGAGAGGGCGACCGGGTCAATGCAGGAGACATTTTGATCCGCCTCGACGAGACTCAGACGCTCGCGAATGCGACCATCGTCACAAACAGCCTCGATGAGCTGTTCGCGCGGCAGTCTCGTCTCGAGGCCGAGCGCGATGGCGAGCAGCCCGTGTTTCCCAAGGCGCTGCTCGACCGCGCCAAGGAGAGCAACTCCCAGGCGAGCCGTGCAATCACCGCGGAGCGGAAGCTGTTCGACCTGCGTCGTCAGGCGAGGAGCGGTCAAAAAGCGCAGTTGCAGGAGAAAAGCGCGCAGCTGGAAAACGAGATCAAGGGCCTTACTGGGCAGACCGAGGCCAAGCAGAAGGAAGTCGATTTGATCCGGCAGGAGCTGGAGGGCGTGCGCAGTCTCTGGCAAAAAAATCTGGTGCCGATCACGCGGCTCAATTCCCTCGAGCGCGATGCCGCCCGACTCGAAGGCGAGCGCAGCCAGCTGGCAGGAATGATTGCCCAGTCGAAGGGCAAGATCGCCGAAATCGGACTCCAGATCATTCAGATCGACCAGGACCTGCGGACGGAAGTCGGCAAGGATCTGATTGAAACGCGATCGAAACTCGCCGAGCTGGGCGAGCGCAAAACTGCGGCGGTCGATCAATTGAATCGGGTCGATATCAGGGCACCGCAAAGCGGCCGCGTCCACGAGCTGAACGTCCACACGGTTGGAGGTGTTATCTCTCCCGGCGAGCAGATCATGCTGATCGTGCCCGATGCGGACTCGCTTGCGGTTGAGGTCAAGATCGCACCGCGCGATATCGACCAGGTCTATCTGGGGCAGACCGCGACAATGCGCTTCGCGGCGTTCAACCAGAAGACCACGCCCGAAATCGACGGAGAGGTCAGCATGGTCTCGGCAGACATCACGCAGGATCAGCGTGCCGGCACCAGTTACTACACGGGTCGCGTTCTGCTGAAGCCGGAAGAGCTGGCGAAACTCGGGTCGGCCAAGCTGTTGCCCGGCATGCCGGTGGAGGTCTTCATCAAGACGGCAGGTCGGACCGCGTTGTCTTACCTGCTCAAGCCGCTGCACGATCAGGCGGGGCGCGCATTCAAGGAGCGCTGAGTCTTTGGCGGACACGAAATGACACAGCCCCGAGTGCACCAGTACTCGGGGCTTTGTATCAACGAGCACCGAGCTCGCGATCAAGGAGCTATTCGACAAGTGACATCGCAGCCCATCATACACTCACAAAGCCCGGTCATTCGTCTTTATGATGATGTCCTAGAACAACAATTGTTGGCCGACGTTCAAGACTATCTGCAAAATACATCATGGAAATTCGGAGCAGTGTCATACAAGGCACCCGGCAGTTATCGCTATTGGTACAAGCATTTTGCCGGGGGATACGACGAAGCTGACACGTCAGATTGTTCAGGTGCCTTGTTGAACGAAGCTCCGGTCATCTGGAAAATGTGGAGCCTCTTGGAGGAAACGATCTTCAAAGATCACACACTGATGAGGTGCTATGCAAACGGTTATCCATACGGATGCGAAGGTTCGGCTCATTTGGATTCAGCCGATCCCAGTGATTACACGGCAGTCTTTTATTCTAATCCAACTTGGGACCCTAATTGGTCGGGTGAGACCATCTTCCTAACGCAACAGCCGCCGGCAGACATCATCGCAGCAATTCTGCCACGTCCAAATCGGTTAGTGCTTTTCCAGGGGAATGTTCCGCACGCCGCAAGAGGAATCTCAAGAGTTTGCCCATTGCTGCGCATAACATTGATGTTCAAGACGAAAAAGAAATTCAACTGAACAGGGGCGACGCAGAGCTTGCGGACGTGAGCTGGTGAAACTCGGGTCGGCCAAGCTTTTGTCTGGCATGCCGGTCGAGGTTTTCATCAAGATGCAACGTCGCCCTGCGCTGTCCTACCTTCTCAAGCCGCCGCATGATCAGGCGGGGGCGGGTGTTCAAGGAACGCTGAGTCCTCGCGGAAGATAGCAGCGTTCGACTGCGCGCATTCGAGGCCGGTGCCCTATCCGTGGGCGCCGGCGTTGCGGCCAGCCTCTGAAGGCACGGCTGGGCGGCCGGACGCATCGGCAGCGGGCGGGCCCGGCCGACGAGTGCGCGTCACAAGCCGGATCGGAGTCCGCCGTCTGCTTTGCAGAGTCGACACCAGCGTTCTGAAGATGTCGGGTCGCCGCAAGAGATTTAGTGGGGCGAACGTGGTGAGATCGACCCACCTCCTGATCAACCGCAGTAAATCGCGCTGCTTTCGACGGATCGACCGTGGCAGAAGCCTGGGCGAGACTGCGGATCTTTCGGACGATCGTCGGTTCAGTACGTCCATTCGCCTGGCGTGCAGGGTCATCGCCGCTACGAAGACAAGTATCGTAGCTTCAGCTCCCAGGATGACGAGTAGCTCACCTGGCATATGAAATCTGTCCTGCCCGAGGAAGCACTGTTTGACGGTTTGGCCTCGGTGAATAATTAAATCAACAGTTATAATTATATGGGCAGTTGAGTTCTTGCCCTGGCTCTGGATCGGCGAACCACGTCTGCGCCGCGCCGCGCTTGCCGCGCCCTTCCACCGAGAACAACCGGAGCCGCAAGGCTTCTCATCCCATTCATCCTTTGCATTCGTCCTTGCAGGCGCACCGCTGGCGTCACTGCAGCCCTTTGCAAAAGATCTTCGGCGTCAATTTAATTCGTTAATTTATTGTTGCGGTTTAATTTAAATGGAATTATATTAAATATAATAACGCGGAATAATCATTCTCGCGCGGTTGGGGGGCGGCCGCGCCGGCTGTGGATCCGACCTCAGTTTGGCGTGCGCAGAGGGATCGGCAGATGCAGCGAACCTCGGGCCCAGTCATCGCGGCAGCCATAGCTGTCATGATCGGAGGCGTTCAGTGGGCGCGTGCGGCATTGTTGACCGTGCCGACGGCGCCGCAAGCGGCTCTTGCGCACATCGAGTTGGGACGCCCGACGCTTCCGCCCCTCACTTACACGGTGTTTTGCCTGCGCTATGAGGCCGAATGTCGCCCGCGGCGCTCCTTCCGCGGCGGGCCGATCCGGTTGACGAAGGAACGGTGGGCGGAGCTGAAAGCAGTCAATCGCGCCGTGAACCGCGCCATTGCTCCGCAGCCTAATGAACTTGGCCTTGCAGGTGAGGAGTGGATCGTTAACCCCGATAGCGGTGATTGCAACGACTACGTAGTGAGCAAGCGTCATGAACTGCTGCAACGGGGCTGGCCCGCGCGGGCCCTGCTATTGAGCGAGGTCGTCGTTAGTTCCGGAGAGCATCATTTGGTGCTTCTCGTGCGGACCAGGAGCGGCGATCTCGTCCTCGACAATCTCACGCCGCAGATCAAACCGTGGTCCAGGACGCCCTATCACTGGGTTCGCGTGCAGAGACCCAACGATCATCGCCTGTGGGCGACGATTAGTCGGCCAAGTGCATGACTGGCTGATTTTGTGGAGGCCTGAGCGCTGTTCCAGAGATCAGCTGCAGCCGCGACCTGGCTGCCAGCGCTGGCCGGTCTTCCGGTCTTCATGAAAGGAGAGCCGCGTTGGCTCGCTTGATCGGGCGAGCGCATCTTCAAGCTCTCACGGAGCAGATAGATGAAGTGGCACCGCGTCGACACTCGTCCCGCAGACTGCCGGGGACTCCGATACTCAACGCGGTGGTCGAGTGATCCATCCGAAGGCGATGCCGGCAATCCGGACGACGGATGAGGAGCGCGATGTGTGGGTGCGCGTGTTTTGGGGTGATGCCAAGGTGCTGCGGCGGCCGTTCTCGGATGATATACTCGTTATGCGCTGGGCGGATGAGGAAGATAGCTAGCCGCTCAGCGTCTTCTCCCCGTCAGCCGCGCTTCCTCTCAGAGGACGGTTTAAACTCGACGACCTGGTTCTGGGCGCCTGAATCCAAATGCTCTGTTTGTTTCAGGATCCCCCAAGCGCTTGAAGCGCTCGTGCTTTTCTGCGTCCTTCGCCCGCTGACTCATAAGGGCAAAGTCTCTGGCGTCAGCTCGGAGCCTCTCCAATCGTGGCCTGAGATCCTTCATGTCGTCCCGGCTCAGATTCTAAACTCATCCTCGGCGCAAACAATAACCGTGCTTGCTCGGATCGCGCATGAGTCAACTCCGGAAATAGGATATTGGTTCTTTCTTAACCGCTAGTTTGCCGCTTATTCATCGTGCGATATCTAGTCACGGTCGCCTGCTGGACCAAATTCAGGAACCTGGACACTTCGGATGTTGCAGGGGTGAGGGGGGTGACCTGCCACCGAACTTTCATCCGGCAGCGGTTAGAGCCTCGGGGTTTTGTACGCCAAGTGGCGCGGTTGGAGCAACGGACGATCGGCGGAGCTGGTCGGGGTTGCGTAGCCGATCGTCCGTTGCGG
>NZ_JBVVPN010000059.1:0-539 GCF_055811035.1 Bradyrhizobium sp. MI1.10
GCGCGCGCCGGGGCGCGGGGCGCGCCGCGGGGGCGGGCGCGGGGCGGGGGGGGGGGGCGGCGGGGGGGGGGGGGGGCGGGGGGGGGGGGGGGGCCGCCCCCCCCCGCCCCGGCCCCCCCCCGCCCCCCCCCCTCTCTTGGAAGGTCTGTCGTTGTGTGCAGACCGGTTTGGCCTCTTGGGGTCACCGACCCGCAAAAACTGTTCGCGCAAGCTTTCGTCGGCTGTCACGACATCGTCAAGGGACAAAACGGGATGTGCGAGAAAATGTTCCTGTTTTTCCCGACGCGCTTCGGCGCGGGCAAACGTTCGCGAGCGGTCTTGCGTCACGCACTGCCATTATATCCCGAACGATCGGACAGTTCGGGAACGAACGATGGCTGCGCTCATTGTGTCGGCGGATGGTGTCGGCGCTATCCATGCATTGCCCGGCTGAGCGCCGAGACCGGTCCGCCCGCCGCACCCGCCCCGGGCGGGGGCCGCCCGCGGGCGCGGCGCGGGCGCGGGGTCGAGCCCACAGGGCGCCGGCCCGGCGGGCCGCG
>NZ_JBVVPN010000059.1:549-30588 GCF_055811035.1 Bradyrhizobium sp. MI1.10
ACCTCCCATTCAAAGGCCGGCGCCCCCCCCCCCCCCCCCCCCCCCCACCCCCCGGGGGGGGGGGGGCCCCCCGGGGCCCCCCCCCCCCCCCCCCCCCACCCTGGCCGCGGGGGGGGCGGCGCCCGGGCGTCAGTTCATCCCGATTTCCACCGCGATCCGGATCAGGTCGGAATGGTTCTTGGCACCGAGCTTCTGCTTGAGCAGGGAGGTGGTGTTGGCGACGGTCTTGTAGGAGATACCGAGCGCCTCGGCGACCTCCACGATCTTGTCGCCTCGACCCAGCAGGCGAAGAATCTCGAGCTCCCGCGGCGTCATCTGCGAGGCAGGATTGGCCTTGATCGCCGCGCCGGAAAACGTCACGGCTTCCGCGAGCTGCGGTGAGATGAAATTGTCGCCCGCAACCACCTTGCGCACCGCCTTGAGCAGGATCCGGGGATCGTCGCCCTTTGAGACGTAGCCCTGCGCCCCAAGCTCGACCGCCCGCACCACGAAGGCCGGATCGTCGTTCATGCTGAACATGATGATCTTGGCGTCAGGATCGTCCTTACGAATGCGCCGCATCAGTTCAAAGCCGGAGACGTCGGGCAGGCTGATGTCGATCACAGTGACGTCGGGCCGCTTGCTGACATAGGCGCGATGCCCGGATTTGGCGTCGGTCGCCTCGTCGATCCGGATCGAATGGTCGGTGGCGAACAGGGTGCGGCAACCGGACAGCACCACGGGATGGTCGTCGACAATCAGGACGCGGGTCGCCGGCTTGGCAGTATCTTGCATTGTAATTCTCTAGTTTTTCGACTCATAAACCGACGGGAACAAATGGAAAGAGCAAAATCCCCTGACGCGCGTTAGAATTGACCTAATGTGGCAACGCTTCTCGTTCAGGACCCAACTGTTTCTCCCGCTCGGCTTGAGCTTCCTCGCCGCGCTGATCATGGGGGGCGTGCTGCTCCAAACCTTCGCGACCGGCCAATTGGCGGACGAGAACGAGCCGGGGCGGCGTTCGATTCAGACCATTGCCGCCGCGCTCAACAACACCCTGCGCACCTCGAACAACCCGCGGCAGACGCTCGACGCCTTTGTCCATTCTCTGGACACCTCCTCCGATATCCAATTCCGTGCCGTGGAGACGGGTCCAGCGTCCTCAGCGAGGGGCGGCCTGCGCAAGCCGCATGGCGTACCGCAATGGTTTGTCGACCTGCTCACCATTCCAGACATGGACGCGGCAGCTGCGGTGACGATCGACGGCCAGCGTGTCGGCGATCTCGTCTTCCTGCCGGACCTGTCGGCTGACCTGTTCGAGAAGTGGATCGGCTTTCTCGCGCTGACCATCCTCGTTGCCGTGCTGATGGTGCTCACCGGCACCATTGCCTATGTTTTCGCGGGATCGGCCCTGCGCCCGCTGCAAGATCTCGGCGAAGGACTCACGCGGATGCGGCGCGGCGACTACGCAACGCCGATCCCGGTCAGAGGACCGCCGGAAATCCGGCAAAGCTGCGAGGAGGCCAATGCGCTGGCCGAAACGCTGGCGCAATTGAGCCAGGATAATCGCGACCTGCTGCACCGCCTGGTGTCGCTCCAGGACGACGAGCGGCGCGATCTCGCGCGCGAACTGCACGACGAACTCGGCCCGCTGCTGTTCAGCATCCGCGCCGGCACGATCGCATTGGCCGACGCCTCGCCCCCGGCGGGAAATCCCGGCAGTTCGGCGCAGGATGTGTTGCAATCGGTCGAGGCGCTCCAGCAGACCAACCGCCGCATCCTCGACCGGTTGCGACCGCTCTACATCGAGGAATTGGGTCTGGAGACCACCCTGCAGACGCTGCTCCGGAATTTTCGCAAGCAGGCGCCGTCTATCGACCTGACGGACACGATCGATCCGGATCTCAACGCGATCGGCGGGCCGCTGGCTCAGACCGTCTATCGCGTGATTCAGGAGGCGCTGACCAACGTGCTGCGTCATGCCGGCGCCAGCAATGCCCATGTGCAGGCGACCTTCGCCGGGGAGACGGTCGTCATCGAGATTTCCGACGATGGCGGCGGCTTTCCCGAAGGTAATGTGTTCGGCCGCGGCCTGACCGGCATGCATGAGCGCGTGCGCGCACTCAGCGGATCGCTGTCACTGCTGCGCGTGGACGACAGGACTTATGTGCGCTGCCGCCTTCCCGCCGAGCCGGCACGCGAGGCGCCGGTCACCGGCTAGAGCCTTTTCGAGCGAAGTGGATACCAGTTCGCGTGAAGAAAACGCGTCAAAACAGAATCTGGTGTTCGGTTCTGACTTAATCAGGACGGAAACTCTAGCACGCCCAGCCAAGCTGCGCGTTCTGTCGCGCCGGCTCGCACAGCGTGGTGCGGATCTTGCCGTCCGGACTAAAACAAAACGAGGCGCGGAAGCGTAGCGCGCCGGCGACGGAATATTCGAGATCGACGCCGTGTGGCGCAGGATGGATTTCCTCCAGCCCGAAACCGACCGACGAGAAAGCGCTGAGCCGCGGCTGCCAATAGGCTTCGAGCTCGCTCCGGCCGCGATAGCGCTGCGTGCCGTTGCACGTGCATTCGACGTGGGCGTCGTCCGCATAGAGGTCGAGGAGCGCCGCGAGGTCGCCCTTCCTGCAGGCATCCACCCAGTCGACGACAATTCCCATCTGGTCGAAATCGCTCACGCTGCAATCCTGTCGGCCGCGGAAAAACGATGGCGGCTTAGGACCACACTCGTGAATGTGCGCTGAATGGTAAACCCCGGGCGATACCGGGTTCCCTGGCAGGGCTGTCGCATATGAAGAAATATATTCGACTGCGGCCATCCTTCGAGACGCCCGCCTGCGGCGGGCCCTCAGGATGAGGGATGAGTATGCGGCAGCATTTCAACGCGGATGGATGCAGCTGAGCCTCATCCTGAGGAGGCCGCGAAGCGGTCGTCTCGAAGGATGAGGCGTTCGCTCTGGCGCCGCCGAGACGTCATATGCGGATCTACGGAGCTCAGCCCCGTCGCCGCCCTCTTGCCCAAACGGCGAAGGCGATGAGCACGGCGCCTGCAAGCGTGAACCAGGTGATGGCGTATTGCAGGTGATCGTCCTTGAGATGCACGTCGAGCGGCCCCGGCCGCGGAATGCCGTTCTCGGGCGCGGGCTGCTCGAGGTCGACATAGAACGGCGCAACCGCGCCCCAGCCCAGCGCGCTCGCGATCGCCACGTGATCGCGCACGAACCACAGCCGCTTGTCGCGGTTCGCCGCCGGGGTCAGCCAGCCAGGTGCCTCGGGGAAGCGCAGATAGCCGGTGAACGAGACCGCCTGGCCCGTGACGAGCTTCTTGACCGCGCGATCCTCGACGCTGCGATCCTGCATGGTATTTTCGACGAAGCCCGCATCGATCACCACCGTCTCGCCGCTCGGCAGCCGCGCCGGCAGGAACGCCCAGGTGCCGGGGCCTGACGCATCCTTGCGTACGGCGGATCCGGGGGAATAGACCATCGCATCAGGCAACGGCGCATAGGTCGCGGTAAAGCTGACACGGCGGAATTCATCGCGCGCGGGGCTTAGCGCGGCCCATCGCGCCGGCGTCGGCAGAGCGACCGGTGCCTCCGCGAGACGCTCGGTGAGTGCGGCGATCAGCTCGTGCTTGGCGATGCGGCGCTGCAATTGCCAGATACCGAGCACGATGCAGACCGCAGTCAGGAATAGCGTGAACAGCGCGAAGCCGGCCACGCGGGGCTTGCGCGCGGTCTCGTTCATTTCGCGCGGTCGACCAGCCGGCCCGGTGCCGCCTTATGGTGGAATTGCAGCGCGATCAGCAGCGACTTCATGGCGCGCAACGGCAGCAGGGTGGTCGCAAGGATCAGCGGCAGCCACAGCACCGCATGCAGCCAATACGGCGGCTGGTACTTGACCTCGACGACGAGCGCGCAGCCGACCACGATCGCACCGGCCAGCATGATGATGAAGATCGCCGGACCGTCACCGGAATCGATGAAGGCGTAGTCGAGGCCGCAATGCTCGCAGGACGGCGCAAGCGTCAGGAAGCCTGCATAGAGCTTGCCCTGGCCGCAGCGCGGGCATTTGCAGGCAAGCCCGCGCAGCGCGCTCTGCAGGACGGTGGCTTGCGACTCGGACGTGTCGTCGGCTTTGTTCATGATGACAGGGTCTATCACAGTTTCTGCCGAAACCCCTGCGCGCAGAAAAGCAAAAGGGCGGCCCCGGGGCCGCCCTTTCTCGATCCGAAGTCAGCCCGCTCAGTGCGCGCCGTGGGCCATGGTCTCGGCGCCGTGTCCCCAGACATAGATGCAGAGGAACAGGAACAGCCAGACCACGTCGACGAAGTGCCAGTACCAGGCGGCGAACTCGAAGCCGAGATGCTGGGTCGGCGTGAAGTGGCCGGCATAGGCGCGGAACAGGCACACCAGCAGGAAGATGGTGCCGACCAGCACATGAAAACCGTGGAAGCCGGTCGCCATGAAGAAGGTCGCGCCGTAGACGTTGCCGCCGAAGGAGAATGCCGCGTGGCTGTACTCATAGGCCTGCACGCAGGTGAAGAGCGCGCCGAGCACGACGGTGAGGATCAGGCCATACTTCAGGCCCTGGCGATCGTTCTCGAGCAGCGCATGGTGGGCCCAGGTCACCGTGGTGCCGGAGGTGAGCAGGATCAGCGTGTTGAGGAGCGGCAGATGCCAGGGATCGAAGGTCTCGATGCCGTGCGGCGGCCAGGTGCCCGGCACGGCGCAGGCGCCGGCCGCAGTCCCGAGACCACAGCCGAACACCGCATCGCGGGTGGCGTGGACGGCGTCGGCCGGGAATAGCGCCGCGTTGAAATAGGCCCAGAACCAGGCGACGAAGAACATCACCTCCGAAGCGATGAACAGGATCATGCCGTAGCGGTGATGCAGCTGCACGACGCGGGTGTGGTCACCCTTGTACTGGGCTTCCCGGATCACGTCGCCCCACCAGCTCGCCATGGTGTAGAGCACACCGACGGTGCCGACACCGAAGATGATCGGCGCAGCCGAGAACATGTGGTGCATCCAGGTGATCGCGCCGACCGCCATGATGAAGGCGGAGATGGAGCCGACGACGGGCCATGGCGAGGGATCGACCAGGTGGTAGTCGTGATGCTTGGTGTGCGCCGTTGCCATTTGCGGTCTCGCTCCTCAATCCCGTGCCTGTCAGGCACTTATCCCCTTATGTCCAACCCCGGCGCGTGAGCCCGGAGATCAGAGATTTCCCTTGCGTTTGTCGTCTTCGCTGGCCGCGAGCGGCTTCACCACCGGATCCTTCACCGGATAGAACGTGTAGGACAGCGTGATCGTGTTGAGACCGTCGTTCTCGTGGTCGTCGGCAATCGACGGATCGACGTAGAACACGACCGGCATCTCTCGCTTCTCGCCCGGCGCCATGGTCTGCTCGGTGAAGCAGAAGCAGTTGATCTTCTGGAAATAGGATCCGACCGTCAGCGGCGCGACATTGTAGGCGGCCTGGCCTGCGGTGGTCCGCGCGGCCCGGTTGGTCACCGTGTAGAAGACGGTCACGACCTGGCCGATATTGACCTCGATCTCGCTCTGCTCGGGCTCGAACTTCCAGGGCAGGCCGGGCGCGACGTTGGAATCGAAGCGCACCGCGATCTTTCGTGCGATCGGACCGCTGGCCGGCGCCGAGGTCGCGACCTGGGTCGTGCCGTTGAAGCCGGTGGCGCGGCAGAACCAGTTGTAGAACGGCACCGCCGCGTAGGAGGCGCCGACCATCAGCGCGACCACGCCGCCGCAGATCGAGGCGACCACCACGTCGCGGCCAAGCCCCTTGGCAGGCCTGCGCCCCTTGGCGGCCGTCCGGCTCTGATCCCGCGATATGGTCGGCTTCTGATCCATGTTTCCTACATCGGCCGGACGAGCACGGCCGGCCCCTTGACCATGGTCACGGCGAAGAACAGCACCACGAGCACGCCGAGCGCGAGTGCGATCGCGATCGAGCGCTGGCGACGGCTCTTCTTCTGCGCCTCGGTGAGGACGATTCCGTCTATCTCGGGTTTGTCGGCCATTCCTGCGATCATGCGCCCCCTACCATCGGCGCGAGCGCCCGGAACACGACCTCGGCCAGCAAGGTCGCAAACAGCGCGAACAGATAAAGGATGGAGAACGCGAACAGCTTGCGGGTCGCCCGCAGCGATTGGCTACGCTCGCGACGCACGTAGACGTTGACGGCGAACGCCAGCATGCCGGCGCCGAGGATCAGCGAGACGATGCCATAGATGGCATCGAAATAACCAAGCGCCCAGGGCGCAGCAGCGACCGCGATCAGCACGATAGTATAGAGCAGGATCTGAAGCCGGGTTGCGTCGGGGCCGGCGACGTTGGGCAGCATCGGAATGCCGGCGCGCGCGTAATCGTCGGAGCGGAACAGCGCCAGCGCCCAGAAGTGCGGCGGCGTCCAGAAGAAGATGATGGCGAACAGCAGCAGCGGCTCGACGTCGACCGTGCCGGTGACCGCGGCCCAGGCCACCACTGGCGGCAGCGCGCCGGCGGCACCCCCGATCACGATGTTCTGCGCGGTCCAGCGCTTCAGACCGATCGTGTAGATCACGACGTAGAAGAAGATGGTGAAGGCGAGCAGCGCGCCCGCGATCCAGTTGACCAGGATGCCGAGCGTCATCACCGAGAAGAAGGCGAGCGTCATGCCGAAGGTCATCGCCTCGGGGCGGGTGATGCGGCCGCGCGGAATGGGCCGGTTCGCGGTGCGCGACATCTTGGCGTCGATGTCGCCTTCCAGCGCCATGTTGAGCGCGCCGGACGCGCCGGCGCCGACGGCGATGCAGAGCAGCGAGGTGATGGCCAGCACCGGGTGAAAATGCCCGGGTGCCATCGCCATTCCGACCAGCGCGGTGAAGATCACCAGCGACATCACCCGCGGCTTCAGGAGCGCGATGTAATCGCCAACCTCCGCTTCGGAGATGCGGGGATTGATGTCGACGGCGTTGTGGTCGAGGACGGACACTAGACTGACTCGCTTGGTTGTCGAGCCGCGGCGCCCGTCACGGGCGCCGCGAGCATTTGCTTACTGCACGCGGGGCAGCACTTCGAACTGGTGGAAGGGCGGCGGCGAGGGCAGCGTCCATTCCAGCGTGGTCGCACCTGCACCCCACGGATTGTCGCCAGCCGGCACCTTCTTCGCGAAGGCGTCGATCACGCAGTAGAGGAAGATCAGCACGCCGAAGCCGGAGATGTAAGAGCCGACCGACGAGACCAGATTCCAGCCCGCGAACGCGTCGGGATAATCGACATAGCGGCGCGGCATGCCCGACAGCCCGAGGAAGTGCTGCGGGAAGAACACCAGGTTCACGCCGATGAAGGTGACCCAGAAGTGCGCCTTGGCGAGCCCTTCATTGTACATGTAGCCCGACATCTTCGGGAACCAGTAGTACCAGCCGGCGAAGATACCGAACACCGCACCGAGCGACAACACGTAATGGAAGTGCGCGACGACGTAGTAGGTCTCCTGGAGCACGCGGTCTACGCCGGCATTCGCCAGCACCACGCCGGTGACGCCGCCGACGGTGAACAGGAAGATGAATCCCACCGCCCAGATCATCGGCGCGCGGAACTCGATCGAGCCGCCCCACATCGTGGCGATCCACGAGAAGATCTTCACGCCGGTCGGGACCGCGATGACCATCGTGGCGGCGACGAAATAGGCCTGCGTCGCCGAGGACATGCCGACCGTGTACATGTGGTGCGCCCACACCACGAAGCCGATGCCGCCGATCGCGACCATGGCGTAGGCCATGCCGAGATAGCCGAACACGGGCTTGCGCGAGAAGGTCGAGACGATCTGGCTGACCATGCCGAAGGCGGGCAGGATCAGGATGTACACTTCGGGGTGACCGAAGAACCAGAACAGATGCTGGAACAGCACGGGATCGCCGCCGCCTTCGGGGTTGAAGAACGTCGTGCCGAAATTGCGGTCGGTGAGCAGCATCGTGATCGCACCGGCGAGCACCGGCAGCGACAACAGCAGCAGGAACACCGTCACCAGGATCGACCACACGAACAGCGGCATCTTGTGCAGGGTCATGCCCGGCGCGCGCATGTTGAAGATGGTGGTGATGAAGTTGATGGCGCCGAGGATCGAGGAGGCGCCCGCCAGATGCAGCGACAGGATCGCGAAATCGACGGCCGGGCCCGGATGGCCCGAGCTCGACAGCGGCGCGTACATGGTCCAGCCGGCGCCGACGCCGTTGGCGCCCGGCTCGCCCTCGACGAAGGTCGACATCAGCAGCAGCGCGAACGAGGCCGGCAGCAGCCAGAACGAGATGTTGTTCATGCGCGGGAACGCCATGTCGGGCGCGCCGATCATCAGCGGCACGAACCAGTTGCCGAAGCCGCCGATCATCGCAGGCATGACCATGAAGAAGATCATGATCAGACCGTGGGAGGTCACGAACACATTGTAGGTGTGCGTCTCGTGGAAGATCTGCACGCCCGGATACATCAGCTCGGCACGGATCGCGATCGACATCGCGGCGCCGATGACGCCGGCGATGACCGCGAAGATCAGGTACATCGTGCCGATGTCCTTGTGGTTGGTCGAATAGACGTAGCGCCGCCATCCGGTCGGATGGGCGTGCTCGTCATGTCCGTGGTCTTGCGCGTGATCGCCGTGTGCCGCTGCGCTCGTTGCCATTTTCTAATCCTGCCTTGCGTCCCGATCGGACCTCTGGAGGTCCCGCCTTATGTCGCTTTCAGTTTCCTCGAACCCTTCGCCCGGCGCTCACTGCGTCGGGCCGGCCGTGGAGGCGTAGGTGCTGGTGCCGCCGCTCGCGTACTTCTTCTTCGCCGTCTCGACCCAGGAGGCGAACTCCTGGTCGCTCACCACGCGGATGGCGATCGGCATGAAGGCGTGGTCCTTGCCGCACAATTCCGAGCACTGGCCGTAGAACATGCCGGTCTTGGTGGCCTTGAACCAGGTCTCGTTGAGCCGGCCCGGAATGGCGTCGATCTTGACGCCGAAGGACGGCAGCGCAAAGGCATGAATCACGTCGGCCCCGGTCACCTGAACCCGGACCACCTTGTTGACGGGCACCACCATCTCATTGTCGACGCCGAGCAGGCGGGGCTGCTTGTCCTGGGCCATCAGCGAGTCGAACTCGAACTTGCCGTTATCAGGATAGGCGTAGGACCAGTACCACTGCTTGCCGGTCGCCTTGATGGTCAGATCCGCCTTCGGCACGTCGAGCTCGAGGAACAGGAGCCGGAACGACGGCACCGAGATACCGACCAGAATCAGCACCGGAACGAGCGTCCACGCCACCTCGATCAGCGTGTTGTGCGTGGTCCGCGACGGCACCGGATTGGCTCGCGCGTTGAACTTCACGACCACGATCACGAGCAGCGCCAGAACGAACAGCGTGATCAGCGTGATCAGCACGAACAGGAAATTGTGAAACCAGACGATGTTGTCCATCACCGGGGACCCGGACTGCTGCAGCGTCCACTCCCACGCAGCCGGTTGCCCGAGCTCGGCAAATGCCGCACCGCCCGTCGCCAGCGTCAGACCCGCTACGGCCAATCCCAGCAAGTGCCGGCCCACCGGGCCCATCGACATCTTCATGCCGTTCGCGCTCCCCTAACGAAATCACCCCAAGTGCATTCCCCTATTTTCGGGAAACGCTTTATTCGATCCCCCCGTCTGACAAACCGCCGCGCAAGAATACCTCTAAGAGGAATTGGGGCCAGATCGCTAGAACGCCGAAATCAAGCCTCTCAAACCATAATTCTTGATCTATCGCAATGCAGTCTTGAGCCTCGTCTGTCAGCCATCACCCGCAAGATATTTCCTAGTAACATCAGACAAAAATACCATTTCCCGGGATGCTGCAGCTTGACAGCGGAATTGCCCGCGGTAGGCACTGGCGGACAGCCGCACAGGAACCTGATTCGTGCGGGCGACGACGGCCGGGGCGGCGTGGAATTTGCTTGCGAATCGCCTTCAAGACGCCGTCATTCCCGTATCAGTCCGCCGGGTGCGAGCGACCCAGGCGAGCAGAGGGACCGACCCGATGGGGTTTTCGAGATCCATGGCAAGGCGGGCTAAAAGCCAGGCTGGCGGCCTCACGATGCTGGCTGCCCTGCTGGCGGCGGTCGTCGTCCTGGCGCTTCCGGGCCTCGCCCATGCGCAGGGCGCGGTGCGCTCCGTCCATGGCGACTGGCAGATCCGCTGCGACACCCCGCCGGGCGCCCAGTCCGAGCAATGCGCCCTGATCCAGAGCGTGGTGGCCGAAGACCGCTCCAACGCCGGCCTGACCGTAATCGTCCTCAAGACCGCCGACCAGAAGAGCCGCCTGATGCGGGTCGTCGCCCCCCTCGGCGTTCTCCTGCCCTCCGGCCTCGGCCTCAAACTCGACAACCAGGATGTCGGCCGTGCCGGCTTTGTCCGCTGCCTGCCCAATGGCTGCGTCGCCGAAGTCGTCATGGACGACAAGCTGCTCGGCCAGCTCCGCACCGCCAAGACCGCGACCTTCATCATCTTCGAGACCCCGGAAGAAGGCATCGGCTTCCCGCTCAGCCTGAACGGGCTCGGCGAGGGATATGACAAGCTGCCATAGGCTCTAACGGCCTAATAAATCTCAAGGCAGGCAGTGCTGTCATCGCTCTCGAAAGACTCAATCGTCCGCGCGTGCCGGCGAAGCAGAGCCGCAATCGTCGCGGTCGTTTGATTGCCCGCCCGAAGCCAAATCACTTTGGGTGGAGAGCCCAACAGGCCCGCCAGCTCGGCAAAATCGACGTCCTGGGTCACAATCGCGAAACCATTTGCCTTCGCAAACTCCCAAAGCGCACCGTCGGCGACTTCGGACAGACCATGAGACCGGACGTGACTCGAATCCGGAAAAAGGTCGTCGATCATCTGGCAAAGTTTGAAGCTGAGGTTCTGATCGAACAGCGCCTCATATCGGTGCGGTCACCAATCGCCTCTCGCGGTCGGCGGCATAGGCCAGGCAAGCGCGGATATCGTCCTCGGTCAGTTCGGGGAAGTCGTCGAGGATTTGAGCGTGGGTCTGGCCAGCAGCCAGCCAGCCGAGCACATCTGCCACAGCGATCCGCATGTGGCGGATGCAGGGTCGCCCACCGCGTTTGCCAGGTTCAATCGAGATGATATCTCGGTAATTCATGAAACTAGCATAGCACCGATCGGCATCCGCGTCAGGGCCCCTTACTCCCGTGCCAATCCTATCGTTTCCGTAATGTGACGGCCAAGCCCCTCGCGGAACTGCCGGGAAACCATTATCTTGCCTCACATCCCCCGATAATGGACGGACGCATGACCAACCCTGCCACAACCTCCCTGCTCGACCGCGCCAATCTCGACCGCGATCAGGTTCGCAACGAGCTCGCGCGCGGGCTTGCCGGTGCCGACGACGGCGAATTGTTCCTGGAATACAGCCAGACCGAAGCGCTGATGTTCGACAATGGGCGGCTGAAGCAGGCGACCTACGACACCTCGCAGGGTTTTGGCCTGCGCGCCGTCAAGGACGACGCGGTCGGCTACGCGCATTCCTCCGACGTCTCGCTGCCGGCGCTGATTCGCGCCGCGGACGCGGTCGCGGCCGTGCGCGGTGGTTATTCCGGCAACTTCGCCGCGCCTCCAGCACATACCAACGTGCGGCTTTACAGTGACGACAATCCGCTCGATGCCCCCGGCTTCGAGACCAAGGTCAAGCTGCTCGCCGAGATCGACGCCTATCTGCGCGACAAGGATCCGCGGGTGCGGCAGGTCAGCGTCAGCCTGGGCGCGACCTGGCAGGTGGTCGAGATCCTGCGGCCCGACGGCGAGAGCTATCGCGACATCCGCCCGCTCGTGCGCGTCAACGTCTCCGTCGTCGCCGGTCAGGGCGACCGCCAGGAGAGCGGCAGCAAAGGTTATGGCGGCCGCGCCGGCTACGCCGAATTCATCGAAGCTAAGTCCTGGCGCGACGCCGCCGACGGCGCGCTGCGCGAGGCCCTCGTCAATCTGGAATCGATTCCCGCCCCCGCCGGCGAGATGGATGTCGTGCTCGGGGCCGGCTGGCCCGGCGTGATGCTGCATGAGGCGGTCGGTCATGGCCTCGAAGGTGACTTCAACCGCAAGAAGACGTCGGCGTTTGCCGGCCTGATGGGCCAGCAGGTCGCGGCCAAGGGCGTGACCGTGGTCGACGACGGCACCATTGCCTCGCGCCGCGGCTCGCTGTCGATCGACGACGAGGGCACGCCGACCAACCGCACCGTGCTGATCGAGGACGGCGTCCTGGTCGGCTATATGCAGGACCGCCAGAACGCGCGCCTGATGAATATGAAGCCGACCGGCAACGGGCGCCGCCAGGGCTATGCCCATGTGCCGATGCCGCGCATGACCAATACCTACATGCTCGCGGGCGACCGCGATCCGGCCGAGATCCTCGCGTCGGTGAAGAACGGCGTCTTCGCCGCGAATTTCGGCGGCGGTCAGGTCGACATCACCTCGGGCAAATACGTGTTTCAGTGCACCGAGGCCTACAAGATCGAGAACGGCAAGATCGGTGCGCCCTTGAAGGGCGCCATGCTGATCGGCAACGGGCCGACCGATTTGCGTCGCATCCGCATGATCGGCAACGACCTCGCGCTGGATACCGGCATCGGCACCTGCGGCAAGAACGGTCAGGGCGTGCCGGTCGGCGTCGGCCAGCCGTCGCTGTTGATGGAACGCATTACGGTGGGTGGAACAGGCGGATGAGCGTCGAGAAGATAACTGTCACCACCAAGCGGAAGGGCAGCGGCTGGGCAGGCCAGCTCGTGCAGCTCGCGGGCATCGTCGCGGCGGTGTTCATCGCCAAGGGTGCGCTGGCCGAGCCGTTCTACGTGCCGTCGGGCTCGATGGAGCCGACGCTGTTGATCGGCGACGCCTTGATCGCCTCGAAATTCCCCTACGGCTACGGCACCTCGTCGCTGCCGATCCAGATCAACCTGCCCGAGAGCGGTCGCGTGTTCGCGGAGACGCCGAAGCAGGGCGACGTCGTGGTCTTCCGCTGGCCCGGCGATCGCTCGCAGGCCTGGGTCAAGCGCGTCGTGGGCCTGCCCGGCGACCGCATCCAGCTGCGCCAGGGCCAGCTCTTCGTCAACGACCGCCCCGCCGAACTGAAGCCGGACGGCGTCGGCGCCGCCGAGGACGACAATGGCGGCAGCGAACCCGCCTATCGCTATGTCGAGACGCTGCCGAACGGCGTCTCGCACCTGATCTTCAAGATGCGCGACAACGGTCCGCTCGACAACACTCAGGAAGTGACGGTGCCGGCGGGCCATCTCTTCGTGCTCGGCGACAACCGCGACAACTCCGCCGACAGCCGCGTGCCCCTGCGCTCCGGCGGCGTCGGCATGTTGCCGATCGACAATCTGGTCGGCCGCGCGGATGCCGTGCTCGGATCCTGGGATCTCGGCATCCGGGGCCAGCCGGTGTGGACCTGGCTGTCCGGATTTCGCCTGGCGCGGTTTTTCACCGCCGTGCATTGAAGGCCGGAATGTCTTCACCTCTCTCCTGCATGCGGGAGAGGGAGCGCTACAGTGATGGTCCGCGACGAATTTCTGGCTCTCGCCCTGCGAAATCCGTTGAACGCAGCGATCCTCGATGAAATCCATCGCCTCGCGCTGCCGGATGCGTGGCTCGTCGCGGGCTGCCTGGTTCAGACGGTATGGAACGTGCTCACGGGCCGCCCGATCGATCACGGCATCGCCGATTACGACGTGTTCTATTTCGATTCCGACACCTCATGGGAGGCGGAAGATGCGGTGATCCGCAAGCTGCACGCGCAGCTCGCGCATCTCGGCCCCAAGGTCGAAATCCGCAACCAGGCACGCGTGCACCTTTGGTATCCCGGCAAGCACGGTCTGCCCTATCCACCCTTGATGCGCGCGACCGACGGTATCGACCGCTTCCTCACGGAGAATACGCAGGTGGGCATCCGCCCTGCCGGAGGGGATTTCGAGGTCTACGCGCCTCACGGATTCGACGACGTCGCGAAGCTGATCGTGCGACCCAATCGGGCGCCGAATTTTTCCGCCGCCAATTACGCGGCGAAGGCGGCACGCTGGAAGACGCTGTGGCCCGAGATCACGGTGATCGCGGCAGAGTGAGCTACCGCACCACGCCCGACGTGAATCCCGCCTTCCGCCGCGGCGGTTTGATTTCCTTTTTCAGGAAGCAGCGCGCTTCGCGTCCGGTGTAGCCGGGGCGGGCATAGGTGAAGGCGCGGCATTTGTTGTCGGCGGTGCAGGCGGCCTTGCAGGCTTCTTCGCCTTCGCCGTCCTTCATCTCGAAATTGCGCAAATCGCCGCCGGGGCGGTCGATCGAGGTCTCCACGCCTTCGACGCGTGGCTCGATCACGCCGGCGCCCCGCACACCGGAGATGCAGCAGCTTCCCGGCACGCGCGCAGGCACCGTGTTCTTCAGCCAGCACACGGCCGAGCCGCCTTCGACGTCCGGATAGCTGAAGCTCCACGAGCGGCACCGGCGGTCGCGCTCGCACAGCAGCGCGCAATCCTCCGGATCGCCCGACGTGACCGGGGTGCTGAAATAGTCTCCGCCGGGCCGGTCGAACGCCGTCTGGGCGCGCGCAGGCCAGCTCGAAAACGCGAGCGAAAGCAGCGCGGCGCAGGCCGCGACGCTTGCCAGGACGCGTGCCATGACGGCCAGGCGGCCCTTCCCCATCGGAACAGCTTTCGAGTTATTGACGACGCTCGGGTTTTTCAGCCGGCCATTTGATCGCCGCAAACCTGTACGGGCGATGAACGGCTCAGCTCCCGACCGCTCGTCTTGTGTCCTAGAACGCGTATTCCGCGTAGGCTGGTTCCACCGAGCCGTTCCAAGGACCCTTGAACTTGTCGAGCATCTCCTCAGCCGGCGTGCGGCCGGAATCGATGATGCGATCGAGCGGCTCCAGATGCCTGGTCTCGTCGCGGCCGAGCTGGTCGATCCGGCCGCGCCGGCGCAAGCCGGCATGTGCCAGAACGAGGCATTCCTTGGCGATCTCGAACAGATAGCGGTCCTTGATCCGCGACTTGAAGCCGAAGCGCGGCACGTCGTCGCGCAGGGCCTGACGCTCATGCGCGCTCCAGTGCTTCACAAGGTCCCAGGCGGCATCCAGCGAGACATCGTCGTAGAGCAGCCCGGCCCAGAACGCTGATAGCGCCGGCAGACGGCCCCACGGGCCACCATCGGAGCCGCGCATCTCGAGATAGCGCTTGAGCCGCACCTCCGGGAAAATCGTCGAAAGATGGTTGGCCCAATCCGACAACGTCGGACGTTCCCCGGGCAGATTGTTGTTGCGGCCATCGAAGAAGGCGCGGAACGAGGAGCCGGAGACGTCGATGTAATCCTCGTCGCGCTTGACGAAATACATGGGCACGTCGAGCGCGTAATCGACATAGCGCTCGAAGCCCATGCCGTCCTCGAATGCCCACGGCATCATGCCGGCGCGCGCATTGTCGGTGTCGCGCCAGATCTCGGACCGGAAGGAGAGAAAGCCGTTCGGCTTGCCCTCGGTAAACGGGGAGTTGGCGAACAAGGCGGTTGCGACCGGCTGGAGCGCGAGCGAAACACGCAGCTTCTTGACCATGTCGGCTTCGGAGGAGAAGTCGAGATTGGTCTGTACCGTGCAGGTCCGGTACATCATGTCGAGGCCGTACTGGCCGACCTTCGGCATGTAATTGGTCATGATCTTGTAGCGGCCCTTGGGCATCACCGGGATGTCGGCGCGCGACCAGGACGGCGTCATGCCGAGCCCGAGGAAGCCGATGCCGAGCGGCGTTGCGATCTCGCGCACCTGCGCCAGATGCGCCATCAGCTCACTCTGGGTCTGGTGCACGTTTTCGACCGGAGCGCCCGAAAGCTCGAACTGCCCACCGGGCTCCAGCGAAATCGCGCCGCCGCCGGTGACGTCGTAGAGGCCGATGATGTTTCCCTTCTCCATGATCGGCTCCCAGCCGAGCAGGAGCTTCATGCCTTCGAGCAGCGCGCCGATACCGCGCGGGCCCTCATAGGGCACCGGGCGGTGGCCTTCGAGCGTGAACGGCGTCTTCTCATGCTCGGTGCCCATGCGGAATTCGGACGGGTCCTTGCAGCCTTCCTCGAACCACTTGACGAGTTCGTCACGCGATTGCAACGGCGTCATATCGATCTGGTCTCGCGCCATATCAGACTCTAATCAAAAGCGCTTCGATCGAACGCGCGTGGGTGACAGGGATGGTCCGCGCAGCCACCGGCTGCACGGACGAGCTGGTTTGCCGCGCGATCATCGCAACGGCGTGGTTTCGTTGACGTGGGCAGGCGGCAGTTTCATCTCGCCGCACGAGCAGCCCAGACGGTCGAGCAGACCGCTGAGCTTCACGGCATCCGCATCGGACAGCTTCGAACCGACATATTTCTCGATCGCGGCCGAATAGGCGCCCCACATCCGCTTCTGCAATTCGCGCCCGGCTTCCGTGATCTCCACGAACTGGCCACGCTTGTCGATCTTGCATTCACGTCGCGAGGCGAGGCCTTCGTCGACCAGGCGGTCGATCAGCCGCGATGTCGAATATTGCGGGATCAGCATCTGCCGTTCGAGTTCGACCGGCCGGAGTTCGCCCGAGGGCGCCCGTGACAGTTCGAGCAGCGCGTCATACCATGCCAGCGGTGGGAAGCCGGCCTTCTTCAGGTCCTGCTCGACGCAATTGAGCACACGGCTCTGCACCCGCATCAAGCGGATCCAGGCGGAAGTCGCCTCGGTCGATGGTTTGCGTTTCATGGTCCCGCTCAAGCTCGTCGCCCGTCTCTTACCCTATTCGATGCAGCTGCATCAATCTTGACTATTTCAAGCAGATGCATGTAGTCGTTCTTTCGCCTGAACCAAGCAACAAGAGGAGGAAATTCCATGAAATTGTACTATTCGCCCGGTGCCTGCTCGCTATCCCCCCATATCGCGCTCCTGGAAGCCGGCCTGCCTTATGAACTGGTCAAGGTCGATATCCGGGCCAAGAAGCTCGAAAACGGTGAGGATTATCTGAAGCTGAACCCCAAGGGCCAGGTCCCTGCGCTGGGCCTCGATAGCGGAGAGATCGTGACCGAAGGCCCGGTGATTGTCCAGATGATCGCCGATCAGGCCTCAGCCAAGGCGCTGGCGCCGGCCCACGGCAGCGCCGAGCGCTACAAGCTGCTCGAATGGCTGAACTTCCTCACCTCGGAGGTCCACAAGAGCTTCGGCCCGATGTTCGCGCCGGCGCTGAACGACGAGGCCAAGGCCTTCTTCAAGGACCGCGTCATGGGCAAGCTGAAATACATCGACAGCCAGCTCGCCGGCCGCGACTACCTCATGGGCAAGCAGTTCACGGTGGCCGACGGTTATCTCTTCACGATGCTGACCTGGGCCGACCGGATGAAGTTCGACCTGTCGGCGATGCCGAACCTTGCCGCGTACAAGACCCGCGTCGCGGCGCGGCCGCAGGTGCAGGAAGCGATGAAGAAGGAAGGACTGATTCAGGCTGCCTGAGGCGCCCATGCGAAAGGCCGGATCGAGATCCGGCCTTTCGTAATTTTCGTCCCGGCTACGGTTCAGAGAATCACGCCGCCGCCTTGTTCGGAGCGAAGCGGCCGTAGAAGGTTTCTCCCTTCGCGGCCATCTCCTCGAGGAGTTTCGGCGGGGTAAAGCGCGAGCCGTATTTCGCCTCCAGCTTGTGACAGAGCTCGACGAACTTCTTCGTGCCCATGAAGTCGATATAGGACAGCGTGCCGCCGGTGAACGGCGCGAAGCCGAAGCCGAGGATCGAGCCGACATCCGCCTCGCGCGGATCGGTGATGACGTGGTCCTCCACCGTGCGCGCGGCCTCCACCGCCTGCACCACCAGGAAGCGCTGCTTCAGCTCCTCGACGTCGAGCGTATCAGGATCGAGCTGCTTGGGCTGCAGTGCGGACAGGCCCGGCCAGAGGCTCTTCTGACCCTTGCCCTTCTCGGGGTAGTCGTAAAAACCCTTGCTGTTCTTGCGGCCCAGTCGGCCCTGCTTCTCGACCATTTCCACCATCAGCTTCTTCTGATCGGGATTGATGGCGTTGGGGCCGAGGTCGGCTTCCGTCGCCTTCATGATCTTGAGCCCGAGGTCGAGCGCGACCTCGTCCGACAGCGAGAGCGGGCCGACCGGCATGCCGGCCATCTTGGCGCAGTTCTCGATCATCGCGGGCGGCACGCCCTCGAGGAACATCTCGTTGCCTTCGGCGACGTAGCGGCCGACGCAGCGATTGGCGAAGAAGCCGCGGCTGTCGTTGACGACGATCGGCGTCTTGCCGATCTGCCGGACGTAGTCGAGCGCGGTCGCGATCGCGAGATCGCCGGTGTTCTTGCCCTGGATGATCTCGACCAGCATCATCTTCTCGACCGGCGAGAAGAAGTGGATGCCGACGAACCTGCCCTGGTCCTTGAAGGATTCCGCCAGCGAGGTGATCGGAAGCGTCGAGGTGTTGGACGCGAAGATCACGTCCGGCTTCATATGCTCCTGCGCCTTGGCAAAGGTATCAGCCTTGACCTTGCGGTCTTCGAACACGGCCTCGATGACGAGATCGACGTCCTTCAGTGCGGAATAGTCCGCGGTCGGCGTGATGCGCGCGAGCAGGGCTTCTGCGTCGCCGGGCTTGGCGCGGCCCTTCTTGATCTGCTCCTCGATCACCTTTTGCGCATGCGCCTTGCCCTTGTCGGCGCTCTCCTGGTCGCGATCGATCAGGACGACGTCGAGACCGGCACGGGCCGAGACATAGCCGACGCTCGCACCCATGAAGCCGGCGCCGATCACGGCGATCTTCTTCACCTTGGTCGGCGGCACATCCTTCGGACGGCGCGCACCCTTATTGAGCTCCTGCATCGACAGGAACAGGCTGCGGATCATCGCGGCCGCTTCCTTCGAGCGCAGCACCGAGGTGAAGTAGCGCGACTCGACGCGTAGCGCGGCGTCGATCGGCAGCTGCAGACCCTCATAGACGCAGCTCATGATCGCGCGTGCGGCCGGATAATTGTCGTAGGTCTCGCGGCGGTAGATCGCGTTGCCGGCCGGGAACATCATCATGCCGGCCTTGGAGAACACCGGGCCGCCCGGCAGCTTGAAGCCCTTCTCGTCCCAGGGCGCGACGGCCTTGCCGCCGCCCTTGATCCAGTCCTTTGCCGACTTGACGAGGTCGGCGGCGGGAACGATGGCGTGGATCAGATTCAGCGCCTTGGCTTTCTCGACCGTGACCGGATCGCCCTTGAGCAGGATCGTCATCGCGTCCTGCGGCGGCACCAGGCGCGGCACGCGCTGCGGGCCGCCAGCGCCCGGGAAGAGGCCGACCTTGACCTCGGGCAGGCCAAGCCGCGTCTTGGGATTCTCCGCCGCCACGCGATAGTGGCAGCACAGCGTGATCTCGAAACCGCCGCCGAGCGCGAGACCGTTGATCGCCGCCGCCCACGGCTTGCCGGAGGTCTCGATCGAGCGCAGCACCTGCGAGAAGCGCCGGCTCTGCTCGAACAGCATCTGGTTCGCCGCCGTCTCGCCCTGCTCCTTGAAGACCTTTGCGTAGGCCTGGTTCATGCCTTCGAGCATGGAAAGATCGGCACCCGCGCAGAACGCTTCCTTTGCGGAGGTGATGACGACGCCCTTTACCGCGGCATCCGCCGTGGTCGCCTTGACGATCGCGTCGAGCTCGCTGGTGGAGGTCTCGTCGAGCACGTTCATCGAACGGCCCGGGATGTCCCAGGTGACAAGCGCGATGCCGTCGGAATCGGTCTCAACCTTGAAGTTCTTGTAAGCCATGCTGGTTGCTCCCCTACCCTTAGACGCGTTCGATGATGGTGGCAGTGCCCATGCCGCCGCCGATGCACAGCGTCACCAGCGCGGTCGCCTTGTTGGTGCGCTCGAGCTCGTCGAGCACGGTGCCGAGGATCATCGCACCGGTCGCGCCAAGCGGATGGCCGAGCGCGATCGCACCGCCATTGACGTTGATCTTGGCGTTGTCGATGTCGAAGGCCTGGATGTAGCGCAGCACGACGGAAGCGAACGCTTCGTTGAGCTCGAACAGGTCGATGTCCGACTTCTTCATGCCGGAGCGCGCAAACAGCTTTTCGGTGACATCGACCGGGCCCGTCAGCATCATCGCGGGTTCGGAGCCGATATTGGCGAATGCGCGGATTCTTGCACGCGGCTTCAGGCCGTATTTGCTGGCCGCTTCCTTGCTGCCGAGCAGGACAGCGCCGGCGCCATCGACGATGCCCGACGAATTGCCGGCGTGGTGCACGTAATTGACGCGTTCGATTTCCGGATGCGACTGCACCGCGACGCCATCGAAGCCGCCCATCTGTGCCATCATCGTGAACGCCGGCTGCAGCTGCGCCAGTGACTGCATCGTCGTCGAAGGACGCATATGCTCGTCCTTGGCGAGGATCGTGAGGCCGTTGATGTCCTTTACCGGGACGACAGACTTGTCGAAGCGGCCTTCATCCCAGGACTTCGCCGCACGCTGCTGGCTCTGCACCGCATAGGCGTCGACATCGTCGCGCGAGAAGCCGTATTTGGTCGCGATCAGATCGGCCGAGATACCCTGCGGCATGAAATAGGCCGGCACTGCCATCGACGGGTCCATCGGCCAGGCGCCGCCGGAGGCGCCGATGCCGACGCGGCTCATCGATTCGGCGCCGCCGCCGATCACGAGTTCGTGCTGGCCGCTCATCACCTGGGCTGCGGCAAAATTCACGGCATCGAGGCCGGAGGCGCAGAAGCGGCTGATCTGCACGCCCGGCACCGCTTCGCCGAGGCCCGCCTTCAGCGCGGCAAAGCGCGCAATGTCGGAGCCGGCTTCGCCGACCGGATCGACTACGCCGAGAATGACGTCATCGACGGAATCTTCCGGCAGGTTGTTGCGGTCCTTGAGCGCCTTGAGCGGCACGGTCGCGAGCGCGAGCGCGGTGACTTCGTGCAGCGCGCCGTCCGCCTTGCCGCGGCCGCGCGGGGTGCGGACGTGGTCGTAAATATAGGCATCTGCCATGGGAGCCTCCTGATTGCAGTTATTGGTCGCGACCGCCGCGCGGTCGCTATTATTGGTGGGGCAAAATCCTCAGAACGCTTCTGCCGGCAGTTCCATGATGGTGGCGGAGCCGGCCTGGATGCGCGCGAGATTGGCCGCGGTCTCCGGCAGCATCCGCTCCATGAAGAAGCGGCCGGTGACGAGCTTGGTCGAGAGATAGGGCGTCGTCCCGCTCTCGGCAATCTTGGCCTGCGTCACCTTCGCCATCTTCGCCCACATGTAGCCGAGCGCGACGAAACCGAAGAGATTCAGGTAATCGGTCGCGGCGGCTCCGGCATTGTCGGGCTTCGCCATCGCGTTCTGCATCAGCCACGTCGTGGCCTGCTGGAGATGGCCGAGCGAAGCCGAGAGCGGGGTGATGAAGGACTTCATCGCCTCGTCGCCGCCGTTCTCCTTGGCGAAGGCCATGACCTCGCCGAAGAACGCCATGATGGCGCGGCCGCCATCGCGCGGCAGCTTGCGGCCGACGAGGTCGAGCGCCTGGATGCCGTTGGCGCCTTCGTAGATCATGGCGATGCGGGCATCGCGCACGAACTGCTCCATGCCCTGCTCGGCGATGTAGCCGTGGCCGCCATACATCTGCTGCGCCTGCACCGCGTTGGCGAAGCCGTAATCGGTGAGAAAGCCTTTCAGGACGGGCGTCATCAGGCCCATGTGATCGTCGGCGGCCTGGCGGTCCTTGGGATCCTCGGAGCGATGGGCGACGTCGCTCTTCAGCGCGGTCCACATCACGAAGGCGCGCGCGGCCTCGTTGAAGGAGCGGATCGACAGCAGCGTGCGACGCACGTCGGGATGGACGATGATCGGATCGGCCGGCTTGTCCGGCGCCTTGGCACCGGTGAGCGAACGGCCCTGGATGCGATCCCGGGCATAGGCGACCGCGTTCTGATAGGCCACTTCCGACTGTGCGAGACCCTGCACGGCGACGCCGAGGCGGGCCTCGTTCATCATCACGAACATGCCCTGCATGCCCTTGTTCTCTTCGCCGATCAGCCAGCCCACGGCGTTGTCGTAATTCATCACGCAGGTGGAATTGCCGTGAATGCCCATCTTGTGCTCGATCGAGCCGCAGACGACGCCGTTGCGCTGCCCCACCGAACCGTCGGCATTGACCATGAATTTCGGCACCACGAACAGCGACACGCCCTTGATGCCGGCGGGCGCGCCCTCGATACGGGCCAGCACGAGGTGGATGATGTTGGGCGCGAGGTCATGCTCGCCGGCCGAAATGAAGATCTTGGTGCCCGTGATCTTGAAGCTGCCGTCGGCCTGCCGCACCGCCTTGGTGCGGAGCATGCCGAGGTCGGTGCCGCAATGCGGCTCGGTCAGGTTCATGGTGCCGGTCCACTCGCCGGCCACCATCTTCGGCACGTAGGTCTGCTTCTGCTCCGGCGTGCCGTGGACGATCAACGCCGCGGTCGCGCCCATGGTGAGGCCGCCATACATCGAGAACGCCATGTTGGCGGAGATCTGGAATTCGTTGACCGCCTGGGAGAGCGTCACCGGCAGACCCTGGCCGCCGAACTCGGTCGGCGCCGACAGGCCGAGCCAGCCGCCCTCGGCGACCTGCTTGAACGCCTCCTTGAAACCCTTTGGCGTGGTGACGCTGCCGTCATCGGCGCGCTTGCAACCTTCGAGATCGCCGACGCGGTTGAGCGGCTGCAGCACCTCTTCGGCGAGCTTGGCGGCTTCGCCGAGAATGGCTTCACGCACGTCGCTCGACGCATCGGAGAAGCCGGCCAGATTGTCGTAGCGGTCGATCTGGAAGACGTCGTTGAGCAGGAAGTTCACGTCTTCGACGGGGGCTTTGTAGATCGGCATGGTGGTCTCCCGGCAGGCCTTGAAGTGATGATGCTGGCTTAGGATTGAGCGGCGGCCAACTGCTCCGCCATCAGGCGATGCAGCATGTTGATGGCCTTGAGCGGCCGCACCATCACCTTGAAATGCGTGATGCGTCCCTCGCCGTCGAAACTGATGATGTCGACGCCGTTGATCTCGATGCCGTCGATGATGGTCTTGAATTCGAGCACGGCGCCGCTCTCACTCTTCCATTCGCCGACATAAATGAAGCCGGGACCGCCAAGCACCTTCTCGGCGCTGGCCAGATATTTGAAGGTGATGTCGCGGCCGCGCTGCGGCGCGTGCACGACGGGGCTTTCGAAGATCGCGTCGGGATGGAGCAGGTCCCAGAGCGCTGCCCGGTCATGCGACTTCATGTAGCCGTACCAGGACTCGAGGCCGGTCATTCAGCTGCCTCCCTAAAGGCTTCGGCAAAAAACGCGAAAACAACCCCATGCACAGTAGCGCGAAGGTTGATTCCATTGGGGTTTTCGGGGCGGTGTTTGCCCTCGTTCTTTGATCACCTCATATGCACATTGACGCATATGCGCCAATGCGCATAAAGTCAAGCCAATTGGTTAAGAACAGGAGGACCGGATCATGGCTTTGGGCGACGCAATCCTCGCATGCCTGACGGAACGTCCGATGACGGGCTACGAGCTCGCCAAGACATTCGATTCCTCGATCGGCTTCTTCTGGAAGGCCGACCACCAGCAGATCTACCGCGAGCTCTCCAAGCTGCGCGACCGCGGCTACATCCAGGGCCGCGAGGTCGTACAGACAGGCAAGCCCAATAAACTGATCTATACGCTGACTCCGGAGGGTCGAACAGCGCTGCGGCACTGGGCTGCGCGGCCAAGCACGCCCCCTTCCATCAAGGACGACCTCCTGGTGCGGCTGCACGCGCTGGACAGCATCGGCCTCGAGCCCATGCGCACTGACCTGATGGCCCGGCTCGAGCACCACCGCGATCGCCACGAGAACTACGAGCGCATCCTGAAGAAGCGCTTTCCGGAAGGGGCGGCCTCCGGCGTGCTCGACCTCGGTAACCTGCTGCTGCTTCAGCTCGGCGCCCGGCACGAGCAGATGGTCGCCGATTTCTGCGAAGAGGCGCTCGAGGCCCTGTCGGCGATGAGCGCAAGCGGCACCGTGGTGCCGCTGGAGGACGGCAAGCGCGAGGGCAAGGGCTGAGCGAGTCGACCATTCCAGCCCAGTTTGATGTGTCAGCTAATGTCTCCGAACACCTGTCAGTGATCTGTCCGGTCTAAACAGAAGGCGGGCGATCCAGCATTCCAGAGGCTGCGCGGCTGGAATCGAGGGGCTGCAGCGTGCTGGATGCCCCACTTTCGCGGAGCATGACAGCGGTGGGTGTCGCACACCGCTGGCCAACTTTAAGACACCGTCAACGGGTTCCTTAACCCGTTATTTACCGTAACAGACAAAAGTCGGTTTTCGAGGCAGACGACCCGCGCCAAATTCGATTGTCTTTGCAACGGGCACGCGTGGGGAGGCTGGAGGCGCCGGGTGGGGCGCCGGAGTCGGGACCGGACAGAGTCATGAATTCGCGCGTATCGTGGAGTGTTGACGGCATCGATCCCTCCGTCCGGGAGCGGGCCGAAGCTGCTGCGCGTCGCGCCGGCATGTCACTCAACGATTGGCTGAACTCCACGCTCGGCGAGACCGCCCCGCCAAACTTTCGCGGACTTTACGACCAGCGTCCGCAAGCCCAGCACGTCCCGAGTCAACTGCCGAGCCAAGTCCCGAGTCACGTGCCGAGCCAGGAAAGCCGCGAAGTCGCCGACATCCACCAGCGGCTCGACGCCATCACCCAGCAGATCGAACGGATTTCCAAGCCCGCGCCGCGGCAAGATCCTTCGCGACAAGATACTCCGCGACCAGACGTCTCGCGCGAGCAAGGCGTTGCGCGCCAGCTCAACGACGCGATCTCGCGGCTCGATGCCCGGCTGTCGCAAATCTCAAAGCCGCAGCAGGCTCCGGCACCGCGGCAGGCACCCGTTGAAACGCGCCAGCGCCAGGCCGATGCGGTCGAGCGTGCGGCAGCGCAGGTCTATCGCAGCTCACCGCCCCTGAGCCCCGCTTCGTTCGACGTCGCGGTCGCCGAGATCACGGCACGGCAGAGCGAGCTCGACGGCTTTACGCCCAGACAGATGCCGCCGCGCGCAGCACCCTCGATCGCGCCTGCGGCAGCTCCTTACGCGCCCCCCGCGCCGCCTGCCTACGCTCCGCCGCCACCGCAGCCGGGGCCGGATTTCTCTGCGCTCGAGCGCCATCTGCTCAAGATCACGAGCCAGATCGAATCGCTCCAGCGCCCCGACAATACCGAGCAGGCGATCAACAGTTTCCGCAGCGAGCTTGCGGAGATCCGCAACGCCATCACCGAGGCGATGCCGCGCCGCGCGATCGAATCGATCGAGAACGAGATCCGCTCGCTGCATCGGCGCATCGACGAGACCCGCTCCAACGGCACCGACGGTCAGGTCCTGTCCGGCATCGAGCACGCGCTGTCCGAGATCAAGCAGGTGCTCCGCACGCTGACGCCGGCCGAGCAGCTCACCGGCTATGACGAGGCGATCCGCAATCTCGGCGCCAAGCTCGATCTGATCCTGCGCGCCAATGACGATCCCTCGACGGTCCGCCAGCTCGAAGGCGCGATCTCGGCGCTGCGCGGCATCGTCTCCAACGTCGCTTCCAACGAAGCGCTGGCCCGGCTCTCGGATGACGTGCAGCTGCTGTCGTCCAAGGTCGACCAGGTCACCCGTGCGTCCGGCCAAGGCGACAGTTTTGCGGTGCTGGAGCAACGCATCGCGGCGCTCACCGCGGCTCTGGAAACGCGCGAGCGCCCTCAGCCATCCGAGAGCAGCGAGCATCTCGAAAGCGCGATCCGCGCCCTGTCCGACCGTTTCGACCGCATGCAGGTCGGCAACGACTCGGCTTCGACCTTTGCTCATCTTGAACAGCGGGTCTCGTATCTTCTGGAGCGGCTCGAGACCGCCTCCGATCCGCGCAACGGCAATTTCAGCCGCGTCGAGGACGGGCTGCACGACATCCTGCGCCACCTGGAGCGGCAGCAGGCGACCTATTCGGCGCTGGCCGAGAGCCGCAACTCCGCGCCCCCTGCCGAGTCCGGCATGGTCGATCTCGTCAAGCGCGAGCTCTCCGACATCCGCTTCAGCCAGGCCGAAACCAACCGGACCACCCAGGATTCGCTGGAGGCCGTCCACAACGCCCTTGGCCACGTGGTCGATCGTCTCTCGATGATCGAGGGCGATCTGCGCAATGTGCGCACCGCGCCGCCCGCCCCAGCGCCGCAGCCGATGCAGATGCCGATGGCCGCTCCCATGGAGCCCGCGCCGATGGCGCGCGAGCCGCGGCAGCAAGCACAGCAGCACCCGAAATACGATCCGAAGCCCGAGCTGCCCAATCCGGCCGCCGCTCAGGCGGCGCAAGCCGCCTTCGCCGCCGCGCCGCGCGAATTCCATGCCGCCGCGCCGGCGGCGCCGCCGCCGCCGCTGCCGATGCCGATGGCACCGCCGCTTCCGCCACGCGCGATCAGCGAAATCCTGGAGCCGCATACGGCGCCCACGCGCGCCGCGCTTGCGCCCGAACTGCCGCCGGATCATCCGCTCGAGCCGGGCACCCGGCCGGGTGCACGCATCGCCACGCCTTCCGAGCGCATTGCCGCGTCCGAAAGCGCAATCAGCGAAATCCCGGCCGCGCCGAAGGAGCCGGTGTCGTCGTCGAGCTTCATCGCCGCCGCGCGCCGCGCAGCCCAAGCCGCCGCCGCGCAGCCGCCCGAGAAGCCGGCCCGTGGCGCCAAGACCGCAATCGCCCGCGCCAAGGACAAGGGCCAGGAAGGTGGCTCGACCATCACCTCGAAGATCCGCTCGCTGCTGGTCGGCGCGAGCGTGGTCGTGATCGTGCTCGGCACTTTCAAGATGGCGATGAACCTGCTCGATGGCAGCAGCCCGTCGCCGTCGCCGCAGGCGATGGAGAATTCGTCGCCCGCGCCCGCGCCGCAGGCCCCGCCGCCGGTCGAGAACAAGCCCGCCACGCCCGAGCAGGTCACGCCGTCGATGACCTCGCCGACCCCGATCGGAAAACAGTCGCAGAACAATGCCGCGCCGGGGCCCGTGACGAGCCCGAGCGGCACCGCTTCGGTCGAAATCCCGCAAACCGCGGCGCCAACCCCGCCTGCGGCCTCCAGCGACGTCACCGGCGCGCTGTCGGGCACGAGCCGTGCGAAACTCGCGATGATCCAGGTGCCGCCGAGCGAAAAGCTGCCTGACGGCATCGGTGGCCCCGGCTTGCGCACCGCCGCGATGAAGGGCGATGCGACCGCGGCCTACGAGATCGGCGTGCGCTTTGCCGAGGGCAAGGGCGTGGCCGCGAATTACGACGAAGCCGCCAAATGGTACGACCGCGCGGCACAGGCCGGCGTGGTGCCCGCAACCTTCCGCCTCGGGACACTCTACGAAAAGGGTCTCGGCGTGAAGAAGGACGCCGACATCGCCCGCCGCTACTACACGCAAGCCGCCGAGCGCGGCAACGCCAAGGCGATGCACAACCTCGCGGTGCTCGATGCCGACGGCGGCGGACGCGGCGCCAATTACAAGAGCGCGGCACTGTGGTTCCGGAAGGCCGCCGATCGCGGCGTCGCCGACAGCCAGTTCAACCTCGGCATCCTCTATGCCCGCGGCATCGGGGTGGAGCAGAACCTCGCCGAGTCCTACAAATGGTTCACCCTCGCCGCCGCTCAGGGCGATGCGGACGCAGCAACCAAGCGCGACGACGTCGCCAAGCGGCTCGACCCGCAATCGCTCGCCGCTGCCAAGCTCGCGATCCAGACCTTCAGCGCCGAGCCCCAGCCCGACGACGCCGTCAACGTTGCGGCCCCGAACGGCGGCTGGGACAGCGCCCCGCAGGCCAACGCGAAGCCGGCGCCGAAGCCGGTTGCGAGCAAGAAGTCGGCGTCGGCGGTGCATTGAGAGCGGTCGCTCAATCGTCTCTGAGGAAGAATCCACCTGGTCGTCCTGGCGAAAGCCAGGACCCATTACCACAAGCGATCGTTGTTGGAGGACGGTGTGGCCACAGCCTGCCGCGATAACGACCAGTCGGGATAATGGGTCCTGGCTTTCGCCAGGACGACATTGGAGGAGCCACGGTTTCCTCGATCACCTCCTCACCCCCATTCACCACGCCCGAAATTCCTGGTCCCGCCCGCTACCGAATTCCGCTATTGAGGGACGCGGCAATCGTTCTGCCCTCCTGCGAGCATTCCGCGCAATCGATCCGTCTCGCCGGAAGCGTGGTCTCTCGATGCAGCTCTATCTCCCGATCGCCGATCTTCCGGTCAACGTCTTCCTCGTGCTAGCGATGGGCGCGGCGGTCGGCTTCGTCTCCGGCATGTTCGGGATCGGCGGCGGCTTCCTGATGACGCCGCTTCTGATCTTCATCGGCATCACACCGGCAGTCGCGGTCGCTTCCGTCGCAAGCCACATCGCCGCCTCGTCCTTTTCCGGCGCCCTCGCTTATTGGCGGCGACGCGCGATCGACCCGGCGCTGGCGAGCGTGCTGTTATGCGGCGGCGTAACCGGGACGGCTCTCGGGGTGTGGACCTTCACGCAGCTGCGCGCGCTCGGCCAGCTCGATCTGATGATCGCACTGTCCTACGTCGTGCTGCTCACCACCGTCGGCAGCCTGATGTTCTCCGAAGGCCTGCGTGCCCTGATGCGGACCCGGCGCGGCGCGGTGCCGCCGCGACGCACGCATAACTGGATCCATGGCCTGCCGCTGAAGATGCGGTTCAAGCGCTCCAAGATCTACCTCTCGGTCATTCCGGTCGTGATCGTCGGCATCCTGATCGGCTTCATCGGCGCCATCATGGGCATCGGCGGCGGCTTCATCCTGGTGCCGATCATGATCTATTTGCTGCGGGTGCCGACCTCGACGGTGATCGGGACGTCGATGGTCCTGACGCTGGTCACGATGCTGTTTGCGACCCTGCTGCACGCGGTCACTAATCACCTGGTCGACGCCGTGCTGGCGCTGATCCTGATGGTCGGCGGCGTCACCGGTGCGCAGTTCGGCGCCCGCGCCGGCCAGAAGATCCGCGGCGAGCAGTTGCGGCTGCTGCTCGGCCTCTTGATCCTCTCGGTCGGTGTTCGCTTCGCGATCGAGCTGGTGATCCGGCCCGAGGATCTCTTCACCATTCGCGAGCTGGGGGTGAACGGATGATGCGCGCAGCTCTCGCAGTCCTGGTTGTCCTGCTGCTCGGCTCCGCCGCACGGGCCGAGCGCCTGATCGTGTCGGTCTCCAACCATCGCGTCACGGTGACTCCGAACTATTCCGGCGAGGAGCTCGTGCTGTTCGGCTCGGTCGAGAAGGACGCCTCCACGCCCGTCGACCGCAAGAGCTACGATCTCGTCGTCACCGTGATGGGCCCGCGCGCCGACATGGTGACGCGGCGCAAGGAGCGTACCTTCGGGATCTGGATCAACACCGACTACCGCCAGTTTCTGGAGGTGCCGAGCTATCTCGCGCTGTTCGCCAACCGCTCCTTCGATGTCATAACCTCGCCCGAGATCGCGCGACGCCAGCAGATCGGGCTCAACAACGTGCTGCTGACCCAACGCGTCAGCGGCGACTATGCCGATGTGGTGCCGAACGACGCGTTCCGCTCCGCCTTCATCCGCCTGCGCACCCAGCGCGGTCTCTACCGCGAGGATCCGAGCGCGGTGACGTTCCTGACATCGACCCTGTTCCGCACCGGCATTCCACTGCCGGCGGAGGTGCCGATCGGCACCTATGAGGTCGAGATCAAGCTGTTCGCCGACGGCGCGTTCATCGGCAAGACCGAGACCGCGTTCGAGATCGTCAAGGTCGGCTTCGAGCAGTTCGTCGCGACCACCGCGCGGCAGAACGGCCTGATCTACGGCCTCGTCACCGCCGCGATGGCGCTGATGACGGGCTGGATGGCGTCGATTGTGTTTCGGAAGGATTGAGGGAACTACGCTCTCTCCTCTCGTCGTGGCCCCGCATGCCCCGGCGCGCCACTTTTAAATATGCCCGGCGGTGGCCTGTGGCGCGGCCAACAAACCCCCCCGCGGTCCTGATGGCCCC
>NZ_JBVVPN010000059.1:30598-37174 GCF_055811035.1 Bradyrhizobium sp. MI1.10
GGCGGGGGGGTGGGGGGGCGTTTGGGTTCCGCCCGTAGGCAGCCACCCCCCCCCCCCCCCCCCGCCGCCGCCGGGCGCCCCCGGCCGAGCCAGTATTCCAGAGGCCGGCGTTAGGCAGTTCGCTCTCACAACTACCGCCGCGGCGTACTGGATGCCCCGGTCAAGCCGGGGCATGACAGTTGGGGCTACGGCGCCTGCACCACGGTCGGCACCCCCGGCTCCAGCAATCGCAGCCTTGTGCCAAAACCCAGCACATCAAACGTCTTGCGCAGATCCTCGCCGTTCTGGCGGAAATGCGCCCAACCCTCCGTATGAACCGGCACGATCATCGCATCGGGGAAGGCGCGTGCGGTCTCGATGGTGTCGTTGGTGTCCATGGTGAGATGGAACGGCCCGCGCGTTTGCGCGGCGCCGGCGAAAGGCATCACCACGCCGCATTTGAAGCGGCGCGCGACCTCGGCGACGCCGTCGAACCAGGTGGTGTCGCCGCTGATATAAACCGAAGTGGTGTCGGTCCGGCTCGACGACACCACGAAACCGATGACGTCGCCCGACAGCGGCTCGATGCCGGCCGGGCCGTGGCGCGCGGGCGTGGCGGTGATCGTCAGCGTATTGCCGTCACCGTCTTTCAGATGCGAGGTCGCCCATGGCGCGAGGCCTTCGACATGGCCGCCCAGGCGCTTGGCGCCGGCCTCGGTCGTCAGCGCGCGCGGCGCTTTAAGCAGATAGTCGCGGCCGGAATTGTCGAGATTGTCGGAATGCTGGTCGTGGCTGAGCAGGACCGCGTCGACCGGGCCGATTGCGTCGGCCTTCAGCGCGGGTCCAATCGTCTTCTCCAGCTTCACATGCGGCAGTTGATAGGCGCCGGGCGCATCGAAGGTCGGGTCAGTGAGCAGGCGGAAGCCATCGATCTCGATCAGCGCAGTGGGACCGCCGATCAGGGTGATGGAAATGGGCATGATGGACTCCTGTTACGAGACGGATTTTGCGGGCCGCGTCACCAGATAGATGCCAAGTGCGACCGGGATGATTCCGAGCAGATCGCGGGCCTCGACATGCTCGCCGAGCACGAGATACGCGAACAGCATGCCGAGCGGCGGCATCAGGAAATGATAGGCACTGGCGGCCGTCGCGCCACACACTTTCAGGAGATGAAACCAGAGCCAGTAGGCCATGATCGAGCCGCCGAGCACGAGGAAGGCGAAGGCGCCGATCAGGCCCGGCGTGAGGTCGATGGCATGAATATCGGCGAAGGTCAGCGCCACCGGCGTCAGCACGATGCCGGCGGCGAGATTCTGCACGCCATTGCCGATCCACAACGAGCCCTTTGGCGCGAGCAGCTTGAACAAAATGGTGCCAGCGACGAGGGAGGCAAGCGAGGCCAGCGTGAACACGATGCCGTGCAGCGAGTCGGTGCCGACCGACAGGCGGTGCCAGACGATCAAGGTCACGCCCATGATGCCGAGCAGGAGGCCGCTCGCCTTGCGCCAGGTCATGCCTTCGCCGAGCAGCAGCGCGGCGAGGCCCGCCGTGAACACCGGATTGGCCGACACGATCAGGCCGCCGAGCCCGGCGGAGACCGATTGCAGCCCGGTGTAGCCGAGGCCGAGATAGAGCGCGTTGTTGGCGACGCCGAGCACGGCGAAGATCGCGGCATCGCGCCAGGACAGCGACCAGTCGTCGCCGCGGACCAGCGTGGCACCGATGATCAGGATGCCGGCGAGCGAAAAGCGCGCGGCGAGCAGGATCAGCGGCGGGCAATGGGTCACGCCGATCTTGCCGGCGACGAAGGCGTAGCTCCAGAGCAGGCAGAACGCGCCGATGGCGAGCGGCAGCGTATTGAAGCGGCTGCGGGGAACCGAAATCGAGGGGGCGAGCGACATGCGAATCTCCTGAGCCCTCGATCTAGGGAGCCGGCTTGTCATTTGGAAATTAAATGATTAACTTCTAGTCAGTGGATTTTCGAATGGAGGCGCCCATGCTCGATCTGGAGCTCCTGCGCAGCTTCGTGTCGGTGGTCGATGCCGGCGGCTTCACCCGCGCCGGCGAGCGCGTCCATCGCACGCAATCGACCGTCAGCCAGCAGATCAAGCGGCTGGAGGAGGATGTCGGACAGGTGCTGCTGCATCGTGACGGCAAGGATTTGCGCCCGACTGAAGCCGGCGAACGGCTGCTGTCCTATGCGCGGCGGCTGTTGTCGCTTGCGGAAGAGGCCCGCGACGTGCTGCGCCAGCCCGACGGCGAAGGCGCGATCCGGCTCGGCATCCCCGAAGACTTTGCGGCGTACCGGCTGGCGAAACTGCTCGGCGCCTTCTCGCGTTCGCATCCGGGCCTGCGGCTCGATGTGCGCGCCGACCAGAGCAAGAACCTGTCGCGCGACCTCGATCGCGGCGAGCTCGATCTCGCATTGTTCAAGCGCGCAGCCGGTGAGAAGGGCGCGATCGCGGTGTGGCCGGAGCAGGTGCACTGGGTCACCAGCAAGAGCCATCCGATCCACGCCGATGTCGCCTCGGTGCCGCTGATCGGCTTTCCGCTCGGCTGCCTCTACCGCGCCGGCGCCATCCACGCGCTGGAAAGCGCGGGCCGCATCTGGCACATGTCCTACACGTCATCGAGCCTCGCCGGCATCCAAGCCGCGGTCGCTGCCGGCATGGGGCTGAGCATCCTGTCGGAGATGGCGATCCAGTCCGACCACCGCGTGCTGACCGCGAAGGATGGATTTGCGCCAATCAACCGGACCGAAGTCGCGTTGATGGCCGCGCCGGGTGCAAGCCCCGCGACGCTGCGGCTCGCCGATCGGCTGGCAGAGTTCTGCGATGACGTGCAGGCGAAGGCGGCGTGAACCGTTGCGATAGTCGCGATCTGCGGCTGCGAGACCGGTACGTTCCCTCCCCCCTTGTGGGGGAGGGTTAGGGAGAGGGGTACCACACGGGGACTATCTCGATTCGCACACGCGTTTGCGCGACGCCAACGCGCAACTTTTCCTGGGCTACCCCCCTCCCCTGCCCTCCCCCACAAGGGGGGAGGGAGCGCAGTGTGCGCGTGGTGAGAGGGTTCAGCCCGATCGAAGCGATAGCTAGTCAATAACACCGCGACGCGGCAATCGCGTGCACGCGGCGGTCGCCGAGCAAATGCGCGACAAAACCGTTCTTCGGAAAGATCTTTGCAAACGCAACGTCGCGGATGCTGAGGCCGCCGGCATAGGCGCCGAAGGCGGGCATCACGGCGCGCTCGCCGTCACAGGCGAAACAACGTCGCTCCATCGAGCGGCCACGTGTGGAGACGCGGGCCTTGGGATGGAGATGGCCGGCGATCTCGCCGCCCGCGCCGGTCGGCTCGTGGCGGAAGGTGATCGGGCCGATCGCGACTTCGTCGGCGACGGTGCCGCCGAGATCACGCGGCAGCGCCGGATCGTGATTGCCCGAAATCCAGATCCAGTCGCGGCCGGCCTGCAAGGCGGCGACCGCGTCGCGATCCTCCGCCGACAGGCGTCCATGCGCGCTGCGATCATGAAAACTGTCGCCGAGCGCAATGACGATGCGGGGATCATGGCGGGAGATGACAGCAGCGAGCCGGCTGAGCGTCGCGATGGTGTCGTAAGGCGGCAGCAGCACGCCGCGCATGGCGAAGCTGGAACCTTTTTCCAGATGCAGGTCGGAGACGACGAGCAGGCGCTGCTCTTCCCAGAACAGTGCCCCGGAAAGATCGGCCACGAACGTCACGCTGCTGATGCTGACATTCGAAACGCGCATGTCCTCGTTATCTCCTGAAACCAGCGCGCCTGCCGTCACGTCAAAACCTGCTGTTATCCCATCGCCTCTTTGACCAGCTCATCGGCGGCCTCCGCCAGGAGCTCGTCTCCCGCTTCGCCATAGACTGACTCGCGGCCGATTTCCAGCATCACGGGGACCGCGAGCGGGGAGACACGGTCGAGTTCCCGATGCGTGATGTGGCCCTGGATGCGGGTGAGCATGTCGCTGAGCCGGCGCAGATCGAGCAGGCCGGTGGCGGCATCGGCCCGCGCGGCGCGCAACAGCACGTGATCGGCCTGATGTTTTCGCAGGACGTCGTAGACGAGATCGGTCGAGAACAGCACCTGGCGGCGGCTCTTCTCCTCGCCGGTGTGACGGCGCGCGATCAGGCCGGAGATGATCGCGCAATTGCGAAACGTGCGCTTCATCAGCGCGGATTCGGCAAGCCAAGCTTCGAGGTCGTCGCCGAGCATATCAGGGTCGAACAGCGCATCGAGGTCGATCCTGCCGTCCCGGATCATGGAGGACAGGTCGCCGAGCGCCCAGACCGCGATCGCATATTCGTTGGCGACGAAGCCGAGCGGCCGGGCGCGGGCGCGCTCCAGCCGCCGCGTCAACAGCATGCCGAGCGTCTGGTGGGCGAGACGGCCTTCGAAGGGATAGCAGACGATGTAATGCTTGTTGGCGCGGGGAAAGCTCTCGACCAACAGTTCGCGCACCGCCGGCACGCGCGACACGTCCTTTTGCAGCGACAGCCAGTCGCGCACCTGCTCCGGCAAGGCGCCCCACGCGCGCCCGTCATCGAGCAGGCGGCGGACCCGTTCGGCGAGATAGGTCGAGAGCGGGAACTTGCCGCCCATATAGGACGGCACCTTCGGGTCCTTGTCGTTGGCGCGCGAGACATAGACCTGGTCCTCGACCAGGGTCTCGTAGCGCACCACCTCGCCCGAGAACACGAAGGTGTCGCCGGGGCTGAGGCCCTCGATGAAGGCTTCCTCGATCTCGCCGAGCAACCTGCCGCCGCGCGCGATCACGCCCGTCGACCCGCCTGCTTTTCCTTGACCACCGCCGCGCGATCGCACCAGCCGCACCTTCAGCATGTCGTCCTCGACGATGGTGCCGACATTCATCCGGTAGCTCTGCCGCACCTTGGGATTGGCGACGCGCCAGCGCCCCTCCTTGTCCTGCTTGATGCGGGCGAAGCGCTCATAGGTCTTCAGCGCGTAGCCGCCGGAGGCGACGAAATCCACGACGTCGTCGAAATCCTGCCGCGTGAGATCGGCATAGGGCGCGGCGGTGCGCACCTCGTCGTAGAGTTCGTCGGAGAAAAACGGCTCGCCGCAGGCACAGCCGAGCACGTGCTGGGCCAGCACGTCGAGCGCACCGATGCGCAGCGGCGGCGTGTCCTGCGCATTCTCCGCGATGGCGTCGATCGCGACGCGGCACTCCAGCACCTCGAAGCGGTTCGCGGGCACCAGCACCGCGCGCGAGGCTTCGTCGAGCCGGTGGTTGGCGCGGCCGATGCGCTGCATCAGGCGCGAGGAGCCCTTGGGCGCGCCGATATTGACGACGAGATCGACGTCGCCCCAGTCGACGCCGAGATCGAGCGAGGAGGTGCAGACCACGCCGCGCAGTTTGCCCGCCGACATCGCATCCTCGACCTTGCGACGCTGGGCGACGTCGAGCGAGCCGTGATGCAGCGCGATGGCAAGGTTGTCGTCGTTCATGCTCCAGAGATTCTGGAACAGCATCTCGGCCTGGCTGCGGGTGTTGACGAAAACCAGCGTGGTCTTGTTCGCCTTGATCAGCTCATAGATCTCGGGAAGCGCGTGGCGCGCGCTATGGCCGGCCCAGGGCAGGCGTTCGCGCGTGTCCATCATCTCGACCAGCGGCGGCGCCGCGCCGCCGGCAATGACGATGTCGGCCGCCGCTTCCTTGCCGCCGGGCTGCGGCACCAGGAAGCGCGCCAGCGATTCCGGCTCGGCCACGGTCGCCGACAGGCCGATCGCGCGCGTCTGCGGCGCCAATCGCCACAGCCGCGCCAGCCCGAGGGAGAGAAGATCGCCGCGCTTGGACGTCACCAGCGCGTGCAGCTCGTCGAGCACGATACGCTTCAGCGAGGAGAACAGGAACGGCGCGTCGTCGGAGGACAGCAGCAGCGCGAGTTGTTCGGGCGTCGTCAGCAAAATGTCAGGCGGATAGCGTCGCTGCCGCTGCCGCCGCGACGTCGGCGTGTCGCCGGTGCGGGTCTCGATCTTGATCGGCAGCGCCATCTCGGCGACGGGACGCTCGAGGTTGCGCGCGATATCGACCGCGAGCGCCTTGAGCGGCGAGATGTAGAGCGTGTGCAGGCCGCCGGTGCGTTGCAGACTGCGGCCGGTGGAGATCACCGATTTCGCCGAAGCTTCGGGCGTAGAACTCAACTCCACCAGCGTCGGCAGAAATCCCGCCAGCGTCTTGCCGGCGCCGGTGGGCGCGATCAGCAGTGCGGACCGGTCCTCGCGCGCCTTCTCCAGTAGCGCCAATTGATGCGCGCGCGGCGACCAGCCGCGGGCTGTGAACCACGCCTGGAAGTGGTCGGGCAACAGCGCGGCAGGCTCGGCCGGAGATTTGCGGATGCGGGGCGGCACGGCATCACAGGTAAGCCGTGGGGGTGGGTTCGTCGAGGGGGTGGTCCCGTAGGGTGGGCAAAGCGAAGCGTGCCCACCATGTGCACCCGAATGCATGGAGAGATGGGGGGGGCGGGGGGACGGGGGGCTTTGGCCCCCCAAAACCAACCCCCCCCCCCCCACACCCCCCCAGGCGGGGGGGGGGGGGGGGCGGG
>NZ_JBVVPN010000060.1:0-35097 GCF_055811035.1 Bradyrhizobium sp. MI1.10
TCAACCGAAATCATAATCCCGATGGTGGGGGCAGTTCTTCATGACGCAAAGGGGGCAGTTCCGGATGGCGTTTGACACCGTCGCTGACTTGATCGAAAGAAGCTTCCTCGGATGCATGGCGGACCTCCCTCTTCGCACTTGCGTCACCGAAAGGTGACGGAAGCCGCCTCAGGTGCGGCTGAACATAGCGTAGGCGTGGCAGTGCGCGGGTTCGATTGATCTACATCAAGCCCACGGGCACAGTGAGCCGCAATCTCGCGAGCGGGGCTCAATGAATTCATGGAAGGGTTCCATCATGCTCCGCTATATTCTCGCTCCTCTTGCCGCTTTCGTTTTGCTCATCGTCTGCTTGATCCCCGATGACGCCGAGGCTCGGCGCGGCGGAGGTGCCTATCGGGGCGGCGGCGGTTACCGCGGCGGTGCGGTCGCAGTTCGAGGACCGCGGGGCGGCGGCGCTGTTGCAGTGCGCGGCGCAGGCTACCGTGGCTACGGCTATCGTGGCGGCTATCGCGGCTACGGCTATCGAGGCTACGGCTATCGAGGCTACGGTGTAGGAGCGGCAGCGGTCGGCGCGGCTGCCCTTGGCACTGCTGCGTACCGCCGCAGTTGCTACGATGCTTACGGGAACTATATTTGCGCCTATTAATCCGTGGCGACGCGGCGATAGCGCAACTTGGCCCTCTGTGCGCGCAAGCAAGCGCTGGCGGTGACCGTCCGACGATGGCGACCCTGCGCCATCGGTCTGCAGGTACTCTGGGCGACGTGGCGTATCGCGGGGACCGCGCGACGCCCCGCTATGAAATCTTGCGGACTGTTCGTGTCAGAATTGCCCCGTAGTTTCCCTTGTCTCCGGTTGTTGATAATCTGATCGAGCGGATACGGTACTCCACTTGGATCGGGGCTCGGAGTGCGATGCTTTTCTGGCTGCCTCACTCATGGCGAACCTGTCGCGTGCGGAGCTTCACCGCTGCGTTGACCGTCGCATTTTTGATCGCGACGACAGGCCAAAGTTATGCAGCTGATCCAGCGCCCAAACGTGTTCTGATGCTGCATTCGTTCGGCCTTCGGTTCAAGCCCTGGACCGTTTATGCAGAGGCCATTCGATCCGAAATAAGTCGGCGCAGCAACGTGGAGTTTCAGGACCACTCGCTTGTGGTTGCTCGCCTGAGTAACGACAAATCAGATGGTCCGTTCGTCGAATATCTTCACGCCCTTAATGCCCAGCACCCGCCCGATCTAATCATGTCCATTGGCGCCCCAGCCGCCAATTTTGTCCAGCGACACCGAAAAGAGCTTTTCCCAAATACGCCGATGGTCTTGACGGCTGTGGAGCGGCGGCGCGTGGCCTTCGATAAATTGGGCGAAAATGACACCGTGGTAGGGTCGACCAACAACACCATCGAGTTCTTCGAAAATATTCTGAGTGTTTTGCCTCTAACAACCACGATTGCAGTCGTAATTGGAGCATCTCCAAGCGAAACGTATTGGCTGGAAGAGACGCGCCGACGAACCGCGCCGCTGGCCGGGCGAGTACAAATTCGATACTACAATGAACTTTCATTTGAAGAAATTCAGAAGGACGCAGCGACCCTCCCGCCACATAGTGCGATCTTCTGGCTCTTGCTGAATGTTGACGCCGCGGGCGTGGCGTATGAGGGGCCCGGCGCGTTACTCCAACTTTCCAAGGTGGCCAACGCGCCGATCTTTACTCACGACCAATCTTTTTTTGGAGACGGCATCGTCGGTGGCCCCATGCATTCCGTGATTGAGCAAAGCACCAAAGCCGCCACGGTCGCGCTTCGCATCCTCAATGGCGAAAAGATCGCCGACATCAAGCCATCATTCGTTGACGTTGCATCTCCCATATTCGACTGGCGACAAATGCAGCGGTGGGGAATTGCCGAGCGCAATCTGCCGCCCGGTAGCGCCGTCTACTTCCGGGAGCCCACGTTGTGGGAGCGATATTGGTGGCAAATCACATTCACTATCGCGCTTGTCCTCGCGCAAGCGGGACTGATCGCGCTTTTGTTATTTGAACATCGTCGTCGGCAATTCGCCGAAGTACAGTCGCGACAGCGCATGACTGAACTGGCTCACGTTAATCGCTTCGCGACCGCTGGTGAACTGACCGCCTCGATTGCTCACGAGATCAACCAGCCGCTGGGGTCTATTCTGACGAACGCTGAAACCGCAGCCGCGATCCTGCAATCGCAGCGTCCCGATATCGCTGCACTTTCCGATGTTGTTGAACTCAGGGAAATTGTGAACGATATTTTACAGGATGACCGGCGCGCCACCGAGGTCATTCGCAGGATGCGCAGCCTCCTAAAGAAGGCGCCGTTCGAATTGAAGCAACTGGACCTCAACGAGGTAGTGCAAGAGACGGTCAGATTTCTTTCGGCGCTAACCGTCAGCCGAAAATTCGAAATGGTCAACGTGATCACGTCCGATGCGCTACCGATCCTCGGCGACCGCATTCAGCTTCAACAAGTCATTTTGAACCTTGTGCTGAACGGGGTCGAGGCTATGAAGGACACGTCTCACGAAAGCCGCACTATCAGCATCCGGACTGCGCGCGCCGATCAGTTTGCCGAGCTATCCGTATCAGATCGCGGACCCGGCATTCCAGAAGACAAATTGAAACAGGTTTTCGAGCCGTTTTACACCAGCAAAGCGGAAGGCATGGGCATGGGCCTGTCCATTGCGCGCACCATTATCGAAGCGCACAACGGATTCATATCAGCGAGTAATCGGGAGCACGGCGGTGCCTCGTTCACGATCAGGCTCCCCTTTGTCGGTTGATCCACAACGGCGCCCATACGCGGACAGAGACCCCTCACCCGAGTGAGCCTGCGTCTACCGGCGTCGCTGTCCTCTCTCACAAGGGGCTTGTTGCGTAATCCGTCAATTGTGATTCTCTAAGGCAAAGCCTTGGAGGATGACGATGGCGGTGAAGCAGACGGGGCAGCCGAGTTTTATTGAGGCTTGGCTCCCGAAGGGAGCAGGTGCCAATGCAGCGCTGGATCGGCTGTCGGGGTTAGTCAAGTGGTACCGGTTCGAGAAGCTGATCGGCCATTTGCGGGATGAAGGGAGCCCCGGTCGTCCAGGCTATCCGGTGCTGGTGTTGTTTCGCGCCCTGCTATTGCAGTCGCTCTACGGTCTGTCGGAACGCGAGCTCGAAGAGGCGCTGGGCGACCGGTTGTCGTTCAAGCGCTTCGTCGGTCTAAGCCTCGAAGATGCGACACCCGACCACACGGTTCTGAACCGTTTTCGGAACCAGCTGGTTGAAGAAGGTCTGTTGGAGAAGCTGTTTGGCGAACTGGATCGTCAGCTTGAGAATGCCGGCGTCATCCTCAAGCGCGGCACGATGCTGGACGCAACCTTGATCCAGGCGGTGTCGGCTCCTCCCAAGGAGGATCGTCCTTCAAACGATCCCGACGCCCGTTTTGCCAAGCGGCAGGGCAAGAGCGGTTCGACCTTCGGTTACAAGGCCCATGTGGGTGTTGATGAAGGATCCGGCTTGATCCGCGCGGTGCTGACGACGCCCGCCAATGTCAACGACACCACGCCGGCTGATGAGTTGATCCGTGGCGATGAAGCCGTGGTGTGGGCCGATGCGGCTTACGATACCCATGCCAGACGAGCCCGGCTGAAGGCGGAAGGCAAAAAGCCCCGCATCGCCCGGCGTCCCAACCGCCATCACCCAGAGTTGCCACCGAGGCTCAAACGCTACAACCTACTCATCTCTCGACGACGGGCGACGGTGGAGACCACCTTCGCTACCTCAAACGCCGGATGCGGCTGACCTACATCCGTTACGTCGGTCTCATGAAGGCAAGCGGACAAATCCTGCTCGCCTCCATCGCATTCAACATGAGGAAATGGGCCGCGATCGCGGCCTGAGCCGCCCGCCGAGGGCGACAATCACAGTCTTGGCCGGAGCCTGTCGCGACCCAGACCTTCTCTCTCGACGTCTTCAGCCTCAAAAGCCAATAGCGCAACAAGCCCACAAGGGGAGAGGCACAACAATGAGTTGCTGCAATTGATCGCGTCAGAAGTCCGCGTCGCCGTCTGACTTCCACAATCGCACGACTTTCGTCATCGCATGATTTTGCGCATTCGCACGATCATCTGCGGCGATCAACGGCGCATGTGAAGCAAAAGCGTCAAAACATGACGATTATCATATCAATTGGCCCAAAATCACTGCAGCGACCGCCGCACAAATTCGTGAACGTCATGGCCTGACCCGCTCGCTGCGCAAATATGCATTGCCGGAAATGTCGACGCTTCATCGTTTCGCATCGATATGATTATTGTGCGCGCAAATTCGCTGACTAGATCGCCGTAAGCGATCGCGCGAGCAAGGGGATGCATATGGCAACTGTTCTCACCATCAATGGCGAAACGAAATCGTTCGACGCGCCACCTGACATGCCGCTGCTGTGGGTCCTGCGTGACGTCCTTGGGATGACGGGCACCAAGTTCGGCTGCGGCATCGCTCAGTGCGGCGCCTGCACGGTGCACGTCGATGGCAAGGCAGTACGCTCCTGCGTCTTGCCGATCAGCGCGGTCGCGAACCGCGCCATCACCACGATCGAGCATGTCGGCAGCACACCGGCCGGCGCAAAGGTGCAGAAGGCCTGGCTCGATGCCGAAGTGATCCAGTGCGGCTATTGCCAGTCCGGTCAGATTATGGCGGCCGCGGCACTGCTGGCGGCAACGCCCAGCCCGGACGATTCCGACATCGACGCCGCGATGGCCGGCAACATCTGCCGCTGCGGCACTTATGTGCGCATCCGCGAGGCCATCAAGCTGGCCGCCTCCGGCCGTCAGTCGTGAGGTCCGCCATGATCACCGACAAGACTCTTCCTGCCGTTTCCCGCCGTGCGCTTCTGACCGGCGGTCTCGCCACCGGCTTCCTGCTCGCCTTCCACCTGCCGCTGCGCGCCGCCGTCAACGAGCCGGAGCAGCCGCGCGACACCACTGACGGCAAGTTCGCGCCGAACGCCTTTATCCGAATCGAGGAGACCGGCCGCACCGTGCTCCTGATGCCGCAGGTCGAGATGGGCCAGGGGGTCTATACCTCGATTTCGATGATCCTGGCCGAAGAGCTCGATGCCGATTGGGCAAAGGTCGCGGTGCTGCACGCGCCGCCCAACGACCAGCTCTACGCCAATCCGGCGTTCGGCCTGCAGGCGACCGGTGGTTCAACCTCGATCCGTGCCTGGTGGAAGCCGCTGCGCACTGCCGGCGCGAGCGCGCGAGCGATGCTGGTGCAGGCCGCAGCGGCGCAATGGCAGGTCGAGCCCGCAAGCTGCACGACGTCGAAAGGCGAGGTCGTGCATGCCGCAAGTGGCCGCAAGCTCGGCTATGGCGAACTGGCACTGGCTGCACAGGGCCAGTCGCCGCCGAAAGACGTGCCGCTTAGGGATCCCAAGGATTTCGTGATCATCGGCCAGCCCTTGAAGCGGCTCGACACGCCGGACAAGGTCAACGGCAAGGCCGTGTACGGCATCGACGCGATCCTGCCCGGCATGAAGATCGCCGCGATCGCCAATTGCCCGGTCTTTGGCGGCAAGGTCGGCAAGGTCGACGACAGCGCGGCGGTGAAAATCCCGGGGGTGCGCAAGGTCGTGGTGCTCGAGGACACGGTCGCCGTGATCGGCGATCACATGTGGGCCGCGAAGAAAGGCCTCGATGCGCTCAAGATCGAGTGGAACGAGGGACCGAACGCGAAGCTCAGCACAAAGGATATCTGGCAGCATCTGCGCGCCGCCAGCGAGAAGGACGGCGTGGTCGCGAAATCGGTCGGCGACATCGCCAAGGGGCTCGCAAGCGGCGACAGGTTCGAGGCGAGCTTCGAACTGCCGTTCCTTGCGCATGCCTCGATGGAGCCGATCAACGCCACCGTTCACGTCAGGCCTGAAGCCTGCGAGATCTGGACCGGCACGCAGATCATGACGCGCGTGCAGTCGGAGGCGGCGAAGGCCGCGGGCCTCCCGGTCGACAAGGTGATCGTCAACCAGCATCTGCTCGGTGGCGGCTTCGGCCGCAAGCTCGAGCCGGACATGGTGGTGGCCGCCGTGAAGATCGCAAAACAGGTCGACTATCCCGTGAAGGTGATATGGACCCGTGAGGAGGACATCCAGCACGACGTCTACCGCCCGGTCTATCGCGACCAGGTCACGGCATCGCTGGTCGACGGCAAGGTCGCAGCGTGGAAGTACAAGGTCGCCGGCTCAGCCGTGCTGGCGCGCTGGCTGCCGCCGGCGTTCCAGAAGGGTATCGACATCGACGCGGTCGATGCCGCCGTGGATGCGCCCTACGACTTCGCCAACTTCCATGTCGAATATGTCCGCGCCGAACCGCCGGCGGTGCCCACCGGCTTCTGGCGCGGCGTCGGTCCGAACAACAACGTGTTCGCGGTCGAATGCGCGATGGACGAGCTGGCGCGCAAGGCCGGCAAGGATCCGGTCGAATTCCGCCGCTCGATGCTGACGAAGAATCCGCGCATGCTCGCGGTGCTCAATCTCGCCGCCGAGAAATCCGGCTGGGGCCAACCGCTGCCCCCGCGCGTCGGTCGCGGCGTCTGCGTGCAGCCGTCGTTTGCGAGCTTCCTCGCCACCGTGGTCGAAGCGGAGATCGACGATATCGGCGAGATCGTGCTCCGCCGCATCGTCTCGGTGGTGGACACCGGCATCGCGGTCAATCCTGACACGGTGAAAGCGCAGATCGAGGGCGGCCTGGTGTTCGGCCTCACCGCCGCGCTCTACGGCGAGATCACCATCGAGAAGGGCCGCGTGCAGCAGTCGAATTTCCACGACTATCGCATGATGCGCATCAACGAGATGCCGAAGATCGAGGTCGTCGTGGTCAAGAGCGGCGAGGCGCCCGGCGGCATCGGTGAGGCCGGCGTCAATGCCGGACCGCCGGCGCTGCGCAACGCCATTTACGCGGCAACCGGCGTCGCGCTGCGGCGCCTGCCGATCGATCGGAAACTGCTGGCTGCGGGGAAAAAGGCATGAGCGGCAAGATGCGTATCCTCACTGGCATCGTCGTGATCGCCATCGTCGCGGTGGTATCAGGCGTCTGGATCATCCGCGGGCCCGGCCCGCTCGACTTCGCCGGCGGCCCCAAGGTGGCGCTGGCGGATTACCGTGCCGGCAAGCCGGCCGGCGTGCCGGCAAAGCTGGAGAAGGCGAGCCTGGTCGAACGCGGCGAATACCTCGCGAAGGCGGCCGACTGCATGGTCTGCCACACCAAGCCCGGCGAGAAGGACTATTCCGGCGGGCTCGGCTTCAAGCTGCCGTTCGGCACGCTCTATTCCACCAACATCACGCCGGACAAGGACACCGGCATCGGCAATTACAGCGACCAGGATTTTCTCAACGCCGTCCAGCGCGGCAAGCGCCATGACGGCGCCCGGCTCTATCCAGCGATGCCCTACACGTCCTACACCTATATGACGGACGAGGACGTGCTGGCGGTGAAGGCCTATCTGTTCAGCCTGCCGGCGGTGCGCGCGAAGCCGCCGGAGAACACGCTGTCGTTCCCGTTCAATCAGCGCTGGGCGATGATCTTTTGGTCGGCCGTGTTCAATCCCGACACGCGCTTTGCGCCTGATACGTCGAAGAGCCCGGAGTGGAATCGCGGCGCGTATCTCGTGGAGGCGCTGGCACATTGCGGCGAATGCCATACGCCGCGCAATCTCGGCTTTGCGCTGGACAACCGCAAGAAATTTGCAGGCGCGATCACGGCCGGCTGGCGCGCCTTCAACATCTCCTCCGACAAGGCCACTGGTCTCGGCAGCTGGCGCGACGAGGACCTGATCTCCTATCTGTCGCTCGGCCATGCGCCGGGCCACGGCTCGGCGTCGGGTCCGATGGGTGAAGCGGTCGACCACAGTTTCAGCCAGTTCGCGCCTGAGGACATAAGCAGCATCGTCGCTTATTTGCGCAGCGTGCCGCCGCAGCCCTCGCCCGACCTGCCCGCAACCATCGCACCCATTGCGCCCGCCTCGCACAAGGACGGCGTTACGGCGGACGCGCGCGGCAAGAAAATGTTCGCCAGCGCCTGCGCCAGCTGTCACGGCTGGAGCGGCGAGAGCCCGGTCTCGCCGATGGCGACGCTGACCGGCACCTGGGCCGTCAACGACCCCGCCGCCACCAACGTGGCGCAGATTGTGCTGTCCGGCACCAAGCGCCACACGCCCGACGGCGCGCTGTCGATGCCGGCGTTCGGTGAGGCGTATAGCGACGACGAGATCGCGGCGGTGGCGAACTATGTCACGGCGCGGTTCGGGACGAACGGGTCCAAGCTGACCGCGAAGGATGTGGCGGGGTTGAGGGAGCAGACGGCGGAGTAGGCCCCATTGTCGTCCTGGCGAAAGCCAGGACCCATTACCCCAACTGCCTGTTTGATACGACACTTTCGACCGCGAGCCTGCCCATTACCACGGCCGGTGGTAATGGGTCCTGGCTTTCGCCAGGACGACACTGAGCGTGTGGTGAGCTACGCGAGAACTCAGCTCAACCAGAATTTCGGCGTCGCCGGCTCCAGCCGGCCGCCCGCGCGCACCGGTGCAATCCGCAGTGCGAGCCCTGTCGCGTCATCGGTCTCCACGGCGACGCCGCTGAGCGTCGCCGCGCCCGCCGCCGGCTCGAAGCGGCCTGACGGGATTCCGGAGGTGAACCTCCGCAGCGGCTCTTCCTTCTGCATGCCGATGATGGAATCGTAGTCGCCGGTCATGCCGGCATCGGTCATGTAGGCGGTGCCGCCTGACAGGATCTGGTGGTCGGCGGTCGGCACATGGGTGTGGGTGCCGACGACGAGGCTGGCGCGGCCGTCGCAGAAGAAGCCGATGCCCTGCTTCTCGCTGCTCGCCTCGCAATGGAAGTCGACGACGATGGCGTCCGCAGCGATGCCGAGCGGACAGGCGCCGAGCTCGCGCTCCAGCGCTGCGAAGGGATCGTCGAACGGGGTCATGAAGACGCGGCCCAAAGCGTTGACGACGAGCGCATGCTTGCCGTTCTTGGTCTCGACCAATGCGGCGCCGCGGCCGGGCGTGCCGCGCGGATAGTTCGCCGGCCGCACCAAACGCTCGGCGCGCTCGATGAATACGAGTGCTTCGCGCTGGTCCCATGAGTGATTGCCGAGCGTCACCGCGTCGGCGCCGGCATCGAGAAACTCCTGATAGATCGCTTCCGTGATGCCGAAGCCGCCGGCGGAATTCTCGCCGTTGACGACGACGAAATCGAGCGACCAGTCCTTGACCATGCCGGGCAGATATTCGGCGATGGCATTGCGCCCGGCACGGCCGACGACATCACCCACGAAGAGAATGCGCAACTTCAGAACTCCGGAAATCGAATACGTCGGATTCCGTTAGCACATAATCCAGCGCGACGTCGTGGGATAGTGCCGGAACCGCCTTGATCTCCTGCGCTGCAAAAGCGAGCCCGATGCCGACGATGGTCTTGGCTTTTCGCAGATGCGCGAAGGTGTGGTCGTAGTGCCCCGCGCCATAACCGATGCGATGGCCGAGACGATCGAAGGCAGCGAGCGGCGTCAGCATGATGTCGGGAATGACTTCAGCGGCCCCAGGCGACGGCTCGGGAATGCCGAGCGGGCCGAGCATCAGGCGATCGTTCGGATTGAAGATGCGGAAGATCAGCGACTGGCCGCGCGCGGTGACGCAAGGCAGCGCGAGCCTGGCACCCTGCTCTGCGAGCGTCTTCAGTAGCGGCATCGGATCGATCTCGCTGCGGATCGGCGAATAGCCTGATACGATGCTGCCAGGCAGGAGCTGGAACGGCAGCCCGCGCTTGGCGAGATTGGCGGCGGCGGCGGTGCGTTTCTTTTCGCTCAGCGCATCGCGCGCCGCGAGGGCTTTGGCACGGAGTTCGGCTTTGGTGTTGGTCATGCGCGTTTGCTCCGAAGGCGAAGTCTTGCTCCGCTGTCATCGCCCGCCTTGTGCGCCCTTGCGCACTGGGGCGGGCGATCCAGTATTCCAGAGACGCCAGCAATCAAATTTCGACGCCGCGGCGTACTGGATGCCCCGGTCAAGCCGGGGCATGACACCTGTTGAATTGGCCGCAGTCGTTTCAACAGGCACAAACCAAGCAAACAAAAGTGCGAAGCCGCGAACGCCGTTGAAGCACTCGATCCCGGAGTTCCCTACGAAAGTAGGTGGGCACCATATGTCCGAGCCCACGGGCCCGGCCAGGGACAGTTCCCTAAAGGATCGATAAGGCCCCGGGGATAATGGCTCCTGACGCGCGTCGCAGCCCCGCTTGGGCAATGTAACAACGATGCTGACGAATCGCCAGCCCGGTGAAGGGTCAGCCGATGGCGATCCCGTTGCCGACGGTGCGGTTCAGGACCTGGGTCGATTTCTCGATGCGCTCGGCCGCGGAGTTCAGGGCGTTCACGACCGCGGTCTGGGTCAACCGGGCGCGCTCGACGGCGGCGTTGCGGAAATCCCGCAACTCGGTCAGCTCCTGCTCCATGGTCCGGATGCGGTTGCCGGCGTCGACCAATTCGTCGCAGACGGTCAGCGCCGCCATCACGGTGAGCCTGGCATCACCGATCTCGCCGAACTTTCCGCGCAGCGACTGAATCCGCGTCTCCAGGCTTTCGGCGAGCTTGAGCAGCCGCACCTCCTGGCCCTCCTCGCAGGCCATGCGGTATTGCCGGCCGTTGATGGTGACGTTGATGTGGCTCATCCGTCCTCTCCGGTATCGAGCACCGAACGTATCGTGACGATCGCGGAATCCAGCCGATCGGAGATCTCGCGACTGGAGCGCTCGAGCTTGCGCGCCTTCACCAGCGCGCCGTCGAGCTCGTCGGCAAGCCGCGAGCGGTCCGCGCCCAGCGCCTGGATCCGCGCCGCGAGCTCGTTCTCGTCGCGATCGGCGTCGCGCCGCCGCTCCACCGCGCTTTCGAGCGAGTCGAGCGCCGCCATGAGCCTGCGGGTCGCGATCTCGATCTCGACGGCCGAGGACTCGGTCATGGCAGAGCTGTTGGATACGCGATCGTTCATGCAGTCAGCGGCGGAACCTGTGGCCTATCCCCTGGGGGCTTGCCGTCCGGCAAAAGACTCGGTTCGGCAAGCGGTTAGAAGCAGAAATTTACGTGGCAAGCTAGCGGAGCGCAACGCCGCCACGAAACTATGCACTGCTAAGCAACTTTTGCGGCCAAACCGGCGTTTGATTGCCTTGGCCTGTCGGAACCGAGATGCTATCCCAGCCGCGACCCCAGCGGCCGAAAGGCTCCTTCCGGCGCGGCCAAATCCAGCCACAAGCGCCTCATTTCAGACGGATTTTCAGACATGACGCAGGTCGACCACAACCGTATGGCCAATGCGATCCGCGGCCTCGCCATGGACGGCGTCGAGAAGGCGAAATCGGGTCATCCGGGCCTGCCGATGGGCGCCGCCGACATGGCGACCGTGCTGTTCACGCAATTCCTGAAATTCGACGTCGCCGCGCTGGACTGGCCGGACCGGGACCGCTTCGTGCTTTCGGCCGGGCACGGCTCGATGCTGATCTATTCGCTGCTGTATCTGATCGGCAGCCCCGAGATGACGATCGACCAGCTCAAGAATTTCCGCCAGCTGGGCTCGCTGACACCCGGACATCCCGAGCACGGCCACACCAAGGGCATCGAGACCACCACCGGTCCGCTCGGCCAGGGCATTTCCACCGCTGTCGGCATGGCGCTCGCCGAGAAGATGCTCGCCGCCGAGTTCGGCAAAAAGATCGTCGATCACCATACCTATGTGATCGCTTCCGACGGCGATTTGATGGAAGGCGTGTCGCAGGAAGCGATCGCGTTGGCCGGGCACTGGAAGCTCAACAAGCTGATCGTGCTCTACGACGACAACGGCATCTCGATCGACGGTCCGACCTCGCTTTCCGATTCCGTGGACCAGGTGAAGCGGTTCAAGGCGTGCGGCTGGGCGGCCGAGAAGATCGACGGTCATGACCAGGCTGCGATATCAGCCGCGATCACGCGCGCTCAGAAATCAAACAAGCCGACGCTGATCGCCTGCCGCACCACCATCGGCTTCGGCGCGCCGCACAAGGCCGGCACCAACAAGGTGCACGGCGAAGCGCTCGGTGCCGACGAACTCAAGGCCGCCAAGGAAAATCTCGGCATTTCGCTGGAGCCGTTCTCGGTGCCCGACGACGTGCTGAAGGCCTGGCGCGCGGCCGGCAGCCGTGGCGCGGCGGCACGACAGGAATGGGAAGCAAGGCTCGGTGAACTCGGCAGCCGCAAGCGCGCCGAGTTCGAGCGACGGCTGCGCCACGAGCGCCCAGCGGCGCTGGCGAAGGCGTTCAAAGGCTACAAGAAGGAGCTCTTGGAAAAGCCGATGAATGCGGCGACCCGCAAATCCTCCGAAGCCGTGATCGAAGTGATTGCTGGCGCGATGCCGATGGAATTTCTGGCGGGCTCGGCCGACCTCACCGGCTCCAACAACAACAAGGCGAAGTCGGCAACCGCGTTCTCGGCCAAGACGCCGAAGGGCCGCTTCATCCATTACGGCATCCGCGAGCACGGCATGTGCGCGGCGATGAACGGCATCTTCCTGCACGGTGGTTTTGCGCCGAACGGCGCGACCTTCCTGGTGTTCACCGATTATGCGCGGCCGGCAATGCGGCTCGCCGCGTTGATGGGGACCGGGGTCGTTTATGTGATGACCCATGATTCTATCGGCCTCGGGGAGGACGGCCCGACCCACCAGCCGGTCGAGCATCTCTCGGCACTTCGCGCCATTCCCAATATGCGCGTGTTCCGCCCGTGCGATTCCATCGAGGTTGCCGAGTGCTGGGAGCTCGCGCTCAACCGCATCGACGGCCCGACGGTGCTGGCGCTGACCCGTCAGAACCTGCCGCAGCTGCGCACCACCGCACCGAACGAAAGCCCCTGCCGGTTTGGTGCCTACGAACTGGTGGCCGCCCAGGGCGAAGCAAAGGCGACGCTGTTCGCCTCGGGCTCCGAAGTGGAGATGGCCGTGGCCGCCCAGAAGCAGCTCGCCGAGCGCGGCATTCCGACCCGGGTGGTTTCGGTTCCCTCGCTTGAGCTCCTGTTAGCGCAACCAAAGGAGCGCCGCGACGAGACCATCGGCAACGCCCCCATCAAGGTCGCGATCGAGGCCGCCGTGCGCTGGGGCTGGGACGCCGTGATCGGCCAGGATGGCGAATTTATCGGCATGCACTCCTTCGGCGCCAGCGCCCCTCTCAACAAGGTATTCCAGCACTTTGGCATTACCGCCGAGGCCGCGGTTAACGCCGTTCTGAAACGCGTTTCCTGAGAGTTGAGATTGCCGAAAAAAAGGACTACCTAACTCCCATATGATCAAGCCCCGCCCGGCCGAACCGGGCGTCCGCCCTAAAAAAACCCTCGCAGGCGCGCTAGCGCGTTGTGCGGGATGACAACGGTCATTGAAGGAGACGAAACATGGCAGTCCGCGTCGGAATCAACGGTTTTGGCCGCATCGGCCGCAACATCCTGCGGGCCATCGCCGAGTCCGGCCGCAAGGACATCGAGGTCGTCGGCATCAACGACCTCGGCCCGGTCGAGACCAACGCGCATCTGCTTCGCTTCGACAGCGTCCACGGCCGCTTCCCCGGCACCGTGACCGTCGATGGCGACACGATCAGCCTCGGCGGCAACAAGATCAAGGTGACCGCCGAGCGCGATCCCTCGAAGCTGCCCTGGAAGGATCTCGGCATCGACATCGCGATGGAATGCACCGGCATCTTCACCTCGAAGGACAAGGCCTCCGCGCACCTGACCGCCGGCGCCAAGCGCGTTCTCGTTTCTGCGCCCGCCGACGGCGCCGACGCCACCATCGTCTTCGGCGTCAACCACGACACGCTGACCCGGGAACATCTAGTCGTCTCCAACGGCTCCTGCACCACCAACTGTCTTGCGCCGATCGCCAAGGTGCTGAACGACCTCGTCGGCATCGAGACCGGCTTCATGACCACGATCCACGCCTATACCGGCGACCAGCCGACGCTCGACACCATGCACAAGGATCTCTACCGCGGCCGCGCGGCTGCGATGTCGATGATCCCGACCTCGACCGGCGCCGCCAAGGCCATCGGCCTCGTGCTGCCGGAACTGAAGGGCAAGCTCGACGGCGTCGCGATCCGCGTGCCGACCCCGAACGTCTCGGTCGTCGACCTCAAGATCGTGGCCAAGCGCGCCACCGATCCGAAGGAAATCAACGAGGCGATGAAGCGTGCCTCCGAGCAGCAGCTCAAGGGCATCCTCGGCTACACCACGGCGCCGAACGTCTCGATCGACTTCAACCACGACCCGCACTCCTCGACGTTCCACATGGACCAGACCAAGGTGCAGAACGGCACGCTGGTGCGCGTGATGTCCTGGTACGACAACGAGTGGGGCTTCTCGAATCGCATGGCGGACACCGCCGTCGCGATGGCGAAGGTGATCTAACTCCGCTCTCGTGTTCCGGACGCGATGCAGCGTGAAGCGCTGCGTCGCAGAGCCGGGACCCATTCAACCGCGGGACTCGCCGCAATTTGGGTCCCGGTTCTGCACGGCGGCACTACGCGCCGCGGTGCGCCCGGGACAAGGGCCTCCGATGACGAAATCATTCCGCACTCTCGACGACGTCGACGTGAAGGGCAAGCGCGTGCTGCTGCGCGTCGATCTCAACGTGCCCATGGAAAACGGGCGCGTCAGCGACGCAACCCGGCTCGAGCGTGTCGCGCCGACCATCACCGAAATCTCCGACAAGGGCGGCAAGGTCATCCTGCTCGCGCATTTCGGCCGGCCGAAAGGGCACGATGCCAAGGACTCGCTCAAGCCCGTGGCTGAAGCGTTGTCGAAGGTCGTGAAGAAGCCCGTAGGCTTCGCCGACGATTGCATCGGCGAGCCCGCGGCGAAGGCGGTGGCGGCGCTGAACGACGGCGACATCCTCTGTCTGGAAAACACCCGCTTCCACAAAGAGGAAGAGAAGAACGATCCCGCCTTTGTCGCGGAGCTCGCAAAACTCGGCGACATCTGGGTCAACGACGCGTTCTCGGCCGCACACCGCGCCCACGCCTCGACCGAAGGCCTCGGCCACAAGCTGCCCGCCTATGCCGGCCGCACCATGCAGGCCGAACTGGTCGCGCTGGAGAAGGCGCTGGGCTCGCCGACCAAGCCCGTCATCGCGATCATCGGCGGCGCCAAGGTCTCGACCAAGATCGACCTGCTCGAAAACCTCGTGACCAAGGTCGACGCGCTCGTGATCGGCGGCGGCATGGCCAACACCTTCCTGCACGCCCAGGGCGTCGGCATCGGCAAGTCGCTGGCCGAGAAGGATCTCGCCGCGACCGCGTTGCGCATCATGGAAAAGGCGGAAGCCGCCAACTGCGCCATCATCCTGCCGGTCGACGCCACCGTCGCCTATCATTTCGCGGCCAACGCGCCGTCGCACGCCTATGGCCTCGACGCGATCCCGGCCGACGGCATGATCCTCGACGTCGGTCCGCAGTCGATCGCGCGTGTTCATGCCGCGATCGACGATGCGGCGACGCTGGTCTGGAACGGACCGCTCGGTGCGTTCGAGATGCAGCCGTTCGACCGCGGCACGATGTCCGCCGCCAAGCATGCCGCCGAGCGCACCAAGGCCAAGAAGCTGGTCTCGATCGCGGGCGGCGGCGACACCGTGGCGGCCCTCAACCAGGCCCATGTGGCCGGTCAGTTCACCTATGTCTCGACCGCCGGTGGCGCATTTCTTGAATGGATGGAAGGCAAGCCCCTGCCCGGCGTCGAAGTTCTGCGCATCAAGTAATCGGTCGGCAAGTCGTCAGCCGCCTTCAAGCAGTGGCCTAGCAGGCCCAAACGGGAGAAAAACACAGATGGCTCGGATCACGTTGCGTCAATTGCTCGACCATGCGGCGGAGAACGATTACGGCGTCCCGGCCTTCAACATCAACAACATGGAGCAGGCGCTGGCGATCATGGACGCGGCCAACCAGGTCGACGCGCCCGTCATCATCCAGGCTTCCCGCGGTGCGCGCTCCTACGCCAACGATGTCATGCTCAAGCACATGATGGATGCGGTGACCGAGATCTATCCGCACATTCCGATCTGCGTGCATCTCGACCACGGCAACGGCCCCGATACCTGCATGACCGCGATCCAGGCCGGCTTCACCTCGGTCATGATGGACGGCTCGCTCAAGGCTGACGGCAAGACCCCGGCTGACTGGGGCTACAATGTCGGGGTGACCAAGACCGTGACCGACATGGCCCATCTCGGCGGCATCTCGGTCGAGGGCGAGCTCGGCGTGCTCGGTTCGCTCGAGACCGGCATGGGCGACAAGGAAGACGGCCACGGCGCCGAGGGCAAGCTCAGCCACGACCAGCTCCTGACCAATCCGGATGAAGCCGTGAAGTTCGTCCAGGAGACCCAGGTCGACGCGCTCGCGATCGCGATGGGGACGTCTCACGGCGCTTACAAGTTTACCCGCAAGCCCGACGGCGACATCCTCGCCATGAACGTGATCGAGGAGATCCACCGCAAGCTGCCGAACATGCATCTCGTCATGCACGGCTCCTCGTCGGTGCCGCAGGACCTCCAGGACATCATCAACGCCTATGGCGGCAAGATGAAGCCGACCTGGGGCGTGCCGGTGGCCGAGATCCAGCGCGGCATCAAGAACGGCGTGCGCAAGATCAACATCGACACCGACAACCGCATGGCGATGACCGGCCAGATCCGGAAAGTGCTCAAGGACAATCCGGAAGAGTTCGATCCGCGCAAGTACCTGAAACCGGCGATGGAAGCGATGACCAAGCTGTGCAAGCAGCGGCTCCAGGAATTCAATACGGCGGGCCAAGCCTCCAAGATCAAGAAGGTGCTGACCACGGCCGAGATGGCCAAGCGCTACGCCAAGGGCGAACTCGCCCCGAAGGTGGCGTGAAGCCCGGCACGCTCTGTCGTCTCCCTCGCCCCGCCCTTCGCGGGGAGAGGGCGGGGTGAGGGGCTGCTTCCGCAAAGGCGGTGACAGCCGGATTCGCGGAGAGTCCCCCTCACCCGGAATCCGCGCTTTCAGCGCGCATTCCGACCTCTCCCCGCAAGCGGGGCGAGGTGAAGAGCCGCCCGGCCGGCCCAACGCTGTCCCAGCCTTGACCCTGCGACGAACGTTAACTCGGCATTTGCCCGAGAACGGTCTATTTTCACCGGCAAGGGCAGAATCGTTTTGGGAGGACATCTCGATGAATCTGACTGAGCTCCACAGGATCGCGACCGCTCTGGTCGCGCCCGGCAAGGGCATCCTTGCCGCCGACGAATCCTCCGGCACCATCAAGAAGCGTTTCGACGCGATCGGCGTGGAATCGACCGAGGAGAACCGCCGCGACTATCGCGAGATGCTGTTCCGCTCGAACGAAGCCATGAGCCGGTACATCTCCGGCGTCATCCTCTATGACGAGACGATCTGGCAGAACGCAAAGGACGGCACGCCCCTGGTCAAGCTGATCGAACAGACCGGCGCCATTCCCGGCATCAAGGTCGACGAGGGCACGCAGCCCCTGCCGATGTGCCCGGGAGAGCTCGTCACCGTCGGGCTCGACAAGCTCGCCGAGCGCTTGAAGAAATATTACGAGCGCGGCGCGCGCTTCGCCAAATGGCGCGCGGTGATCGATATCGGCAGCGGCATCCCCTCAATGACCGCGATCAGCGTCAACGCCCACGCGCTGGCGCGCTATGCAGCGCTGTGCCAGGCCGCGCAGATCGTGCCGATCGTCGAGCCCGAAGTGTTGATGGACGGCGATCACGACATCGATCGCTGCTATGAGGTGACGAGCCGTGTGCTCAACAAGACGTTTCAGGAATTGCGCGTGCAGCGCGTCGCGCTCGAGGGCATGGTGCTGAAGCCGAACATGGCCATCTCCGGCAAAAAATGCCCGAAGCAGGCTTCCATCGAGGAGGTCGCGGAGAAGACGATACGGCTGCTTAGGGCGTGCGTGCCCGCGGCTGTACCCGGCATCGCCTTCCTCTCCGGCGGCCAGTCGGATGAAGAGGCAACGGCGCATCTCAACTCCATGCACAAGCGCGGGCCCCTGCCCTGGGGCCTGACCTTCTCCTACGGTCGCGCACTGCAGGCCGCGCCGCAGAAGGCCTGGTCGGGCAAGGCGGAGAACGTCGCGGCCGGACAAAGCGCATTCAGTCACCGCGCGCGTATGAATGGCCTCGCCTCCAAAGGCGAATGGCAAAGCAGCCTGGAAAAGAAAGCGGCCTAGATCTTGTCGAACAAATCTCCTCCGCCGCGCCCGGCGCCGCGCCTTTATCTCGCGACGCCTGTCGTCGACGATCCCGCTTCGCTTCTCACGGAGCTGCCCGGTCTGCTCGCCGCCGCCGACGTCGCGGCCGTGCTGCTGCGCCTGAAGGAGACCGATCAGCGCACCATGATCTCCCGGATCAAGGCGCTAGCGCCGCCGGTTCAGAAAGCGGGCGCCGCGCTGCTCGTCGACGGCCATCCTGAGCTCGTCGCACGCGGCGGCGCCGACGGTGCGCACCTGCCCGGCATCGCCGCGCTGAAAGAGGCGCTGCCATCGCTCAAGCCCGATCGCATCGCCGGCGTCGGCGGGCTGACGACGCGGCACCATTCCATGGATGCGGGCGAGATCGGCGCGGATTACGTTCTGTTCGGCGAGCCCGACGCAAAGGGCCAGCGGCCGTCGTCGCAAGCGATCGCCGAACGGCTGGACTGGTGGGCCGAGCTGTTCGAGCCGCCCTGCGTCGGCTTTGCCCTGTCGTTGGAGGAGGCCCGCGAATTCGCCGCCAGCGGCGCCGATTTCGTGCTGGTGGACGACTTGATCTGGGCCGATCCGCGCGGACCCAAGGCCGCGCTGGTCGAGATCGACGCTGCGATCAAGAATGCTCATGCGACGGCGCTTGCGGGCCAAAATCCTGCGGGTCAGGAGCACGGCTAGCGCCCGTCATGAAGCTCCCGCGCATCACCATCCTGGCCACGCTGCTGCTCACAGTGCCCGCGGCCGCGCAGCTCCAGATCACGCCGCCCGTGGCAACGCCAAGCCCTTCGGCCGAGAAAACCAAGGACAAGCCGAAGGCCACGCCGCACACCATCACCAAGAAGAAGGAAGCGGCGCCGGCACCCAAACCCTCGGCGTCGCCCAAACCTTCAGCCTCCCCAAAGCAGGCTCCTGCCGCGACCGTGATCCCTGCGCCTCCGACCGACAATCCCAACGTCGATCTGGTGTACGGCGCCTATCAGCGCGGCCAGTACAAGACCGCCTTCGAACTCGCCACCGCCCGTGCCGAAACCGGCGATGCCAAGGCGATGACCATGCTGGGTGAGCTCTATTCCAATGCCATGGGAATCCGGCGCGACTACGCCAAGGCGCTGCAATGGTACAAGCGCGCCTCCGACGCCGGCGACCGCGAGGCGATGTTCGCGCTCGCTATGCTCAGAATGTCCGGCCGCGGCGGCCCGGTCGACAAAAACGAGGCGGTCAAGCTGATGGCGTCCGCCGCCAAGCTCGGCGAGCCCAAGGCGGCCTATAACCTCGCGCTGCTCTATCTCGACGGCCAGACCCTGCCGCAGGACGTCAAGCGCTCCGCCGAGCTGCTGCGCCAGGCGGCTGATGCCGGCCTGCCCGAGGCGCAATACGCGCTCGCGACCTTCTATAAGGAAGGCACCGGCGTGCCGAAGGATTTGGAACGGGCGGTGCGTCTGCTCCAGGTCGCCACGCTGACCGACAATGTCGATGCCGAGGTCGAATACGCCATCGCGCTGTTCAACGGCACCGGCACGCCGAAGAACCAGCCGGCGGCCGTCGCCCTGCTACGCAAGGCGTCCCGCCAGGGCAGTGCGATCGCGCAGAACCGGCTGGCCTGGGTGCTGATCAACGGCATGGGCACGGCCGTGGACAAGGTCGAGGGCTTCAAATGGCATCTGGTGGCCAAGACCGCCGGCAAGGGCGATCCGGAGCTGGACAAGCAATTGTCCGATTTGCCGGCCGAGGACCGGGCCAAGGCCGAGGCTGCCGCCAGGAAATGGCTCGGGGCCAAATGACTTGACGTTGAGGCCCCCGCAGGGCACCCCATCCCTCAAACAGGCGCGATTTCGCGCCATTTCCCCCGATCAAGACCGGAAGCTCATGCTGTATTCCGCAACTATCAACGTCATGGTCAAGGCCGCGCGCCGCGCCGGCCGCAGCCTCAAGCGCGATCTCGGCGAGATCGAGCATCTCCAGGTCTCGCTGAAGGGACCGGCGAATTTCGTCTCGCTGGCCGACAAGCGCGCCGAGGAGATTCTCTACCAGGACCTCGCCAAGGCCCGGCCGGGCTACGGCTTCATCGGCGAGGAAGGCGGCACGCGCGAGGGCTCCGACAAGAGCCACACCTGGATCGTCGATCCGCTCGACGGCACCACCAACTTCCTGCACGGCATCCCGCAATTCGCGATCTCGATCGGGCTGTCGCGCGAGGGCACGATCATCGCCGGCGTGATCTACAACCCCGCCAATGACGAGCTCTACATCGCCGAGCGCGGCAAGGGCGCCTTCCTCAACGACCAGCGCCTGCGCGTGGCCGGCCGCCGCCAGCTCAACGAATGCGTGGTGGCCTGTGGCCTGCCCCATATCGGCCGCGGCGACCACGAGGAATTCCGCCGCGAGATGACCGCGATGCAGGAACGCGTCGCCGGCCTGCGCCGCTTCGGCGCCGCCTCCCTCGACCTCGCTTTCGTCGCCGCCGGCCGCCTCGACGGCTATTGGGAGCGCAATCTGCAATCCTGGGACATCGCGGCGGGCCTGATCATGCTGCGCGAAGCGGGCGGAACGATCACCGACATCGACACGCCGGGCGATGCGCTGGTGACGGGCAATGTCGTGTGCGGGAATGAGTTCGTGCACGGGGAGTTGGTGAAGATTTTGCGGAAGTAGATCGCAGGAGCACGACGGCTCGATCCGCAGGGAGTAGGACGCGGACTCATTAAGGCGTGGCCATAATCAGATTGATGCGAGCTGAACGAAGGCAAGGTAGTTGACGGCGAGCCCGTCGTAGCGCGTCGCCTCAGCATACCGTTGCGCGTCAAGTGGACCACCGTCTTTCAAGCAACTTAGGGGCTATTCCCCGACGCATTTGGCGCACGAAACGTCGCTTGGGACCCAAGCTGCGCCTTCAAGACCAGGTCGAAGCTGGGGCGCGTTTTTCCGTCCTGGAAAACCACGCCGTTCGGGCTGAAGGCGACCTTGTCCGGGTCCTTGTTCAACGTCTGCCAGTTGCACGATATAGCGACGATACCGTAAGCCGAAACCGGCTGAACCTCTCCTGGATCTGCCACGCCATTACCATCAGCATCGCGCCACAGGGCGAGGCCGGCCAGTTCTTTACCGGTCAAAATGCCATCGCGGTCGTCATCGAGTGCGGCCAGCGGCGCATATCCGTTGTTCCAAAACATCCAAAACGTGATGTTGCCGAACAATTGCCGGCCGCTGTTAATTTTGCCATCAAGCTTCAAGTCGCTAACAAGCCAGGCAGCTTTGGGGGTAATCCAGCTCCATTCGCGACTCAACCCGCTGCCGTCCACGTCGAACGTCACCCGCGCGTCGGGTGCTTCTAGGTCGGTGATAGTGAGCCCATCGGCCAGCGGCACTGCGATGGGAGTGATTGGGTACGGCAGCTTTCCCATTGCGGCCGCGTGGTCCTTCAGCGTCTCAATCTCGCGCTTATCCTTCTCGGCGTCGAGAAGCGGGACGAGGTAAGAGACGACTTCGCCGGTCAGAGTCCGCCCGCCCATTCCACGGACCGTCAGGCTCTTTTCCTTCTCCCAGGCGTCGGTTGCGATCGTTCGATATTGCTTCAACGCCTCGTCTTTCCTGCCGGCCTGCTCGGTCAGCCAGGCGAGGCCGAGCCGGATGACAAGGTTATCCTTGTCCAGTTCCAATGCCTGCTTGTACGCGTTCAACGCGGATTCTAGGTGCGCCTGGGAGGCGGCACTCAAAGTGGAGTCAGCGGCAGTCATTACGGTACCGAAAGGAACAGCTGGTGGCTGAATGCCATGGTAGGCTTTCGGTACCGTCAGCGGGTCAGACTTCTGAGCGTAAGCCATGCCATGCGCACGACCAAGGTTCAGCAACGCCTCGACGCGGGTAGGATCGCCCTTGGCGATCTTCTCTAAGTTCTCGATAAGCCTGGCGACCGGGATCCGCTCCTCTTCCACGCCCACCCACCTGCCGAGCGCCGGCGACATCGTGACAAGGAAAACCACCAGCAAGAGCAAGCGCACGGCGACTCCGAATTGTAAGGGGAAGATTGTGGTCAATTTATCCAGTGCACACTGACGATGCTAGGGTCTGGAGGGACGCGGCCTAATGGTCGTCGTCCGGCTCCTCCTCGCGATACTCCCCGCCAATGGTCAGGCCCTCGATCGCCGTGGCGCCTTTCGACTTGATCACACGGCGAAGCGGGACCGAACTCTCGCTTCGCAGTGCGTCCATCAGCTGTTCCGAATGGGTGACGATCCAGATGTCGGCGCGGCGTGATGCCTTGGCGATGAGCCGGGCCAGTGGCGCCAGCAGCGACGGATGCAGGCTGGTCTCGGGTTCGTTCAGCGCAATGAACGGCGGCAGCCGATAGCCCATGAACACCGCAAGCAGGCAGATGTATTTCAGCGTCCCGTCGGATAGTTCGTGAGCCCTGAACGGCCGCGGCATATCCGGCAATTGCAGATCGAATTCACACCGCCCGTTTTCTTCCCATGCGCGGAGTTCGGCGCCCGGAAATGCATCCTGGATTGCGTCCTGCAAGTCGTTGGCGTCTTCCCGAATGACATAGAGGGTCGCCAGGGTGGCAGCCAGATCGATGCCATCGGCGCTGAGAGAGGGCGTCGCGATGGCAAGACAGGGCTTGCGTATCGGTGACGCCGGATCAGTGCGGAAGTCATGATAGAATCGCCAGCCCAGCATCGCATTTCTGATCAAGTCGATTTCCGGGCATTGCTTGCCATCGGAAAAAGCCGCGAGCGCGGTCTCTGACGGCAGCACCGCATCCTTGTGAGCGTTCCAGGCGCCGCTCTCGCCGCGGACGCTGATGAGCGAATTGATCCGCTCCATCAGCTTGACCGTGCGTTTGCCGCGCGTCGTTTCGATCGTTTCGGCCTTGATCATCGGCTCGCCGGAAAACGCGGCCTGAAGCGGGCTGGGAAACCCGAGCTCGATGAAATACCTCATGCTGTCGAATGTGGCTGACAGCCGCAGCCGCCCGTCTTCGCCTTTTTTGCGAATGCCGGACCAGCAGACCGAATTCAATCCGCCTTCATCGGCGATCGTGCGGGTGATTTGACCGGTCGCCGCATCGCGCAACAGCGACAAGGATTTGTAGAGATTGGATTTGCCGACGCCATTTTCACCGACAAACACCGACAAGGGATGGATGGGTATGGAGAGCCGCCGAATAGAGCGATAGTTCGAGATCGCAATGTCGGTCGGACGCATGACGTGCTTTCGATCGGCGGGATGCCGGGGCATTCGCGGGCAGGGTGCGAATACGTTGTTTCAATCCAGGGATGCAGTCTGGATTGAGGCCTCCAAGAAAGCAAGCCGACGGATCCGGCGTTCAGTCAGGGCAATCGCATATGGTACAAGAGGACCACGCGGCTTGCTCCGCCTCTCCCGCTTGCGGGAGAGGCCGACTCGCCCCGGGGCGATGCAAAGCATCGTCCCGCGCGCGGCGGGTGAGGGCTCTCACCACACGGGGGCATCCTCCGCAATGCTCGACAATCCCGACGCGGAGACACTCCCAGCCCAGCCCTCCCCCGCAAGCGGGAGAGGGAGCCCACTGCCGATGCCGCCGCACGTGCGCGCCATATGCGATTTCCCGGCCGTTCAGTGGCCGGCCCTTGCCGGCGCGGGCGGCCCATACATCTCGGCCTCCTTCGCCACCTTCTCCCGATCCCCGCCCAGCACGCGTTGCACCGAGACGAAGAACACCGGGACCATCAGCAGCGCCAGGATCACCACCGCGATCATGCCGCCCATCACGATGCTGCCGAGTGCCTGCTGGCTGGCGCCGCCGGCGCCATGGGCGATGGCCATCGGCAGCACGCCGCAGATGAAGGCGAGGCCGGTCATCAGGATCGGGCGGAAGCGCAGGCGGCAGGCCTCGATGGTGGCGTCCACCAGCGGCTTGCCTTCTTTCCGCAGATCCTTGGCGAACTCGATGATGAGGATCGCGTCCTTCGCGGCGAGACCAATGATGGTGATCAGGCCGACGGTGAAATAGACGTCGTTGGGCAGGCCGCGCAGCATCGCCGCGACCACCGCGCCGACGATGCCGAGCGGCACGGTGAGTAGCACCGCCAGCGGAATGGTCCAGCTCTCGTACAGCGCGGCGAGACACAGGAACACCACGAATACCGAAAGCCCGAGCAGGAACGGCGCCTGCGAGCCCGACAGCTTCTCCTGCAGCGACTGCCCGGTCCATTCATAGCCGAAGCCGCGCGGCAGCTTGCCTGCGAGCCGTTCCATCTCGGCGATGGCATCACCCGAGGTGAAGCCGGGTTTCGCCTCGCCCGAGATGCGCACTGCCGGATAATAGTTGAAGCCGGCGATCTGCGTCGGTCCGCGCGCCCATTCCACGGTGGCAAAGGACGAGAACGGCACGAGCTGGCCGCGGCTGTTCTTGACGTTGTAGTTGAGGATGTCCTCGGTCCGCATGCGGTCGCGGGCATCGGCCTGCACCACGACGCGCTGCATGCGGCCGCGGTTCGGGAAGTCGTTGATGTAGTTCGAGCCGAGATTGGTCGAGATCGTGTTGTTGATGTCCTCGAAGGTGACGCCGAAGGCGCCGGCCTTTTCCCGGTCGATCACGAGATTGACCACGCCGGCCTCGGGCAGGCCTTCGACATAGACCTTCTGAAGTACGGCGCTTGCATTGGCCTCCGCGATCAACTGATCGGCGGCGCGCATCAAGGCCGGATAACCCTTCTGGCCGCGGTCCTGGAGCCGGAATGAGAAGCCCGAGGAGTTGCCGAGATTGTCGATCGGCGGCGGCTGCAGCGCCGAGATTTTTGCGTCGCGGATCGACGCCCCGAGATCGCGGTTGATGTCGGTGACGATTGCGGCAGCCGAATCCTTCGGCCCGCGCTCCGACCAGTCCTTCAGGGTGATGAAGGCCTGCGCGGTGTTCATGCCCTGGCCGGAGAAGCTGAAGCCGGTGAGGAAGGTGACGTTGTCGACGCCCGGCCGCTGCGCCAGGTATTTTTCCACTTTCTCGATCACCGCCTCGGTCCGGCCATAGGACGAATCCGACGGCGTCTGCACGTCGGTGGTGACGAAGCCCTGGTCGTCGACGGGCAGGAAGCCGCCGGGCAGATTGACGAAGGCCCAGGACAGGCCGGCGAGCAGCGCGACATAGACCAGCATCAAGCGGCCGGTGCGCTTCAGCGAGAAACCGACGGTGCGGGAATAGCCCTCCTTGCCGCCCTCGAGCATCCGGTTGAACCAGCCGAACACGCCCTTCTTGGCGTGACCGTGGCCGGCAGCGACGGGCTTGAGCAGCGTCGCACACAGCGCCGGCGTCAGCGACAGTGCCAGGAAGGCGGAGAAGCCGATCGCGGCGACCATGGTCACGGAGAACTGGCGGTAGATGATGCCGACTGAGCCCGGGAAGAACGCCATCGGCACGAACACGGCCATCAGCACCAGCGTGATGCCGATGATGGCCCCGGTGATCTGCGACATCGCTTTGCGCGTCGCTTCCTTCGGCGGCAGCCCCTCCTCCGCCATGATGCGCTCGACGTTCTCGACCACGACGATGGCATCGTCGACGAGGATGCCGACCGCGAGCACCATGCCGAACATCGAGAGCATGTTGATGGAGTAGCCGGCGAGCAGCAGCGTGGTACAGGCGCCCAAGAGCGCCACCGGCACCACGATGGTCGGGATGATGGTGTAGCGGATGTTCTGCAGGAACAGGAACATCACCACGAACACCAGCACGATGGCTTCGACCAGCGTCGACAGCACCTTCTTGATCGAGGCCTCGACCACGGGCGTGATGTTGTAGGGAATTTCGTAGCCGATATTGGCCGGGAAGAAGCGAGACAGCTCCTTCATCTTCTCTTCGACGGCGCTTGCGGTCGCCAGCGCATTGCCGGTCGGCGACATCAGCACGGAAAGACCGGCAGTCGGCTTGCCGTCGAGACGGGTGTTGAACTGGTAGCTCAGGCCGCCGACCTCGATGCGCGCGACATCGCGCAGCCGCACGGTCGAGCCGTCGGCATTGGCGCGCAGGATGATGGTGCCGAATTCATCCGGGGACGAGAGCTGGCCCTTGACCAGCACCAGCGCGGAGGTGCGCTGGGTCGAGGTCGACGGTTCGGCGCCGATGCTGCCGGAAGCGACCTGCGCGTTCTGCGCGGCAATGGCCTTGTTGACGTCGTCGGCGGTCAGGCCATAGCCGACCAGCTTGGCCGGATCGACCCAGACGCGCAGGCTGCGTTCGGTCGAATACAGCGTGGCGCGGCCGACGCCGGGGATGCGGCGGATCTCGCCGAGCACGTTACGGATCATGAAGTCGCCCAGCCCGACCTCGTCCAGGCTGCCGTCGGTCGAGTTCAGCGTGATGATCTGGAGCACCGCGCTGGAGGCTTCCTCGATCAGAATGCCCTGCTGGATCACCGCGCGCGGCAGCCGCGCCTCGACGCGCTTGATGCGGTTCTGCACCTCGACCGAGGCGGCGCTGGTATCGGTGCCCGGCACGAAATTGGCGATGATCTCAACCTGGCCGAGCGAGTCGCTGGTCGATTCGAAATTGAGGATGCCGGAGGCGCCGTTGAGCTCCTCCTCGATCAGCCGCGTGACGCTGTTGTAGAGGTTTTCGGGCGAGGCGCCGGGATAGCTGGTCGAGATCGAAATCGAGGGCGGCGCAATGATCGGATACTGCGCGATCGGCAACAGCGGAATCGAAATTGCGCCGACCAGACAGATGAACAGCGCGACCACCCAGGCGAAGATCGGCCTGTCAATGAAGAAGCTCGCCATTACCGCTTTTAACCTCGTTGTTTCACTAGTCCCTCATGGTGAGGAGCGCGAAGCGCGTCTCGAACCATGAAGGCCCGGCTCTCGCCCGTGGCCATCCTTCGAGACGCCCGCTTTGCGGGCTCCTCAGGATGAGGGATCAAGACAGTCGCGACGCCCGAACGTTACCGCATCAGCTTCTGGGCGTGCCGGTTATCGGCAGTCGCATCCGCTTCCGACCAGGATTGCGGCTTGACCCTGTCGCCGGCGGCGAACTTCTGGAAGCCTTCGACCACGACCTTGTCGCCGGCCTTCAGGCCGTCGGTGACGAACCAGGTTCCGTCCTGCACCGAGCCGGTGCGCACCGGCTGTACCGCGATGCGATTGTCGTCCTTGACGACGAACACCTCGCTGCCGCCGCCGCCATTGCGCTGGATCGCCTGCTGCGGCACCGCGATCGCGTCGCTATCGAGACCCTGGTCGATGCGGACGCGGACATACATGCCCGGCAGCAATTCGCGTTTGGGATTGCGGAACTCACCGCGCAAGGTCACCTGACCGGTATTGGCGTCGACCTTGGCATCCGAAAACAGCAACTTGCCGTCGAGCGAGTAGAGCGTGTTGTCGTCGAGCACGAGATGCACCTTGGCGGCGTCAGGCGCGATGCGCTCGAGGTCACCGCTCTCGAAGGCGCGGCGGAGCTGGTTGAGCTCGTTCACCGACTGGGTGAAATCCGCATAGATCGGATCGAGCTGCTGGATCGTGGCCAGATTGGTCTCGTTCTGGACCGCGAGCGCGCCCTCGCTGACCAGGGCAGCACCGACGACGCCGTCGATCGGCGCGCGTACGGTGGCATAGTCGAGATTGAGCTTGGCGCGCGCGAGATCGGCCTTGCGGCCCTCGACCTCGGCATGAGCCTGGCGCTCGGCCGCGATCGCCTTCTCGTTCTCGGCTTCGGGCGCGGCGCGCTGGCTGGTGAGCGTGGCGATGCGGCGCGCCTGCTGCTGCGACTGCATCAACGCGGCCTCGGCCTTGGCGACCGCGGCATCGTTGGCCATCACCTCGACCTCGAACGGACGCGGATCGATACGGTACAGCGGATCACCGGCCTTCACCTCGCTGCCCTGTCGGAACAGACGCTCGACCACGATGCCGGACACGCGCGGCCGCACGTCGGAGACGCGCGTCGGCGCAATGCGGCCCGGCAGCTCGCGCACAACGGCGCGCGGCTGCGGCTTGACGATGACGATGCTGACGTCGGGGTCGTTGGGCTGGGCGGCTGAAATGGCGGAACTGGATTCGTCGCAGCCTGCCAACAGCGGCGTAAAGGCCGCGAGCATCATTGCAACGCATGCCGATCGCGCGCGAAGTCCTGACATGAAGTTAAGTGCCCCGATGTTGTTGAAACTGATCACGGTCCGCGCGAGGCCCGTTCTGGGCCATGACACGCGGCTGATGCCGCCAAAATAGAGGGGACGTGCTGCGACGCAACGCACCTTGCGGGCGGCCCAATGTCACACGGTCTATGGTGCTGACTTCAGTACGCTTTTCGCGCCTCACCCGATTGTGAGTCCGGTTCCACCGCCGCGTGCTGCGACGGAACATCGCAATTATCCCGCCGCCCTCATCCGGTAGTGGCTGACGCCCCATTCGTTGCCATCGGCATAGCCGAACAGGCCCGAGGTCGCGAGAAAGAACCAGCGCCAGCGTCGCATCCGCAGGCCGGTCTCCTCGCCATGGACGTTGCGCAAGGCCGCCTCGATGTAACAGCGATGCGTGTCGAAATTGGCGAGCCAGTCGTTGGCCGTGCGCTGATAATGCGTGCCGCTCCAGCACCATTCCTTCTCCACGGTGAAGATATCGTCGAATTGCCTGACGAGGTGATGGCTCGGCATCAGCCCGCCCGTGGAGACGCGCTGCGCGATCCAGTCGTCGCGATCGGCCCGGTCGAACAGGTGAGAGCCGGAGCGATGGGCGACGATGTGCATGAAGAACCGCCCCTCCGGCGCGAGCCACGCGCGCAGGCGCGTCATCAGCTTGCGCCAGTTCATCACATGCTCGAACATCTCGACCGAGACGATGCGGTCGAATTGCCCATCGGGCGCGAACACGTTGATGTCCGCGCAGATCACGCGCAGGTTGAGGAGACCGCGCAGCCGCGCCTCTTCCTCGATATGGGCGCGCTGCGCCTGTGAGCTCGACACCGCGGTGACCTTGGCGTGCGGAAACTGCCGCGCCATCCACAGCGACAGCGAGCCCCAGCCGCAGCCGAGCTCGAGGATGGTCTGGCCGTCGGCGAGAGCGGCATGCTCGGCGGTCTGGCGCAGCGCCTCCTCCTCGGCCTCCCGCAAGGTGGTCGCGCCGGTCTTGTAGAAGCAGCAGGAGTATTTGCGGTTGGGACCGAGCACCTTCGCAAAGAACGAAGCTGGCACCCCCTCGTGCCCGGCATCCGCGTCCTCGGCGATCGGCCGCAGCATCATCCGCCCGGCGAAGGCGGCATCATCCGCCCCGCCTAGCGCGGACAGCCGCGTCACCGTGCGCGAGCACAGGCGCTGGATCGCCGCGCGGATCACGACATCAGGCAAAGGCACCCGTTCGGCAGTCCCGATGATCGCGGACACGACGCTCATGCGACGACTCCGTCTTTGGGCGGCAGATCTTGGACGGCAAGTCTTGGGCGCCAAGGGGAAAAGTGCGAACTGAACCTGTGGAATGCCGACGATTTGGAAAGTATGTCCTTACCAAAGCCCGGTTTCAGCTTTGGGTTCCCCAGCTCTCCCCGAAATCGGCGCATCCGGCGCTTTTTTTGGGCGGGCGCTGTGCCATAGTGCGCCCCGCAAGCAAGTTAACGGATGATACCGGCCATGCCGCCAGGCGCCTCGCCCCGCTCCTCCCTCGACATCGAATATACCAAGCTATCCTCGCCCAGCGTCTTCCTGGTGCGGATGCTGGTCTTCCTGGTGCTCTGCACCCTGGTGGGGGTGGTGCTCTACAAGCAGATCATCCAGGCCTTCTTCGCCAATCCCGGGCTCAATGCGCTGATCGGCGGCGTGCTGTTCATCGGCATCATCCTGGCCTTCCGCCAGGTGATCCGGCTGTATCCCGAAGTGTCCTGGGTCAACAATTTCCGCATCGCCGACCCCGGCCTTGCGCCCGCCCGCCACCCCAAGCTGCTGGCGCCGATGGCGATGATCCTCGGCGGCGAGCGCACCGGGCGGATGTCGATCACCCAGACCACCATGCGGCACCTGCTCGATTCGATCGCGACCCGCCTCGACGAGGCCCGCGACATCTCCCGCTACATGACAGGGCTGCTGGTCTTCCTCGGCCTGCTCGGCACCTTCTGGGGCCTGATCGAGACGGTCGGCTCGGTCGGCAAGGTGATCGACGGGCTCAAGGTCGGGGGCGATTCCGGCGCCCTGTTCGACACGCTGAAGGAGGGGCTGGCCGCCCCGCTCGGCGGCATGGGCATCTCGTTTTCGAGCTCGCTGTTCGGTCTCGCCGGCTCGCTGATCCTGGGCTTCCTCGACCTGCAATCGAGCCAGGCGCAGAACCGTTTCTACACCGATCTCGAAGACTGGCTTGCCACCACCGTCCGCGAATATGGCAGCGGCGAAGTGGCGGTCGCCTCCGGTGGCGGTGGCGGCATTGCCAGCGGCGAGCTTCAGGCCGTCGTCGAGCGCTTGCGCACGGTGCTCGAGGAAGGCAGCGGCAGCCGCGGCACCACCGCGGCGATGGCGAGCCTCGCCGAAGCCATCCAGGCGCTGGTCTCGCATATGCGGACCGAGCAGCAGATGATCCGCGAATGGGCCGACGGCCAGGGCGAGCAGAACCGCGAGATCCGGCGCCTGCTGGAGCGCATCGCGCGTCAGCCCGAGAAGGGTTAGCGACATGGCACTGGCGCGCGGCCGCCGCGGCGATACCTCCTTCAACTATTGGCCCGGTTTCGTCGACGCGCTGTCGACGCTGGTGCTGTCGATCGTGTTCCTGCTGTCGGTGTTCCTGGTGGTGCAGTTCTTCCTGTCGCAGGAGGTCACCGGCAAGGACAAGGCGCTGGAGCAGCTCAACGCCAAGATCGCGCAGCTCAACGAGCTGCTGTCGCTGGAGAAGCTCGGCAAGCTCACGCTGGACGACCAGGTCTCGTCGCTGAAAGCCGGCCTCGCTTCGGCGGAAAGCGAGCGCGACCGCATCAAGGGCCTCTATGAGGGGCTGGCGGCCGCCGGCAACGACGCGCAAGGCAAATCCTCCGAGCTTGGCAAGGCGCTGGACTCCGAGAAGGCGGTTTCGGCCCGTGCGCTGGCGCAGATCGAGGTGCTGAACCAGCAGATCAGCGCGCTGCGACGGCAATTGGCGGCGCTGGAGGAAGCGCTCGACGTCTCCGAGAAGCGCGACAAGGAATCGCAAAATCGAATCGCCGATCTGGGCTCTCGCCTGAATGTCGCCCTGGCGCAGCGCGTGCAGGAATTGTCGCGCTACCGCTCGGAATTCTTCGGCCGCCTGCGCGCCATCCTCGGCAACCGCCCCGACATCCGCATCGTCGGCGACCGCTTCGTGTTCCAGTCCGAAGTGTTCTTCGACACCGGACAGGCGGTGCTGCTGCCCGAAGGCCGCGCCGAGCTCGACACTTTGGCGACCGCGCTGATCGACCTCGACAAGAAGATCCCGAACGAGATCCCCTGGGTGCTGCGCGTCGACGGTCACACCGACGTGCGCCCGGTCAACGGGCCGAACTTCAAGTCGAACTGGGACCTCTCGGCCGCCCGCTCGATCTCGGTGGTGCAGTACCTGATCTCGCTCGGCGTGCCCGCCCAGCGCCTCGTCGCCGCCGGCTTCGGCGAATTCCAGCCGCTCGACACCGCCAACACCGAGGAAGCCTACAAGCGCAACCGCCGCATCGAGCTGAAGCTGACGGAGCGGTAGTGAGCGCCCTCCACCTCCGACCTTACCTTCCCGAGGACGAGGCCGCCTCGATCGACCTCTGGCATCGCACCTGGCAGCAGGCCTATCCGCAGATCGACTTCGCCACGCGCCTGGACTGGTGGCGCGAACGCTGGCGTAGGGACCTGGTGCCGAAAGCCTCCATCGTGGTCGCGGAGCAGGACGGCGCGCTGACCGGCTTCGTCACCATCGACGGCGACGGCTATCTCGACCAGCTCGTGGTCGATCCCGCGCATTGGGGCTCGGACGCGGCGCGGCTGCTGGTCGACGAGGCCAAGCGCCTGTCGCCGACAGGCGTGACGCTGCTCGTCAACAAGGACAACAGCCGCGCCATCCGCTTCTACGAGCGCAACGGCTTTGCCCATGCCGGCGACGAGGTGAACCCGACCTCGGGCCGGCCGGTGCTGAAGATGGAATGGCAACCTTAGATTCTGGGGCGCGTGACGCCCGTCACGCCGGGATCCCGGGACGTCGGCTAGTCGTTGTGCCCGGAAGTTGCGCCGGCAAGCGGATGGAGATGACCGATGAAACTGAGCGATCTGGCCAAGGGATCTTCGGTCCTGCTCGGCGTCATCGTCGCCGGATATGTCTCGACGAGCTATGTCGACCAACGCCTCGCCACGCCGGTCAAGACGACGAGTGCTCCGACGCATGGCCTTGAGCCATCGGCCTGCGTTGATGAGGACGGGAGCTGGAAGAATTGGCCGTGGCCGAATGTGCCGGCGCTGTCGCCGAAGTGTCGATGAGCGGCGCTGTCGCGTAACTCGCCGCGAGGCGCTCTCGGCTCAAGCGGAGCTCAAGATCGAAATGCCAGCTTTCAGCCTGGCGGAGCGCGCGGTGGCTGTCTTCGCGGAGCCGGATCGACTCATCGATCGCTCGCTGCGCCCGCTCCAAAAGCTCGAGGGTCTCTTTGCTGTACGGCTGGGCCATGAGGCGCACTCCCGTTGAGGCGGGAGCACAAATCATCTCTCAGGCACCGACGCCTACGGACGAGCCTTTGGCCGGCGATACCTGATTAGGCGCCACATCTGGGGGAACTGCAAGGTTCATGCACGCGGCTCAGGGCGCGGGCTGCGCCTATCCGAAGTTGCGGAAGCCTACGATGAGCAAGCCGAAACTCATGAAAACAATGACGCCGCTACCTGCGACAACAAGCAGGGCCGCTTTCCATCCCGCAAGGCCGCGCTTCTGCTGTCGAATGGCGAACAGGATGAGGAGGATGAACACGATTGGGCAGATGAGAACAATCATGCACGTTTCCAAATCACGACGGCACTTCAGTTAAGGAGCCGTGTGAGGCTGGTGTCCGCTAAGGGCGGTGAGCGCGGTTTGTCGGTCGAGCGGCCAAGTCCCGTCTACCCTGAGCGCGAACGTCGTGACCAACCGTTCGGGGCCACCGAAGGCCGAGCGATTTCACATCGATCCCAGCTCCTTGATCAGCTTGGGAAGCATTCTGCCAGGTATCGAGCCGGACGGAGCAAAGCCGGAGTCCTTCGCCCCCATGCGTCGATAGAATGGCGCGGCATCTGGGTCGGCCTCGATCGCCATGCGGTGAGCACCCATCGCTGTTGCTTCGCTGGCAGCCCAATGAAACAACTTCATTCCCAAGCCACCGCGAAGCATCGTCGGCTCGACGAACAACTTCAACAAATCAGCCCAGCTTCCAGTGACCCTGACTTGGGCGACGCCGACGATCTTGCCGTTCTCTTCCGCCACTGCAATTGAACTGGATTGGAGTTCGCATGCTTCGATGGTGAGTTCGCTCCGACAGGCCTCCATGAAGTCGTTGCCGTAGCCCCATACAGCTTTCGATCTAAGGCACAAGGCCGAGAGCGTAGGTAGCTCCTCAACTGTTGGCGGTCTGAGAACACAAGTCACGAGGCTTGGCTCCATGCATTGATTTCGGATACCACATCGCCGCCTCCGATGTCTCATACTGGCCTAGCAGCGGGCCTCGATGAGGCGGGCACTCCGTCCCCTTCGCGTCCGACAAGGGCAAGCCAGCGGAAACGAAGCCGCCTGGTTCGCTGGTCCGAGCGCAGTCGCAGCACCGGCAAAGCACACAGCCCGACCAATCTTGCGATGCGGAAGATCCGCTCGTGCTGTTCGAGGAAGCCGATGTGGCGCGAAGCGGCTTCCAAAACCTCCGCTGTCATTCCCCGCGAAGGCGGGGAATCCAGTACGCCGCGGCTTATCGGTTGATCACTTCCGTCTCGGAGTACTGGATCACCCGCTTTCGCGGGTGATGACACCTTGAGTGGGGCGGCGTTCCGAGCGCCCTCGCCTCACGCCCCCTCGAACTGCAACCTCGCCAGCCTTGCATAAAGCCCGTTCGCGGCCACGAGCTCCGCATGCGTGCCCTGCTCGACGATTCTGCGCTGGTCCATCACCAGGATGCGGTCGCACGACAAGACGGTGGCGAGGCGGTGCGCGATCACGAGCGTGGTGCGGTGGCGCATCAGCTCTTCCAGTGCGGTCTGCACCAGCGTCTCGCTTTCGGCATCGAGCGCGGAAGTGGCTTCATCCAGCAGCAACAGCGGCGCATCGCGCAGGATGGCACGCGCGATCGCGATGCGCTGGCGCTGGCCGCCTGATAGCGTCACGCCGCGCTCACCAAGCGGCGTGTCGAAACCTTCGGGCAGGCGGCGGATGAATTCGGCGGCGTGCGCGAGCTCGGCGGCACGCTCGACCTCGGCGTCGGTGGCATCGGGCCGGCCGAAGCGGATGTTGTCGCGGGCGCTGGCCGCGAACACGTTGGATTCCTGCGGCACCAGCGCGATGCGGGAGCGGAATTCACGCGGATCGGCGGATTTGACCGGCACGCCGTCGAGCGAGATCGCGCCGCTGCGCGGATCATAGAAGCGCAACAGCAGATGGAAGATCGTGCTCTTGCCCGCGCCGGACGGACCGACGATCGCGACCTTCTCGCCGGGGCGCACGGTAAACGACACCGCATCGAGCACATTGACGTCGCGCCGCGCCGGATAGGCGAAGCTGACATGGTCGAAGCCGACTTCGCCGCGCGCCGGCACCGGCAGGGGGGGGGGGGGGCGCGCGCCGCGGGGGGGGGGGGGGCCGCCCGCGCGCGCCCACCCCCCCCCCCCCCCCCCCCCCGGCCCCGCCCGCCGACCCCCCCCCCAC
>NZ_JBVVPN010000061.1:0-35018 GCF_055811035.1 Bradyrhizobium sp. MI1.10
CCGCGCTCGTGAACTCGCTCTGTTACCCTTGGATGAGGGCCTCTACATCCTGAGCATAACGCCCGTGAGTGATGTGTGGGCATTGCCGCCCCCGGCTTGGGCGCCGGTGTTAATGCCGGGGCCGCTCCGCCGGCTCAATCGAACCAGCGAAATTAAACTTTCCACGGGCGCCGGGTCCTAAGGCGCGCGGACTGCACCCAAAGATTCCTAGCAGTCGTCGTCCAAGCATGACATGATGATTCTTAATTGCGTTTCGGAGGGAAAGCCCGATGCGCCTTGCATTGCCTTATCTCGGAATTGGTCTCTGCGCGTCACTGGCGACGTGGTTGTCATTCACGCTGATCTATTGACTGAGCAGCCCGTTCGACAGCCGTCAGCAGCCGCACGTAAGTCCCACTTTCGTGCAGCTCGAGCCAACCCTTTTCAACAGCGCACCTGATGCCGGCGCCGAACCCGGTACCTTTTCCTTTGAGTGTATAGAGGAAGGGATAATTGATCTTCTCGATGTGGATGCGGTCGTTGATCGGCTGCACGCCTGCGGCGAGTTCAAGGAGTTCTCGTGCGTAGGGACGTGCCTCTGTGTGTTTCATGCAGCAGTTCGATCCTCTTTCACCCCTCGTGCCACGATTCGCAGCGCACCGTCTGCAAGAGGACGCTGTAGGCCCTTGGCTTCATCCCATGTCGCGGTCATCCACGTCTCTCCGTCTGGCTTGGTGTAGGTCAACGGTTTCTGCCGAGGCTATGATGGACATGGTCTAGCCACCCGCCGTCTTGGCTGCTTCGGCGACCACGTCCATCTCGCCAAATCCCCAATGCTTCGCCTGATTGCCTTCGCCAGCAGGGTGTCCCCAAGGGGGAGCAAAACTGCCCGCCAGAAATCCCACGGACCTCGCGATGCTCGCGCCTTCTCGAATGTCCAGAGGACAGCCAACTGGGGACGAATTGTCGCCAAAAGAGCGATCTCGCCAGACTTGACAACTTGCTTATGATATCGCGGAGGTAGTTTATTCGCAGCTGTCCGCTTTTCCGGGAGAGCGAGAACCGGACGCTGTGGCTCTGCCGGTTGACCAGGGTAAGCTTTACGCAATGAAAAATGACACCGCTCGAACGAACGCCGACGCCTTGACCGAGAGAAGCCTCGCTCAAACAAAGCCTCACGATGGCCCGCCACGCACGGATGTCGGGACGATAACGCTCCATTGGGCGACCGCCCTCGCGTTCGTCGTCAGCCTCGTTACCGGCCTACGCATCGCAGCGGACGCGCTGCACGCCCCCTTCTCGAAATGGCTCGCTCCCGTCCTGCCACAGGGCGAGATCTTCTCCTGGCATTTGCTCGCCGGACTCGCCGTCTTCTTCTGCGGGTCGGCCTACGTCGCCTACCTCGCGCGCAGCGGCCTCGTCGAGCGCAACAGCCCCAAAAAGACGCGGATTCTCGCGATGCGCGCTCCGGCTCGCCTCAAATGGGGAGCTGTCAACGTCATCCTGCACTGGTTCGTCTATGCGCTCGTGATCTTGCTCACGGCGACGGGCGTCATGATGTATCTCGGCTATGGCGGCTGGTGGGCTTATCTCCACTCGACCGCCGCCTTCGTTTCGCTAGTCTATATCTTCGCGCATGTCGCCGCGCATTATCTCTATGGCGGGTGGCCGCAGATTTTCCGCGTGTTTCGGCCCACCCCGCTCGCGATCACGAAGGCCGTGCGGCCGCGGCCTCTTCTCGTCGCCGCGGCAATCGGGGTGGCAATCGCGTGCGGCGTCGCCGGGCTCGACTGGGCGACGCGCGATACGCTCGTCATCGCGCGGGTGAGCGACGCGCCCAAGCTGGATGGCGCCATGGGCGATCCCGCCTGGTCGCGCGCGCGCCCGGTCTTCATCCGCGCCCAGCAGGGTGCCAATCTCAGCGGATCGGGCGAATCGCTCGTGGAGGTGCGCGCCCTGCACGACGGGCAGAAGATCTATTTCGCCTTCCGCTGGGAAGATCCCACCCGCTCCCTGCGCCGCATTCCGATCATCAAGAAGGAGGACGGCTGGCACGTCCTCGACGAGCGTGCGGGCCTGCAAGACGCCGTCGACTTCTACGAGGACAAACTGGCGGTTATTTTCTCGGATAACCCATCGCTCGGCGGCGCAGGCGCGACGGATCTCGGCGCCAACCCGCTGCCCGGCAAACCGATGCCGATCAACGGCCGGGGCTTCCACTTCACGACGGATGGCAGCTACATAGACATGTGGCAGTGGAAGGCGTCGCGCGGGGGCATGCTCGGCCGTGTCGACAGCCAATATATCGGCCCGCCCTACGCCCCGACCCTGGACGAGCAAAATTACGATGCCCGCTACCAAGGCGGCTATTGGAACAAGCCAGGTCGCTCTCTTTATTCGTATAATTTCAAGTTCATCCACAGGGACGACAAGGGGCCCGTGACGGTTCTGCGGCTTCCCAAGGACTGGACGGCGCAGGTCGCAGCGCTCGGCAAATTCGATCTCAATCCCGACAGCAGCGACGACGAAAACGGCCGCTGGTACATGTTCGACCGGGAGAGCGAACCCTACGCTCCAGAGGCCGACGCGAGGATTCCCGTTGGCACGATCTTGCCTGGCGTGATTATTGCCGGCGACACCGAAGGAGAGCGGGCCAATGTCACCGGCGTTTCAAAATGGAGCAACGGACATTGGACGCTCGAGCTGACGCGCAACATGAAAAGCGATGGCAGATATGACAAGGCCTTCGTGCCAGCCCGCGATCTCTACATGTGGGTCGCTGTTTTCGACCATGCACAGACGCGGCATGCGACCCATAACCGCCCGGTGCTTGTCGTCACGGAGAAATAGCCACCTCACGGGCGGCCGCGAGCTCGACCGGAGGGCACCACGGCGTCACTGCGCTGAAGCATGGTTTCGCCCTCATCCTCGCATCGCATTCTGGCGCGGCGAGCAGCGGTCTGCTCGCGGAAATTCGCGGCGCCCGGAGGCCTCGCGATGACGAGGCATTGTCGGCTCGTCCTCAACGGCAAGCTCGTCGAAGCCCGCTCCGGCGAAAGCCTGATCGATGCGGCGCTCGGCGGCTCGATCCTGATTCCGCACGACTGCAGATCGGGACAATGCCAGAGCTGCCGGGTGACGGTAGTGTCGGGTTCGGTCGATGACGGCGGCTCGGGCCACGGCCGTACTGTGCTCGCCTGCCAGGCCGCGGTCGCTGGCGATGCAGAGATCGAATTCGAAGAATTGCCGCTGCCGATGAAGCGGGCGTGCGCCGTGACCGAGATCAACGAGCTCTCGCCAGAGATCGCCGAAGTCGTGCTGACGACCTCAGCGCCCCTCGAGTTTCGGCCGGGCCAATATGTGCGCGTCAAGTTTTCCGGCTATCCTGCGCGCGAGTTCAGCCCGACCTTCAGACTCGATGGTTCCTTCAAGCAAGCCGAACTCGTCTTCCACATCCGGCGCCAGCCTGACGGCACCGTGTCGGGGCAGTTCGGCAAGGCCATCAGGCCCGGCCATGCGGCGCATGTGCAAGGCCCGTTCGGACAAGCCTATCTGCGACAGGGCCAGGGGCCGCTCGTGCTGGTCGCCGGCGGAGCAGGCTGGGCCCCGATCTGGGCGCTGGCCCGCTCGGCGCGCTCGACCCAGCGCAACCGCGAGATGGTGGTCGTCGCCGGCAGCCGGGATGCCGATAACCTCTATATGCTTCCCTCGTTGCAGTGGCTGATCGACGACGGTGTCCGCGACGTCATTGCGACGACGGAGATCGGATCCACCCTGCCGATCAGGCCCGGGCGCCCGTCGCACTACCTCCCCTTGCTCGGGCTGGAGGATACGGTCTACGTCGCCGGCCCCGTTGGTCTCGTCGATACCGTGAAGAACAAGGCGCGCTCGGCCAATGCGCAATGCTACGCCGATCCCTTCCTGCCGAGCTCGCAAACCTCATCGCTGATGGACAAGGTCACCCGTCTATGGCGAAGCCGGGAGCAGCCTCATCGCCCCGGTCTGTGAGCCGACGCGGAGCTCAGCAGCGCCGGCGGCTCACGGCTTGACGGGTAGACTACCGAGGCTGGTGATGAGGTCGGCCGCCTTCTGCGTATCGGCAAAGCGTAGAAAGGCCAAGGCGTCCGGATCCTGCAACGTCCTCAAATAGATCAGCGCCAGCACCACGCTCGAGGGATAGTCCGCGTCGGTCGGGTAGTGACCATCCACGCGAAGCACTGTGAGCCCTTGTTCCAACGGCCGCGAGAACGGGCCGAAGCCGATCGCGCCTTGAACGTCGCGAACCGTCTCGATCGCTTCCTGTGTGGTGGTCGCCGTCTTCGATTTCTCGGTGATCTCGAGATCATGCCAGCCGGGCATGCTGGCCCGCAGTACGGTGAGAGTGCTGTCCTGGTCCTCGCGCCGCACGACGCGGATGCGCAAATCGGCGCCGCCCAGCTCCTTCCAATTCGCGAGGCGGCCCGAATAGATCGCAGCGAGCTGATCGCTTGTAACGGCACTCACCCCACAGGCGGGATGGACGATGAAAGCCGATGGCAGGCGGGCGATCGCCTTGTAGACGATGCCGGAAGCCGCTTCGGCGTCGGTCAGCCGGCGTGCGACGCGCCCCAAGATCGCCTTGCCGGACCCCACGGCCGCGATGCCTCCGCCAGAACCGATGCTCGGCGGGACCTCGATCCGTGCCGATCCTTCCTGCTGCATGAAGCTCATCGCGATGACGCGCAGGACATCGATGCCATCTCCAGTCCCGACGATGTCGAGCCTGGGTGTTTCGGCGCCAGCGGCATTCACCCCCGCAAGGCAGAGGCCCAGAATTGCCGCCGTTATCCTCGAAAATGCCATGGCAGACCCCTTCGAACCACGAGGTGCGCAATCTGGCAAAGAAACCTAAACCATCTGTTGTCGCAACGCCGTCCATTCGGAATCAACTGTGGCGGACAGAAGCGCAAAATTTGATGGTTTCGAAAAACCGATTGTTAATTACTCACCCACAAATAGCCGGTAAATAGACGATATTGAATGCTTCGCTCGCCTAATGTCGCCCTGGAACACGCTCAGGGGCCTCAGCGAGCGACATTGACCGGCCCCGCAAGTTCAGGGTGCTGGCGGTGGCGGCGATTGATACGGATTCGGAAAAGGCATCGAGGGCGCCACCCCGCTGGCGTCGTCGGGCTGTTGCGTCCGGAATTCCGAGCTTCCCCTTGTCTATCGCCATGCGCCTTGTTGCCGTCGTGCTCGCGACCGGCGTCCTCGGGCTCGGCCTCATCGGTGGCTCGACGGCGCTACGCCTGCAGCAGCAACTGAGGCACCAGGCTGCGGCACTGGGTGAACTCTCGGAAGACCAGCTCGCTCATCGCCTCGACGGCGAGGCGCAGTTGGCGCGAGCGCGAATCGAGGCCCTAGGCGCAGAAACCGCATCTCGCCTGCGTCAGATCGCTCAGCGCGCCGATGTCGCCAAGGCCGTCGCCTCGAACAACGATGTGACCATCCGCGAGCTGCTCAGCATCGTAGCTTCGACCTCCGGCTTCGAAAGGCTGATCGCCTTCGACGGAAGCGGTCGCGTGATCGGCGCCAACACGTCCCTCGACCTACTCGCGCTGAACCAGGCGTTCGAAGGTACCGCTCTCTCTATCAATCTCAACCCGATCCTCAAGGACAATAGCCGCTCGCACCCGCAGGGTGAGGAAGGCACTTATGAGCTCAAATTGGGTGAGTTGTCGGCGCTCGGACTGCCGCAGCGCCAAACCATCGCGCACACCGCGATCGAGCCCGTGTTTGACGACTTTGGCGACCTCGTCGGCGCGCTTGCCGCGATCCGACCGCTCGGCCGCACGGAACGGACTCTCGAGAACTTCACCTCGCTGGCCAATGCCGGCGTGGTCATTATCACGGGTGACAGCGAGATCGTGTCTTCCGCGGGGCCTCAAGGGGCGAGATTCAGCGGCGCCAGGACGCGTTTGGCCGGGCTGCAGCGCTCGGATGACGGCAACTACGTCGCGCGCTGTGTCGATTACGAGGCGACGCTCAAGGTGTGCACGTTTGCGAGCGCATCGCTGGTGACGACGACACGCGATCAGATGTTCCAGATCGGCGCATCCCACACGCGTTCGCTGATGTGGCAGTTCCTGGCATCCGCGGCGCTGGCGCTCGGTGCCTTGGTCGTCGCGCTATTGGCCGCCGTGAGGCACCTCACGAAAGGACTTTCAGCGCTGGCCAAGACCGCCCAGGAAATCGCGGGTGGCAATCTCGACGTTCAATTCCGCGCAACGGGCCTCGGTGAGGTCCGCGGCCTTGGCCTCGCATTCGAGCAAATGCTGACGCATTTGCGGGCCAGCACGCGAAGAATTCGTCAGCTCGCTTTCTACGACACGGTGAGCCGCATTCCCAATCGGGAGAAGATGCGCATCGATGCGCCGGCGCTCATCGACGCGGAAGAGGGCGCAGCGCTGTTCTTCCTCGACCTGGATGGCTTCAAATCCATCAACGACACTTTCGGGCACAAGGCTGGCGACGAACTGCTCAGGATGGTGGCCGAGCGCTTGAGCAATTTGCTGACGTCCAAAGGCGCTGCCGGCAAATGTCTGCTCGCCCGGGTCGGGGGCGACGAGTTCGTCGCCATCATCGCTGGTATGAAGACGGTCGCAGCCGCGAGCCTCAGTGCCCGCGAGATGATCGAGACGCTGCAGGTTTCCTTCAAGCTCCAGAGCAACCATGCGACCATCGGCGTCAGCATCGGCATTGCGATCTGTCCTACCCACGGCACAACCTATGACGATCTCCTGATCCGTGCCGACCTTGCGATGTACGTCGCGAAGAGTTCGGGACGCAATACCTGCGCGTTCTTCACTCCGGATCTCGCAGAGATCGCGCGTGCGCGCCATGCGCTCGAAACCGACCTCGCTTTGGCGATCCGCAATGAAGAGCTCGTCGTCCATTACCAGCCCAAGGTGTCCTGCAGGGATGGACGCATCCTAGGGGTGGAGGCGCTGGCGCGCTGGCATCACCCGAAGGAGGGCGACATTCCTCCTGCGCGCTTCATCAAGATCGCGGAAGAGATCGGCCTCATCATGGAGATCGACCGCTTCGTGCTGAGGCGCGCGCTCGCCGAAATCGGGGGCTTGATCCGAGCCGGCTCGAATCTCGTGCTCGCCGTAAATGTCGCAGCGACGGAAATCGAAGACCCGCTGTTCATCAGGGATATCATCACGGCCGTTCGCGAGGCCGACTTCCCGCCGCCAAAGCTCGAGATCGAGATCACAGAGTCGGTCGCGATGCGCAATCCTGACGTCGTGCGCGAGAGAATAAGCCTGCTCAGGCAATTGGGCATACGGTTCGCAATGGACGATTTCGGAGCCGGCTATTCGAATCTTTCGACCATGGCGAGGCTCCCCTTCGACGCCGTGAAGCTCGATCGTACGCTCGTAACAGGTGTCGCCGACGACCGCGAAAAGCAGACGATCCTTCGTCTGGCGCTCGGACTTGCGGACGAATTGGGGTTCGAAACGGTCGTCGAAGGCGTTGAAACGGCCGAAGACCTTCAGTTCGCGGCCGAAAACGGCGCGACCATGGCGCAAGGTTATCTTTTTTCTCGGCCCTTACCGCTCGAAGAGTTCGCTGTCCTGCTCCAGCCGCGCCGTTTGGCTTCGGCGTTCGAAGTGGTACCCAGGCGAGACGGAGCGGAGCGGAAGACCATGATCCGCTGAGGCGTCGGCGACGATGCCGGCCCAAACGGCCCGCTCACGAGGTGCCGCGTTGCGTTCACGCGACCGGCTGGAGTAAAGTCCCCGCACGACGAACTTCCAAGTCGGTCGCGACAACCTCCGATCCGCCTACGAAGCCCGACATCGATCCGCGCTAGAGCGCTCAGCGCGATATTCGGCTAGCTTACGCAGGAGTTGCCGGCCGCGAGGTGATCGTCACCGTAACTGCCGCCTTGACGCATCGGCTTAGCGTAGTGTCTCCAACTGATAAGCTTTGCGCCCAAAGCTTATCAGTGCCGACAAAATTACCCCTGCAGCAACCCTGAGGTTGTCGGCAAAGCGCTGGACGCGTCGGCGCGTTCGGGACCAGGGGTGTCTTGTCAACCTTGCTGAAATCGCTCGTTTTTTTTCGTTCCCGTCGCGGGCAATCTACGGTCCTAGCCACGATCAGTTTCGCAGCCTCTCGACCGTAGTTTTCCGCCATCTCGCGCAATGCGCCGGCCTCTCTGGGCACCCTGCTCTCCTCCGCCAAATCCAGGCAGATGCGCTCCATGCGCGCGAGATCGTTGATGTCGTGCTGATGTCGCCCCCTGCCGGTGATCAGACTCCGGCCTGCACCAAGCCGTCAAGGGTTGCCACCCGGAAATTTCCCAATATCGATTTCGTCGAGCCAGCCGGATGATCTCGAAATGAAATCATCCAAGCCAAAGCAGTGGACCGAGAGCGAAAGAGGCTTGCCGCGATGGCACGTCGGCGCGCCGCGTCGGAAATTGCGGCAGTCCTCGGGCGGCATACCGGATCGGTGAAGCGGATGGCGCGAGAGATGGGATTGCTCCTAAAAAAATAGAAGCGGCTCCTTTCCTCTACATGCTCAAGAGAAGCGGCACAGAGTTCGGTGCCGGCATCAAGTATGCCGTCGAACGCGGCTGGCTCGACCTGCACGAGAGCGGTACCTACGTGCGGCTGCTGACACCTGGCGATGATTTGCTCGGTCAATAGAGCAGCGTGAAGGACAACCACGCCGCGAGTGACGCGCAAAGACAAATCCCGAGATAAGGCAAAACAAGGCGCATCGGGCTTTCCCTCCGAAACGCAAATATGGATCATCATGTCATGCCTGGACGACGACTGCTAGGAATTTGGGTTGCACCGCGCTCCTTAGAAGCCCCCGCACGGGATGTTGCTTGAAGATTTGCTGGCTCGCCGCCCTGAGCTGGCGGCTCGGCCCCGGCCGACCCAAAAGCCCCCTGAAGCCGGGGCCGTCTCTCGCGCCGTCCCGCAGATAGTCGGCCCCGTGCCTAGGAGATCCGCACCTGAATCCGCAGCACGAGGACCGAGCGTCGGCACTGCCGCCGACCGCCGGCCCATCGTGCATGCGCATCCGTGCGACGCGACAAGCTATATCGGGGGCGGCCTGACCAATGCCGGTTTGAACGACAGCGAGCCCGCTCTGCAGCGAACACCGGACGTATCGCCCCAGGGGGAGCCATTGTCGATGTAGAAGGTCTCCGGCAGGCCGTTGCGGCGAAAGGTATCGGTCAGATGCCCCCGCACGGCGGAACGCTGCTCGTTGACGCATGCCTTCAGACACACAGCATAGCGCGAGTGATCGTCGACCATGGTCAGTGGATGACAACGCCTCCCGCTGGCAAGGGGCATGTGGCCCTTGAACTCCATCTGCCACAGCTGATCGGGCGCGTCCTCTCAGTGAGCCGACTGCATCTGTCGTTATTGGATCCACAGCGAAGGTTGCGGCCGGTTGCCGCCGCTCATAGCGCAGGGCGTCACCTCTCCTGCGGAGTAGGGCGAAGGCGAGACCTTCGGTGCAGCCTTCCTGGCGGGCTACACGGGACGAAATTCGCCTCAAAGCCGCTCTGATGTTGGCTGCCATATCACAATAAATCGGGCTGCTGAGACGGGCCGATGAGCATCTAGAATTTCTCTTCTCGATCTTTTGCCTCTTCATCCGTCGGCAAAAGAGAATCCGCCGGCAGAAAGGCGCAACTGAGGGGCACCTTCCTTATATCTCTCTCTCAATGCTTAGCTGCGAGGAGTCTTGTCTTCTCGGCTGAGCAGGCCAAGCCGTCGCTCCAGCTCTTGCTTCTTGGCCACGAGCCTCACGGCAAGAATGTCATTAACGACTGTGTGGAGTTGCCACAGCTCTTCAACCGACATGCTCTCAAACGGCTTCCGTTCCATGAATCCCCCGACTCACGTGTTCCCATAGCCTGGGCTTACAAGCGGGAGCCGGCAACTCTTTGTCGGTTGAGCGCGGAAGGTTATCTACCGTGACGGCGAGTGTGCGATTTTTCGGAAGCTCGCCGGCTCGACCTTAACCGGTAGCGTCGCAACTCAGCTTGCATTAATCGGTGTCGCAACACGCCCAATTCTGCAATCTGATGTTCTAGAAAGGCGACACGTTGATGCAAGGCGATAGCGGCATAGGGGATACGATCAGAAATACTCATCACGACCTCAAAATAATAAGACCGCAAAAACATCTCGACAATCTGAGCATTACACCAGACGATCGGCACAATTGCAAGGCGAAGCCCTTTCGCGCCATTGCACACAGCCGGCAGAGACGTGAGCCACGGGTTGACGCTTTGAAGGAACAGAAAGGCGCGCGGATATTTAATTCGCGCTAGCTCGCCCAAGCTGGCGGAGCGGCCCCGGCGTACCCAAACTCCCTCAAGCCGGGGCCCTCACTCCGATGACGCGTGGAGACGCCGCGTCACAGCTCAGCAGGTGGCGCACGAGCCATCAGGAAACGGTAGCAGAGGCCATTCGCCCGCGGTGTCATTTGCGGCCTCGGGCTCGGCGTCGATTGGCCCTCTTGCCGAAGGACGCCACGCAGGAGGCGCGCCCGGCTCGCGATCATAGGGGTGCTGGTCGGAAGGCCCTGTGCTGCTGAAGTGCATAGACTCTATCGAGGGCATCGTGCACCCCGCGCTCTTAATATTTCACAATTAAATAGTTAATGCATATATTAAATATTTGACTTCTTCAATCACGAAATGGTTGAATAGGTTTGTCCTACCGGCGCCCGTGAGCGCTTTTTGAGGCCAGCGACCATGTCCTTGGCATTCCCGCACTGGCTGATGATCGCAGGGGCCCTGCTGCTGGGCGCCGGCTATATTGGTGTCCTCGTCAGCGGAAAGAAAGCGAACAGAGTTGATCGACCTCCAGGCGAGCCGATCGATCTGCCGACTTTGCCGCTCCTCAACTCTCATGACCCGCAGTAGCTCACGCGCGTTCCCCCAAGAGCGAGGGTTAGCAATGGCTGTCAGAATTGAATAGGGTCCGCTTGAGGCGATAACGAACGTCCGCAACGAAGCGTGCAAGGCCCGAGACTTCATCATCCACTCCCATGATGGACACGTGCAGGGGCAGATTGTCGTGCCTGACGACGCCGATCAGTTCGTCATGGGGGCATGTGAAATCCGGCTTCTCGAACTGCTAAAGGACGCCATCAAGGAACTGGAGCGGTGAAAGCGCCGAAGATCGCAGCACCAAAGCGTGTACTCAATTTCGATACACGTGATCAACGCGCCCGGCCCGCCGGCGCGAACCGGCGGGCCCTGTCCCAGCCACGCCTACAGTCTCAGATTACCTGCGGACTGCTTGCCCCGATCGCTCACGATCTCGTAGCTCACCTTTGCACCTTCTGCCAAACCACTGAAGCCAGCCTTCTCCACTGCTGATATGTGGACAAAGACGTCCTTCCCGCCGTCGTCGGGCTGAATGAAGCCATAGCCTTTGGTCGCGTTGAACCACTTCACAATACCTGTTGCCACGCGCGTCTCTCCTGAAAAATGACCGTGGCAACATGACAGAAGCTGATAAAAACGAAAAGCCCGCCAACTTAGGACTTAGTTTAAAAATGACCGCTTATACTGGGACAGGCGTCATGTTGCCCACATGAGGAAGGCAGCCAACGTGAACCGGCGCCTCCCGTGAATTTCCAACGATGGACCAGCAGGGAACGAACACCTCAATAGGGAGCTTGAGAATCTTGCCGGCTCCCCGCGGAGCTGGCGGAGCGGCTCCGGCCACCCAAAAGTCCCCCTTGAAGCCGGGGCAATCTCACTGCTGGGCGCGTACACAGTCGGGACGAACTCGTCGGCTTGGAAATGGCCGTCAGTGTGAACCGGCGAATTTTGTTGCAATCAAATGCGACGCGCTAACGCACTGAGCGCAGATAATGGTCTTGTCGGTTGGCGCGGTTCATCTCAGCGAAGGCCTTCCCCAACTCTTCCGCCGTATGCTTCGCCTTGAAATTCTCCCATGCGACCATGAATCGCCCCTTCGCTTCATCGAGCGAGCCAGCTTCCCCGAACGGCGGACCGGGAAGCGTCACGATGCACGTCCACAACCAGAACCCCGGGGAGCGTTCGTTGGCGTAGCGGATGCGCCCGACTAGCTGCCGGTCCTCGTGAACCGTGTAATCATCCAGGCCGATCATCCGCAGTGTCAGAGGCATTGTGGCTTGCCGCAGGGTAGAAACGAAAATAAAGCGCGGCGGATTACATTGTGCCAATTAAACCTCGCCTGACCTGCGCGGCGAGGAACCCGTGTCCTCACGGCGCCGTTGCTGTCTCGCTAGCTCGCCCAAGCTGGCGGTGCGGCCCCGGCGTACCTCAAGAGCCAACCCTGAAGCCGGGGCCGTCTCTCCGCCATCGGTCTTTTCGGAGCATATGTTGTTGCGCGGCGCACAACGCAGGTCCTGCCGCCGTAACTCCAGCTTGCGTCACGACCGCGTGCACGAAACCGTTTCGAGCCTCACACGGAATGACGCTGAAACAACGCCCTCCAAAACTGAACGGCATTGACGTCCTCTCGAGGAGGGTAATATGCGGAAACTATTTTCGGTGCGGCCTTACTGCCGATCGCATTCGTGAGGTGTTCAACGATTATCTCGGCGGCCCTTTCTGCAGCCCGGGATGGCAAGGCCGCAACATTCTCCGAACGCTTTGCACCCGCGCTGAAGTCCGCCTCGAGCGGCTAAATGCATTCACAGCCCTTGTGAACCTGATCTGGCGACGGCTTGCTTACATGAAACTGGCGGGCATGCGGCCAAAGCTCGTGAGCAATGACGAAAAGGCCGGTGTGACCAGCGGGTCATTTTTCCACTTCCACAACATAAAAACCCGCCGACCGTACGACGGGCGGCGAGCTGACTGAGACGATCATGCGCGATCGCGTGCCGCTTCTCATCTACTTTCAGTTTCTCGCGTCAGTTAAAGCATCACGAGAACAATAAAAATTGCGATTTCAACCAGTAACACCGCTGCTGTCATAGGACGAGAAACAAGTCAGCCATGCGTAGCATGATCCGCCTCAGCATCGGCCAAGAAACGGCCCCTCACACCTCATGGCGTAAGCAGGGGCGGGATGCGGGAGCCGTTTCTCGGTAGCCAGACGCGTTCGTCCGGCGCCAGGCACTCTCACATTATTCAATTTCAAATATTTATCAACATTTAATTTCTTTTTCGTTTCTATATTTTAATTAATAGCGACCCTATGCTTTAAAATCGCCAGCTTGCGTTAGAGCGAGCGCATCCGCCGTTCCCCATCCTTTGCTGCCTCGCAAGAGAGCAGGACGTATCCGCGGACAAACGCGTGCCGGCTGCTATCGCGCATGGCACGGATTGGACCGAGCGTTAGGCTTAATCGCCTCAATGAAAGTCAATTTGGATGTGCCGTCTACGCCACTACTTCTAGTGATCTGCGTCTCTCCGGCCAATGTTTGGCCACCTCTCTGAACCAATTGAACATCTCGTTCAAAATTCCAGCGGTCTGAAGCGCCACGAGCATCCATCGCGGTCCCTTCCGCCTGAGGCCGCGCAAATCCGCTCGCAGCAGCAGCGCCAGCGCGGCTGGAAGCTTTACTCCTTCCATGCCCCGGCATTGGGGCTTAACCCAGTTTGGAGTTTGCCGATCTGGTCTTCGGTCTGTCCGTTGGACCAGGACGTCGGTAATCGCTGCGCTGACGGGGGCCTTGTCCTTGATGACGCCGTTGGCGAAAGACACGACTAGGCTTGCGCATGCTCGTTCCAACGATGATTCAAGCTCTCCGTGAGCCTTCTTGCGGATCATCGCACGGAAACCGGCTATGATTTCTCGAGCTTCCACCAGGAGAGGAATGCCTTGCATAGCGTATCGCGGCCATTGGTCATCAGCGCGCGATAGGTCTCGCGGACGGTACGCGCTGCAGGCTCTGAGCATTGGACATTTCGGCACGCCAACGGCGTGTCCCCATTCGGCAACGATTCGCACCGGGCTAAATCCCTGCGCCTTGAGGCAACCCCACAGGTCGGCGCCATTATAGTGACCAGCGGCCCACTGAACATCGAGCCATGGCAGGCAACGTACGGAGCGTCTTAGGTGGGTCGCGGCCTCTCGCCCCACCAAACTGTGGCGGTCCGTTCAATGTCCTCCTCGTGTCTATAATCAGGGCGAGGACATTCACGCCACTGATTGAATCCCTGCACGTACAGGCGGTGTTGACGCTCGCTTCGCCAGAGAGCTCTAGAACTGATGCCGTTAACGTGGTGCGTTGCAGCGAGCTATCTGCTTGCTGCGCTGCGTCTACGTTCCGCCATGGGTAGTACATCACCTTTCTACATATGAATCGGGGATGTGCCGGAACGTGCGTTATGAGTTTGCATTGTTTCTCTGTTTTGTGATTTGTAGCGAGGTCGATCATGCGTCCGCTTTCTGGAATGATAATGATTGCAGCGGTCTCAACTTGGACGGGGCTTCACGCAACCCCTGCCGTCGGGCAAACATTCAATGACAGATGGTCCATCGTTCCAAAGGCTCACGCGGAGCCCGCTCCTGAAGGACTCGATCAGACAAAGAAGGAGGAGCCGCAAGCGCGGTCTCCGAACGGACAAGAGCCCTTGAAAGATCGTTCAGGGGCTCAATCCTTCAATCGATTCATTTCCGGAAAAGCCTCCTACTATTCCTATTCCAAAGGCAAGACAGCGAGCGGTTCATCGTTTGATCGGAATCTACTAACCGCGGCGCACCGCCGTCTGCCGTTCGGCACGAGAGTCCGCGTCACTGATCTTGAGACGAATAAGTCGGTGGTCGTTCGTATCACCGACCGCGGACCATGGGTCCGTGGCCGCGTCCTCGACCTCTCGCTGGCGGCCGCGCGCAGCTTGGGGATTACAAATCGTGGCGTTGCTCAAGTTCGTGCTGAGGTGTTGTAGCAGACGTGCATTGCCCTGCGAAAGCACGCAACCGCCGCCCACGCGCCCGTACGTCAATAGTCCGGCTTTTGGCCTGAAACGAATTTGCCGTGTCTCTAAAGAACCCTGACGCTATCGCGGCCCTCATATCGGCCCTTAGGCTCGTCCACGGAGACGAAGTCGCGCGAACCATGCTCCAGGAAGGTATGAGCCTCGCCACGCTGATCGACACGATGTTCTCCGCGCCGATAGCACATCGCGATGCCGTTCGATACGTCGCGAGTGCCTTAGATGACTTCGCCATTACACCAGAACTTGGCCCGGTCTGGCATCTTCGTTACCTGCATGATGATCAGCCCGGCTCATTTCGCGTCGTCGATTTGGAGATAGCCACGCCGGCCGGTATGCTGTCTAGCAACGACCTTTGGCTTCGGCTGCCCGTCTAACTAGCTCCCAAGCTCTGCAAGGCCGGACCGTGCTTCTACGATTAGCCGGAACCCCCTGCCCTACGTGCCGGCCTTGTAGGTCTTGATCGTGCCGGCCGGTATGTCACAGCATGAGAGGGCGCCGCTGCAGCTCATCGATGCCCTTTCTCCGCAGGGCTGCGTCTTTACATGCCATGGCCTGAGCCCAGCTGGCCGCGATGATCCAACTGCTCCCCGCCCGTTCACGTCGGCGAAATTGCGAGATCGGTGACGCCGAGCGAGGCCTGAAATCTTGATTGCACTTGCATCCTGCGTGCAGGATGGCAGCTCTCTTAAATCCGCGAGGGATCGACCTTCCGAGCACGAACGCGACGAAGAGCGACTGCAAGGACGATTTTAGAAGCTAGCAATTGAAACCGGCGTGTGCAGAAAGTATTCGCAGTTGAGCGGCGCGAGGCGTGCGAAAAGGACACTATGCCTGTCGAAGTCGCGAGAGCCCAGCAGGACGAAGAGGTTCACATCCTTGCCGGCGGATGCCCATAGTGGCATCACGTATTGCGATTTGGCCGAGTTACCGTAGTTCATTACCGTAGCTTATTTCTAGAACCGTCCAAGGCTTGCGAAAAGTGAACATCTTCGCGAGGGTTTAGCGCCCACAGTTTGGAGGAGTGGATATCCTCTAACTTCCGAAGTTTGGGGATTATCGACAGAAGCACTCGAGAACGCTCCGCGAGCCTCCTCCTGGGCGCAACAAAGCGTCCGCCACGTCCAGGTTAAATGTGCTCCATGCCGCGAGTTCCTCGAAGTCGCTAATGTGGTGTGCCGCGCGACAAGTTCGTTGCTCGCTTGATGCTTGCATCTGGAGGGAACGTTGGATGTTGCACCCGCATTAAGAGGCGTCGGCACTCTTGCCGGCATACAAGAGGAGATTCCATCAATGAGGAAGATTTATCTAGGAGTGCCGATCAGCGCCGCATTGTTGGCTATCGGTGCATTCGCAAACGCTCAAGGAACTTCGACGGGTGGGTCGAGTGGTCACGATCTCAAACAATGCTGGGACGTGGCTAATAAGGTGGTTCGGGACGTAAGCGGCGCCACCGCAACTGGACCATCCGGAAATACCACTATCGGCTCAACAACATCACCCGGGTCAAGCTCTGGCACTTCTTCCGCTGCTTCTTCCGGTACGAGCGCCAATGCCAATGCTTCCTCGCGCCCAGCAGGAATGCCCGACTGCTAGCGATCCAATCGCGCCGGTAAAAGTGCTGACCTGGTACTCCCCCGCTCAACGGGGGTTTTTTTCGCCGAGGCGGCTCCCCAGCCGCAAGACAGGGTAGACTTCGGTAAGAGGCGCTGACATTCACTAGCCGTGCCGCGTGGGAATTCCATCGTTGCACAAGACGTGATCCCGCGTACTCTGCGAGTGGGTTGGTGCACCAGAGCCAGTCCGGTCAGCGTAGCTACTTGTGAGAAGAGCGAGAGGAAGTGTGCGGCACCTGATATGTGGTGGCGAAGAAGCGCCGCTTTGAACGGCGAAACTCCTCGGAGGCGGCTACTCAGTCCACAAATGTAAAAACGCGGGAGGAACTCTACATGAAGAAGCAGTGGCGTTATTCTTGTTTCCCTGTTGTTGTTATTGGTGTGACGCTCATGGCGTCAGGGGCGTTTGCGCAATCCGTGGACACGGCCCGGATTGAATCCGCCGGTCAGAACGATTGGCTGACCTATCATGGCTCATACAAGTCGTATCACTACAGCCCGCTAGCACAGATCAATCCCAGTAACGTAAGCAATCTGGGCGTTGCCTGGATCCATATTCCGGGACGTTCCACGCGAGGGCTGCAATCGATGCCTCTCGCGGCCGACGGGGTACTCTACTACACTGGGTCCTACAGCCGCACGTTTGCACTGAACGGCGCTACCGGTGAGGTGATCTGGTCTTACTTCCCCGAGTTGGACGAGGCCCTGATCGCGCGGCAGACCCACTCCCCCTATAATCGCGGTGCCGCCATCGGCGAGGGGAAGGTCTATGTCGGAACCATGGATGGCCGCCTCATCGCGCTCGACATGAAGACCGGAAAGGTCATGTGGGACACCAAGCTGATCGATTCCCAAAAGCTGACCGTTGGTTTCACCGGAGCGCCGCTTTACGCCAAGGGCACAGTGGTGATCGGCGCGCAAGGCGGCGAATGGCCGGGCCGGGGTCCGATCTTCGGTGTTGATGCAGCAACCGGCAAGAAGAAATGGGAATTCCTGACGGTTGCCGGCACCGACGACGTCATAAAGACCTGGGGCAATGACTCGTGGCGGACCGGCGGCGGCGGCGGCTGGATGCCTGGCACCTACGACGGCGAGACAAACACAATTCTGTGGGGGACTGCAAACCCGGCTCCGCTCTACGACTGGTCGGGAGCCGATTACAAGACGCAAGGGGCGCGTCCCGGAGACAATCTCTACACCACCTCAGTGCTTGCGCTCGATATCGACACCGGCAAGCTGAAGTCCTATCATCAGGAGCTACCTCACGACGCCTGGGACTTTGATAGCGCGGTCGGCGAGTTTGTGATGCTCGATCGCGATGGCCAGAAGTACATCGTCCATCCGAACAAGAGCGGATATATCTTCGTTTACGACCGCAACCTCGCCGTCAAAAACGTATGGCGGATCACGCAGAACAGCAATTTCGTCAAGGATATCGATCCCAAGACGGGTGAGCTAATCGGTCGCCGCGACTTCTCCGCCGGGAAGGCTTCCGAACCATTGTGCCCTCACATATCTGGTGGGGTGAGCTGGAATTCCGGATCGTATAACCCGAAGACAGGCCTCTATTACAAGCTCGGCCAGGAATGGTGCATGACGCTCGAAGTTCAGAAGACGACTCCGATCGTTGCTCCTCAGGCCCAACTCAACATCGGAGCCGACTTCAAGATCGCTCCGCCGCCCGGCGGTGAGATCTATGGCCATCTGGATGCGCGCGATCCCATCACCGGCGCCAAGAAGTGGGAAGTGCGCTTCCCCGAGCCGCCGCTCGGAAGCGTATTGTCCACTGGAGGCAATCTGGTATTCGTCCCGGACTCGCGCGGCACGGTCCATGCGTACGATGCCGATTCCGGTGCCGAATTGTGGAGCCACGGCGACGGCACCGGCCACCAAGGCGGCATCATCAGCTACGCCGTCAATGGTAAGCAGTACATCGCGGTCGTCGCCGGCTTCGGAGGCATGGCGTCGGATGACTACGCGCCGACCTTCGGCGGCGTCTACAAGAGCATGCCTCGCGACGACGGCGCGCTCATCGTTTACAGTCTGAAATAATGCTCGTGACGCCGGGAGGGAGCGGCGTGACGCCGCTCCCTTTGTCAAAGCGGAGCTAACGAAGCTCGGCGCAAATTGGATCCCTGAGCGGTAGGGTTGGCCGGTATGCGATTGGCTTGGAAGATCATGACGTTGTCGACCTCGACACTGGCCGCGCTCCTTACGATTGCCAGCTTGCCCTCTCGCGCGCAGCAACCTACTCCGGGCGCTCCGGATAACCAACAACTCGATGTCGGGCAGTTGTTCGCGACCACCTGTGGTTGGTGTCACTCCGACGGCGGTCGCGCTGCCGGCAAGGGGCCGCAGCTCATGGATAGCAAGCGAGATGACGACTTCATCCGCAACCGCATCAAGAACGGCAAGGAAGGCGCGATGCCGGCTTTCGGCGTGACGTTCAGCGATGCGCAAATCGACGAAATCATGAAATACATCCGCGCCCTGAAGCCACATGAAGGCTAGGCGACATTGATCTACACAGGGGTTTCATGAAAACTTATTTAGCCCTCGTGGTCGGCGCCCTGCTGGAACTAACCAGTATTGCGCAGGCTCGTTCTCTCGACGCGATCCGCAACTCCGGTGTGCTTGGACTATGCGCCCACCCCAACTCGCTTCCTTTCGCCAACAAGGCCGGTGACCCTCCCGGATTTCAAATCGAGTTGGGCAACGCGTTCGCGCGCGAGCTTGGTGTCTCACTGAGGTCAGACTGGATCATCACTCAATACCAGATGCGGAGCGCGGGCTGCGACATCGTGCTCGACATCATCGCCGACCGCGAGGCGCAGGGCGAGACCAATCTGAGGATATCGAAGGCGTATTATCGCACAGGTGTTGCGCTGGCAGTTCCTCATGGAAGCAAACTCACCTCCTTCAAGAGTCTCGATGAGCACTCGAAAGTTGGTGTCCTGGTCGGATCTATGGCGGCCATGACCCTCGGTCAGCGCCACGTGCCCACGTCGACGTTTGGTTTCGAGGTCGACAGCCTAGAGGCTCTTGCCAATCATGAGATTGATGCGGCAGCGGTCACCCCGACGACGGCCAGCTATTTCAATGTGACGCATCCGGACAAGGCGGTACGCATTCTCGAACTCGATGAGAACGAGGCGAACCTTAACTGGAATGTTGCTGTTGGCATGGTGCGCCCGGATGACCAGTTGCGTGAAGCTATCGACGGAGCCCTGGACCGGCTGCGAACCGACGGTACGATCAATCGGATATACGAGCGCTACGGTGTCGTCCTACAAGCGCCAAGATAGCCCAGTATGCCGGCGGAACTCAGCAGGCGAGCTGTTTTAGGATTCATCGCGGCTGGGGCGATGATGACAATCGATTCGACATTCGGTGGAGAGGTGCGGAAAATTGGCCTGCAGCTCTACACAGTTCGTGACCTGCTGAAGGTCGATTTTGAGGGGACCCTGAGGAGAGTTGCCATTCTCGGCTACAGCGAGGTGGAGTTTGCCGGCATTCTCGGCTCAGACGTCAGCCACACCCGTAAGCTCCTGCTAGGCCTGGGTCTCACTGCCCCATCACTGCATATCGACTACCCCAGTCTGCGGGACAATGCCCAACCATCGTTCGAGATCGCTCATTTGCTCGGCAGTCGGTTTGTCGTTTGTCCATGGTTGGATCCGTCGGTACGGAAGACCACCGATGATTGGAAGCGGATCTGCGATAATCTGAATACGATTGGTCAATTAGCGTCGCGGTCGAACTTGACCCTCGCCTATCATAATCACGACTTCGAGTTTGCTGCCCTGCCCGGTGGCATCCAGCCGTATGATGTTTTGCTGAGGCGCACGGACGAGCGCTTGGTCAAGTTCGAGCTCGATGTTTATTGGGCAACCAAAGGAAATCTCGATTCTGCGCGCGTCTTGAGGGCAAATCCATCGCGGTTTCCACTGGTTCATCTCAAGGACATGGCAAAAGATGGTTCGACCACCGAACTAGGTCGCGGCACGATCGACTTTGCCAGCATACTCGAAGCTGCGCGCCAGAGCGGCGTGAGACATGTTCTCGTCGAACAGGATGTTTCAACTGATCCGCTGCGGAGCATAGAGACAAGCATCGCATTTCTTCGGAACCAGCCATATCTTTCGCGCGGGTTCATTCGGCCACGCACACCGTAATGCTTGTGATCAACCACACCTGATCGTGACTCCCCTGGAGCCCCTGGAGGAACTAGCATGTCGGTGCCGGCGGTCCCCTTGCCGGCCGAAGCGAGAGGCTAGACCCCAGTTTCCCCGACCCGGGAGCTGGGGCTTTTTTTGAACCCGTTTGGCTCATCTCATCCCTACGCGATCGATCTCGGGGCGGGTGCGCACAGCGAGATGCGCCCCATTCGCCAAGGATTGCCTTCTTCACGCTCAGCGCACTGCTCGACTTCTTGGCCCATCTTTCTCGTGCTACAATTTGCGATGTCCGAACGACAGCACTGCTTGGCAAGCAGTTCGGATCGCCGATCAGCGTCTCGCAAAAATTGTCAATGCAACAGGGAGGTGATGATGAACAGACGCGCGTTTCTCACCACAACAGCAGCCGCGACAATGGCAGCAACCGTGAAAATGGCTTCGGCTGCGAGCGTAGCGCCATTCGGTCAAACGGGCGCTCCAACCAGGTCGACCGAGCCGTTGCCATTGGGGCCGCTATCGGGAAGCCGCTACCCGGATGCTCACCTGGAATCCATGAAGAAGGGCAAGGCCACGTTCGGGCCGGCTGACTTTCCGGCGTTCGCCGGAACGATGGCGGTAGAACGCGTCGCAACGGGATTTCGATGGGCCGAGGGGCCGGTCTACTTCCCGGCTGGCCGCTATGTCCTGTTCAGCGATATTCCAAACAACCGCATCATGCGCTTCTCGGAAGACGACGGTCACGTCAGCGTGTTCCGCCAGCCATCCATGAACTCGAACGGTAACACCATCGATCGCGAGGGCCGTTTGATCACCTGCGAGCATTCTGGCCGACGCGTTACCAGGACTGAATTGGACGGTTCGATCACAATCATTGCTGACAAGTACAATGGCAAGAGGTTGAACTCGCCAAACGACGCGGTTGTCACGTCCGATGGTGCGATCTGGTTCACCGATCCGGCCTACGGCATCGGCGGCTTCTATGAGGGCATCAAGGCCGAGCCCGAGCAGGAAAAGCACAACGTGTACCGCGTCAATCCTAAATCAGGGGACATCAAGGTGATCGCCGATGATTTCGTCGAGCCGAACGGGATTACCGTTCGCGCCCGACGAGAAGAAGCTCTATGTGATCGACACCGGTTTCACCGACGGGCCCGACAATCCCTCTCACATCCGGGTGTTCGACCTTGATGTCGCCGCTGGAAAGGCGTCGAACAGCAAGGTCTTTGCGGAAATGCCCAAGCCCAGCATTACCGACGGCTTACGCTGTGACACCGAGGGTCGTGTCTGGTGCTCCGTCGGTTGGGGCGATCCGACCGAGGACGGGGTGCGCTGCTATACGCCAGGGGGCGAACTGCTAGGTAAGATCCACATTCCGGAAACCGTCGCCAATCTTTGCTTCGGCGGCCAGCAACGAAATAGACTTTACATCTGCGGTTCGACGTCTCTGTACGCAGTCTACACAAGCGCGCAGGGCGCAATGAAGCCATGACGGTCCGACGGTCAGCATGACTTGATCCGGTAAAAAGGCGGCCTTTCGGAATCTGACGCGGGCTGCGCCTCACGCGGCCCGCGTGAGTGGACCTGTCTGCGATGTCAGGTTCGGCGCGCTCTTCAACACGCCTCATTGGGCAAGGGATCCTTCAGCGGGCGGATACAAACGTAGCTTACAACCGTGGTTTTGATGTGAGGCAGCCGACGATCATTGGAAAAGCGTTTGAAAAACAATCCTGTAACCATATTGGTTTGGAGGAGCAGGAGGGATCGAAACCTCCGCCTGCCAAGGCAGTAACCTATTGAAAAGACGCGCTGTTCACGTCTCTTGCCTGAGTGAGTGCTACACGCCTGTGATACAACGCGCAAGCGGATCATCAGAGCCTTCGCACCACCTGGCGAGGGGCTATTGGCGGGCGTCGCCGACCAATCGCGAGCCGCGGCGGCGATAACCGCAGGAGCCGCTTTCGCGCCGTCGGCCTTGCCCTTCTCGAAGGCGTCTTCCGTCCGCGCCATAGCATTCCTGGCATATCCTCTGCTCGCAGCGTCTCGCAAGATGCTTACTGCCCACAGCTACGAGTGCTGAAAGCGCCTATTTCAGAATCGTGCCGCCGACGTGATTGTTACCGCGCAAAGGATCGCACTCGTCACGAAGGATCCCACGCCGCGATTTCCGCATTGATTGGCGATCACGAGGCGCTCAAGAAGCACCTAGATTTACTCCGCAGCGATAGCATTACAAACCGCGTTCGTGCCCTGCTGGCAATGGAGCCACGGACACGCGATCCCGTATTCTCGACCGCCGCGCAGGCGCTTCAGTGGTGCGACGATCCGCGGCCACAACGCCTCTCGAACTTAAGCACGTTCAATTTCGAAGATTTCTGCCGTGACCAGGCCAATTATTCCTCTCCTTGCTAACGGAATCACTCGAGACGCTCGCACCTTTTATGCGATGGTTCCTGACAGACCTTTTTGCGACCGTTCGCAGAACAGCGCCGATCGAACGTGCCATAATATTCGTTGATGAGGCTCGCGGCTGGGCCGGTAAATTGGCGCCCAGCCTTCGCAGCTGGACTGACACCGACTAATAAGCGGCCTTCGAAAGAAAAACGGCCCCGCTCTTTGGGCGGAGAAAGCAAGGCCGCGCATTCCTAGGATTGCGGCAGGCGTCCTCGGATTTCCGCTTGATCTCGGTGATGATCCGGACCGCCTTATGAAAGACATCCGCACGCCCCGCTGTGGCTGAACTAGAAGCGGACCGGGGCGGCAGCGTCATGCTGCGCCTCCGATGCTTCCATTTTTGAGTGAAGCTTGCGCGCCCTCGTCGCGCTGTATGCAGGCTATCGTGCAAGTAGTTCAGTCCTGAGACTCCAACGAGAGATAGGGCTCTCGTCGTACAGACCGACCTGATCCCGATCTCAATCCGGACTTTCGGAGAGCCTATCTTCGTCGTACGATGCGTCCCCCCAAAGCTCGGGAGCACGAGACGACGCGAATTCGGGGGCGCAACGTCCCACTGGTTCTGAGGCAATTCGCGGGATTTAACAGCAAGTCGGCCAAATGCTCCATCGCACGCGCCGTCTCTTAGTCCGCCAGCAGACCGCGATGATCAATTCGATCGGAGCGCATCTGCCGTATTGACCTTGTGATCTTTGATCTCCGACCAGCGATCAAAAGTCAGTCTCGATGGACGAGCCAATTGCCTGGTCCAGGCGCCGACAATGTCCGATCCACGATCATTAGCTCTCAGGACAAATTCTAGCCGAGCTATCAGCTACGTCATCGATCTGGTCGCAATTGGAGCCATCTATCTCGTCTTGGCAAAAGGCGGGCTTACTCTCGCCTCCATTCATCCCAGTGCAACGCCAATTTGGCCACCGACGGGTGTCGCGCTAGCGGCGGTGCTGTTGCGGGGATATCGGATCTGGCCAGCAATTTTTGCGGCCGCGATGATCGCTAATGTTACGACGGCAGGCTCCGTTGCCACCGCAATTGCGATTGCGGCCGGTAACTCTCTCGAAGCAGTTACTGGCGCTTATTTTATTAATCGATGGTCGGGTGGGTGTAACACGTTTTCAAAGCCCGACTCTGTCGCAAAGTTTGCTGTGATTTGCGTCGTGATCGCGACACCGATCAGTGCCAGCATTGGACTGACCAGTCTGGCAATGTTCGGGTACATCGAACAGCAGAATTTCGCGGACGCGTGGATCACCTGGTGGCTGGGCGACGTGACTGGCGCGCTGGTCATTGCCCCCGCGGTCGTGCTTTGGACATCAAGCCGCTATCATCCGTTCAATTCCCGTGAACTTCTGGAGACGGCCGGCGTCCTCACGACAGCGTCGGTTGTTGGACTGATTGCATTCAGCCCCCTGATCGAGCAGACGCCCGGCCGAGATCCGCTCGGCTTTCTCGCCATCCTGCCCATGTTATGGGCGGCGCTGCGTCGCGGGCCACGCGATACCGCAACGGTTGCCCTCGTGCTTGCGGGCATCACGATTTGGGGAACGCACACGGGCGGCGGCCCCTTCGCGACGCCAGATCCCAATGCGTCATTCCTGCTCGTGTTGATGTTCTTGATCAGTATTACCGTTCCAAGCTTGCTGCTGAGCGCTGATGTCGAGGTCCGCAAGAAAGCGGAACGAAGCCTGCGCCGCGCGCACGTCGAACTCGAGCAGAAAGTCGCAGAGCGTACGCAGGAACTGGAGCTCGCCAACGCAGCGAAATCGCGCTTTCTCGCCATGGCAAGCCATGATTTGCGGCAGCCCTTACATGCGTTGGGGTTGTTCGTCGCCCAGCTGCGCACGCCGCTCAAACCGGAAGAAAGGACAAAAACGGTCGAGCGAATCGACGCCACCCGCAAGGAAATGGATGAAATGTTCAATTCGCTCCTGGACATTTCCAGGCTGGATGCCGGGATGCTTATCCCCCAAATCACCGAGTTCCCGATCGGGCGCCTGTTGCAAAAAATCGAGACGGCGTTTGACCAGGCGACGCAAAAAAAGGGTCTGCGGCTACGCGTCAGGCCAAGTGACGCATGGGTGCGAAGCGACGCGATGCTGCTCGAACGCATCATGCTGAATCTCGTATCGAATGCGGTGCGCTATACCTTGCGGGGCGGTATCGTGGTCGGATGTCGCCGGCGTGGTGAAATGTTGCGTATCGAAGTATGGGATACCGGTCCTGGCATTCCCGAGGATCAAAAGCACAATATCTTCGGTGAGTTTTTTCAGATTCCCACCGCCGAACAGAACCGGTCCGTCGGACTGGGCCTCGGCCTCGCTATCGTCGACAAGCTTCGCGTGCTTCTCCACCATCAAATCGACCTGGCTTCGACTATGGGCCGAGGTTCGCGATTTGCAATCCTGGTTCCGAAAATCGATCAATGCGTCAGGTCCGCGGCGCCCGCCGACTTACCATACCCCGGTGCCTTCGCAATCGACGGCAAGGCAATTCTCGTTATTGCCGATACTCCGATCGTGCAGGAGGGAACGGGCGGACTGCTTAGCAAATGGGGATACTCGGTTCTTGCCTCCGGATCCGACGAACCTGCACTTGTCCAACTTGCCGAGCGCGAACAGCGCCCAGATCTCATAATCTCGGACTATCATCTCGCAAGCGGGAAGACCGGCATCCGGGCAATTGAACAAATCAATGCGGCGTTTGGCTCGTCAATTCCCGCCATTCTCATCAGCGGCGATACCGCAGCTGAACCTCTGCGGGACGCTAGGGACAGAGGCTACATTTTGCTGCACAAGCCGGTCGACCCGATGCGGCTCCGCGCTGTCATGCATGAGCTCCTCAGAGATCATGATGGTGGAGGAGGCACCCGGGCAGTCTCATGATTCAGACTTCGGCGGCCATTCCCAGCCCATTTTTCCGACTTTTATGATGGCTTCAGTGCGGGTCGCTACCCCGAGCGCCTTGAGAACGACCGTCATGTGATTCTTCACTGTCGGCACTGCCATATTGAGCGTCCTGGCAATGACCTTGTTGCTTTTTCCCTTCATCAGGAGCGCAAGTACGTCGATCTGACGATCGGTCAATCCTCGCCCCTTGAGTGAGTCGCGAGCCAATGGTTTATCCGCAAACCGCGGACCTGCCGTTTCCTCCAGAATCTCCGAGGGAATGTAAACTCCGCCGGAGAACACCAACTCAATAGCATTGAGCATCACTTCACGTTCCGTGGTTTTCGGAATGAAACCCAGCGCGCCAAGTTTGAAAGCGCGCCTGACCGTGTCCTGATCATCGGAGGACGAGAGAATGATGATAGCAATCGCCGTATAGCGATGGCGCAGTTCGCAAAGGACAGAGAAGCCGTCGCGGTCAGGCAAATTGATATCGAGCAAAATGAGGCTGATATCGGGATGCTCCTCGACGATGCGCATGGCCTCTCGACTGCTCGAAGCCTCGAATATCACGGCCTCTCGCTTCAATTGCTTCAGGACGCCGTGCAACGCCTCGCGGATTAATGTGTGATCGTCAACAACAAGAACCTTCATAAAACTGCTCTCCGTCCAATGACCGCCCGGAGATCAATGAAAAAATCATACACCCACCTTGGAAACCGTTCACCTTCTATCTCTGGTCCAGTGGTTCGCCGTCAGGCACTCAAAGTAGGAGCCGAGTGCTGCTGTGCGTTATGGTTGCAACCGGCACACAATCGTAATGAGCAAGGACTACATGAAGCGCGGTCCTCGCCGCCCTACCGTCCACGCGAGCGATGAATTGCTCATCGCGTGGTTGAGGTATCAAATAGATGCCGCCGCCCCGACGGTACCTTCGTCATAGGACCTAGGCACCTCTTCATACCGACCTGCGGCCAATTTACACACTGCGCAACTTAAACGATGATGTCGACGGTCACCCTCTACACCAGCGGTTTACTCAAGCGCGGCCATATGATCATTGTCGCGATTGGTGTCGTGGCCAGGTCGACGTGAAGCAACGCTGGACTGCGGCGCTGTCACGACCGGAGCAGGGCCGCGCTTTTGGTCAAATCGGTCGCTTTCGATCGTTCCTCTTTAAGCGTGCGCGCACGCTAGACGAGGCAAGCCAATGCTAACCGCCACCCCCGAAGCCATCAGCGGCCGCACTGCCGGAGCTGAAAGCCGACGGCCGCGACCTGCGGATTGACGCCTGCCGCGGCATCGCGCTCTGGTGCATCTTTCTTGATCATGTCCCCAATAACATTGGAAGCTGGCTGACGCCGCGAAACTACGGCTTCAGCGATGCGGCGGAACTGTTCATGTTCGTCTCGGGCGTCACCTGCGCACTGGCCTACGGTAAGGTATGGAGGTGCGAGGGATGGACCCGCGTGATCCGCCGAACGCTGCGGCGAAGCTGGGACATCTATGTCGCATTTTTGCTGCTCACGCTCGCCTGCGCCCTTCTAGTCCGCATCGCTGGCGTGGAACGCCTCGCTGACGAGAGCAATACGCGCATTCTGTTGGATCAGCCCGGCGCGACGCTCGCGCACGCGGCGATCCTGCAGTATCGTCCGGTCAATACCGACGTATTGCCGATCTTCGTGCTTCTCCACCTCTTGTTCGCGCCGTTGCTGTGGTTGCTGCTGCGACTGCCGAACGTGACGCTTGGCGCTTCGCTGGCGCTTTATACGCTGGTGCATATATTCGGCTGGTCCTTGCCGGCGTGGCCGAACGGCCACTGGGCTTTCAATCCACTGGCCTGGCAACTGCTCGTGGTCCTTGGCGCGTGGGTGATAATCGAGGGCGAAAGAGTACGCCCCTGGCTAACGTCGCGCATGGTGCTTGTGCCTGCCGTTCTTTATCTGGTCTTCAGCCTCGCCATCGTATTGAGCTGGAGAATCAAGCCGCTGGAAGCGTTGATACCGAAGGGGCTGACGAACTTGGCTTACCCGATGGACAAATCGAATCTCGATCCGTTGCGTCTGTTGCATTTCTTCGCTCTTGCGGTTGTAGCGGTATGGTTCGTGCCACCCAATCGACAAGCATTGACGACTGCGGTGATGCGCGGCGCCATCCTCTGTGGCAAGCACTCGTTGCCAATCTTCTGCCTCGGCGTTCTGCTCACGCTCGTCAGCCTCCTGGCGCTGCTCGACATATCTGAGGGGCTTGCGATGCAGATCACGCTCAGCGTTGGTGGCGTCCTAACGATGATCGTGGCGGCGACGCTGCTGAACTTGATCAAGATCAAACCCAGGCCGCAGCCGACCGCTGTCCTGCCTATGGGTCTGCGCGACACCCTTGGCTGGCGCCCCCTGGAAGCGTTTCGACGAGGACCGCGCGAGCTCGCAGGGGCCGCCGGCCAGAATGTCATCATCGATTGCCGGTTCGGGGAGAGGCAATCCCACGGGGTGCTTCGCGTCGCCGACGAATTGGTAGCGCTCAAGGCAGATGTCATCGCAGCGTCGCCGGCGACTGCAACCATGGTGGCCAACAATGCAACGCACGGTTCTATAGTCGTAATATAGCTATTGACACGTCGGTGCGGACACTTCCCAAAGACCAGAGCTGCTCCCGACATGTCGTCGCTTCCAGCTCGGCCAGCCTGTAGCCCTGCGCCAACGGCCGCACCCTTGCACCAGAAGGGACCTCAACAAATCTCACCCTTGCCGAAACCGCATTAGATTCAAAGAAACCGATCGTTCTTCTGCCGCTCATAACGGCCTAGTTGCCAGTCCGATTTCAGGCTGAACTAGCCACCAAATCAATAGCTGGTCAGGGTTCTATTGGTGGCGGTCTCGAAGTCTCGTCCCAAGAGCCGTGCGCTTTGTCACTAGGGAGAAACAGTTGGCGAAGTACGCTTACGTCACCCTCGCAACGTGGCTGGGCCGTTCCGTTGTCGTTAAGGTGGCACACATCTTTGAAAGGACTGGACTGGCCATGGTTGGCGCCGCAGGCGGCCTGTACGTGGGCGTAGGACTGATGCGCATGGAAACCGAGTTGTTTCGAAATGAATGGATGGTCCTCTTGATGGTGCTTTACGGGGCTTTTGGTTTCTATATGGGCATCGATCTGCCAAGCCGTGTTGCACACACAATAAGATTCCAACGGCCGGAAGAATGGAGCTTCGGTGCCGACGCGGCGGCGCTCGCCAGCGCGGCTGGAACTTTCTTTGCGGCGCTCGCTTTTTTTCTGTCCGTCAGCATGATTGTCCTCGATGAGACCGTAGGCGATGGATTCAGAGTTCTGGTGGGATGCTGTTGGGCGACTGGCACTTCGTTTCAAAATTGCTGCCGGTGCGATAGGCCGCAGCACACTCGGAGGACCTGGGCATGAGTAAAGATAAATCAATGTCGCTTTGGACGCCCGAGGATTTAAGCAGAAAGGCCAAAGAAGACGCTGAGAACGACAACTACAATCCACCGCATTCATGGTGGCCCGGCCGATACAGCGTAGGTACCGAAGCCCGCGACAGGTACGATCGAGCTTTTGATCTTCATCACAGCGACGGGAACGAGTACTAGGCGCTTCAGGCGGCCTCTTCTTTCAGCGATCTTTGTTTGCATCAGATTTGCTCGGACCAGAGAACGCAATGACAGCGTCTTCCTTCATTTCGAAATGCTTGTTGCCTGTTGACGCCTGAGTTGACAGCGCACGGCGATCGAGATGTCGGTTTACGGAGGGCGACCCTCGCTGATGGACGTCCTCACCTGAGCTTTTGAACCCTACGGCACATTCGGCGCGACGATCCGCGGCCCGCGCCGGGTGGCCGCTCTTAAAATAGGAACTGAAAGCACCGGCAGCCTTTAGCCAGGGTCATCCTCTGCTGTTATCGGTGACCGAGAGCCCGTGTGCTCCCGCCTCAAGTTGAGCGGGTGAGCCAATGTGCGACGCTTGCAAAGAGCTAGACGAGATAATCTCCCACTACCAACGGCTCTCGGCCTTCCCCTTCGATCCGCTCACCGCAAAGCGTATTATAGGAGTGGTCGCCGACCTACAGCAGAAACGGGACGCGATGCATCCCATTGTTCTGCCCTCGCTAAAGTTAAGCCGCTGATTCGCCGCGTTCGGGCGTGCTTTTTAGGTATCGCTGCGCGTTGTTTAAGCCCAGGGATGTCATCCATCACCGCCCCGATCAGTGGTCGGCGACTGAGAGCATTGCGCTCCCGCCTCCACCTGAAAGAAGGCGGTCAGATGCCCGATCCCGGCAAGTTCGACATTCGTGAGTGGCTCGTATCACCATTATTGGTGCCGATCTTCCTCTACTGGTGATCGCGGTGGCGGCCGTTCGATAGCGGCAGGTCCCCTGATACCTTCTCCGGCCGCAAACCTGGCACCGAAAGCATCTTGAGTACACCCTCGGGAAACTTCTTGCGCAGCTTTTCAAGGCTCGGATGAGAGCCCGTCTTGTGAAGCTTGACGATAATGTCGGCGATCGCCTCGCCGACGCCGGGGATTTCCGTGAGCCGGTCTTCGGCGATGAGCACGTCCAGAGGGACGGCAAGGGCCGCCAGGCTGTCTGCGGCGCGCGCATAGGCTTTCGCCCTGTACGGGTTGCCGCCACGCAACGCCGCTCGCTGTGCGTATTCTCGCAGGAGACTTACTACGGTGCGACCATCGACGGAAGCCACTCAACGAGCCTCCCGTTCCGCGCCCGGCCTCACCGGAGCAAAGGCTCCTTTAGTGGGTGGGCCGTCATCGCGCCGGCCATCGAGAGATTCCTCAATTTTGTGCGCTGCCCGGAAGTCCTCAAGGTGCTGCGTGTTCGGGCTATAAGCGGCCTCCTTCTTGAGGAGATTGTAAATTCGTCCCGCAACCAGCTGCAGATGCTTCATCCTGCCCTGCGGCATGGATCAGGCCTTGCAAAGAGCCCGGACAGCGTAGGCGCGGAAGTAGTCAAAAGCGTCCGACATGATGTCGGTAAACGCCTTAGTTCTGTCGGCATCGTCAGCCCGCAGGTCCGTTATGGGCGACATTTGGCGTGCACCTATAATCGTCAGCAGCCCACAGCTCAGCGCGTGGCGAGAGCAATGAAGGCAGGGGCGATGAAAGCGCCGCTGCGACCTTCGTTTGCGGCAGGGCCTGTTCGAAACGTTCGGACGTTACGTTTTCGGACTTGGCTGCGGAGTGGGGTAGCTTGGGAAGGCTGAGAAGGAGTGGGATTATTCTGCTGCTGAGGTGCTACGGCGTCGCCGCCCGCATGAGGAACGCACGTACCGATGTTGCTGAGCAGGCGTTTGGCCTGGAGGTCGCGGGCCTTAGAGTATTCGCGGCGTCGCTCGATATTGGCCGGAGCCCATCTGTCCCAAGCCTCGAAAGCGTCCGTATAGTGCTTTCGCATCTGCTCCTCGGCGGCGAGGCAATCGGCGAACTTGTCGAAGACCAGGTCGGTGTCCACCGGGGTCATCCTCCTACCAGAGCAACGAGCATCCATTTCATCTTGCCGATCGCCTTTCGCGCGGGGCGAATTCTCCGCAAACGCGAAGGATACCCTTCACGGTGGTTAGATGGCCCGGCGGCTGCGACCGGCCACAAAACCGTAGACGAAAAGCACGATGATGGCGCCTACCACTGCCCCCACTAGCCCCGCGCCTTCTCCTGGCCGGTACCAGCCGAGAGATTGGCCAAGATAGGTCGCAACGAACGCGCCCACTATTCCCAGGATCGTGGTCAGGATGAAACCCGAGGGCTCGTTGTCGCCGGGCATGATGAACTTCGCGATGACGCCTGCGATGAAACCGATGATGATCGTCCAGATGATGCCCATGTCTCTCTCTCTCGATCGCTGTGATTATCCCGCCGATGGAGCCGGAAGACGTCCATCAGGTGTGTATTTGTCCACGGCTGTCGGAAGCTCTCGGGACAAGCGGTCGAGAATCTCCTGCTGCGACAGGCCGGTCTGCTGCTCCAGCTTTTGAAGGACGTCCGGACCGATAGCCTGCTGGAGTTCGGGCGGGGTAACTTCGCGGTTTGGCCCTTGATTGATCCAGGATTGGGCTGCATCGCCCTGCCCGTTCTGCTTGAAGTGCTGGAGCAGTTCGCCGATCCCGCCGTTCAGGAGCGAACCCACGCCGCCGCCTCCCACAAGGCCGCCAAGGTTGCCGAGCATGCCGCTCAGGGAATCCTTGGCACCCGCCGACTGACCGGAGTTAGCATTGCGAAACATGTCCGCCAGCTTGTCACGATTCTGGTAACCGGCGATCGCGAGCATACCCAGGAGGGCGGTCATCGATGGCATTCCACGACTCATATTCGGCTCCTAAGTTCGACGATCGGCAACCAACCTACGCTGGGCTGAGAAGTTCCAGATTTTCCCGGTCGGTGGGTTCGGAACGGAGGATCTAAAAAAGCATCTGCAAGAAAACGGGAGCGGGCTCCGGGCGCGTACTTGAAGCTCCGGAGCGTTCGGAGCTGGCCAACTCGGGCGACGTGCGCCAAAGGGCCGCTGTGCTCATGCGGTGCGACGAAGCCTTCGTGCAGGCGGTCGAGCAAACGAAAATGGAAAGGCCAACAAAGGTGGAGCAGAGATGCTGCCGGCGCTCGTTCGGCTTCGGCCCGCAACAGCTTCTTTGAGGGAACCCCGCGATTCCTTGAAGCGTTGCACTGGCCATCAGTTTCGCAGACGGAGGAGCAGATGGCCGCGAAGAAGAAAACCCCACGGGGACGCAAACAAGATCGCGCCCGCGTGGCTAAAGACCAGGACTACGAAGTGCGATACGAAGCAAAGAAGACTGGCCGCTCGGCCTCGGCAGTGAAGAAGGCCGTGAAGAAGGTCGGCAACAGCCGCAAGCGGGTCGAGAAACGTCTCGGCCGCTGAGGGCCAGGTTCGCCGCGTATTCGGCATGGCGGTTGGCGGCCATCAGATCCTGCAGGAGAAGCGGGTGAAGGCGGTCAGCGTCTGCAGGCGCGGCTCCACGTCGCGCAGGTAGATCTCGGTCCGGAGAAACGCGAGCTCGGTGTCCAGCGCGGACTCGCAGACGTCGACGTACCAGGATTTTGGCCGGCCGTCTGTGCCGTCGCTCCACCGATAGCCGCGCCGCTTCAGCGAATCCTTGAGTTCGAACGGCGACTGTTCGGCCCAGATCCGGATGGTCTTCTGTCGTGCGGTCTCGAGCAGGACGGCGAGCGCGGGCGCGCCGGTCGTTGGTAGGTCGAAGTCCAAGATCTCGAGCAGCGCGTGACAGTCGTCAACCGCGCGGTGCGCCTGGTGGAAATAGCCGGCGCCATTCAGAAGGTAGCCGAGCTTCGCTCCATCGAAGCCGTGCTGCCGCCACTGGACCTCGGTCGCGGAGCATGCCCACGCCTTCCGCTCGAAGATGGGCCAGTAGCGTTCGGAAAACTTCCGATCGAATCCACTGTTATGCGCGATGACCAGGACCACGGAATCATCAACGAAGGCGTTCACGGCGGCCTCGTCGATCCTGTGGCCGGCCACCATTTCGTCGGTGATGCCGGTAAGCGCCGTGATCTCGGCCGGGATCGGCTCGGACGGCTCATTGAAGGCGGAGAACGTGTCCCTGACATCAATGATGCGCCCGTCCGGCGTGTAGCCGAACTTGACCATGCCGAGCTCGATGAGTTCGTCCTTGCGGTGGTCGAGGCCGGTGGTCTCGGTGTCGAGCAGGATGCCGATCCTCAATTCCTGTCCGGAGCCCGCCACCGACCTCGGCCGCGGCACCAGGCGCCGGAGCACCCGGTAGTCACTCGATCGGCCTAGCTCCTCGGCCATCGCGGCCAGATCCGATGCGTTTTGAAACATCTCTTCTCGTCGTGAGCCGGTGACGTAGTCCCGTGAGGCGCCACCATAGCGGGGGTGCCGGTCACGAGAAATCTGAAAGACGAGCAATTCACGGGCTTTTGGGGAGTGTCGGTGCAGTTGGATCCCCTTGCGGGACGCTCGCGCAGGGCCTCGATCGCGAGCGCACCGGAGAGGTCCGCGCCTGTGAATGGGGCGGATCGGGCGGGCATCTCCGGGCGGCTAGGCAGGATCCGCGTATGGTTGTCGACCCCGGATTGCTACGGTCACGCTGGTGCGTGATCGTTTACGATCTGCAACTATATTTGTATCCATGGATCTCGAGTACGACCCCAAGCGCGAGGCCGTCGCGGCGATGAAGCTTGCCGCCCAAGCCAATGGAGCAGAGCGGCATAGATGGATCACCGCCGCGCTGGCGTGGTCGGAGCTCACCCGCCTAGGCGGGGCTGCCGAGGACAACCTGCGGGAAGAGCGCCCTACGCGGCAGTTCGTTACCGGTGTGCAAGGCGCAGCGCCTGCCCCACCGCCTTCCAAGCCGCTAGGATCGCGTTCAGGGGGAAACGCGATGCCGCACCCGCTGACGCGTGATGAGATCCGCCCTTAGCGCTCAACATTACCACACGGCACGGCTTTGTCAGAGGTCCGTCATTGGACAGGAAGGCTGAAGATTCGTGAGCGGCCGAATGGCTCATTTCCACGTTGAGTCATTCGCGTCGATTTGCCCACCTCTTCTCGATGTCCGCTCTGACCCCGACTGCGGACGTGCCGGACACGATGGCGATCTTCGTCTTCGGGTCAAAAACGTAAGTCACCACCTCATTCGATCGTGTTGTTGGCACAGGAGATCAACCCAGGCGGCATTTCGAGACCGAGCGCTTTTGCAGTTCTAAGATTGACGATCAATTCAAATTAAGTCGGCTGCTCAACGGGCACATCAACCACTTTGGCGCCTCGCAAAAGCTTCGCGACCTGATGGGCGCAGTGACGAAAAATGACGCTGAGACGCGACAACCTCCGAACCGAAGGGAAAGTCTGAAATTGGCCACTTCCGGACACCGGCATCACAACAAGACAGCCTATGCGGTCCTCACCGGCGCGGTGAGCGCC